>NZ_SMKF01000020.1 GCF_004348325.1 Micromonospora sp. KC213 | reverse complement strand
GCCTCCTGCCCCGCAACGACCCCCGCCAGTACGACGACCTGGCCGGCGAGTGGTGGCGACCGGACGGCGCGTTCGCCATGCTGCACTGGCTGGCCCGGGCGCGGGCCGCGCTGGTGCCGCCCGCGTCCCGTCCCGACGCTCTCCTGGTCGACCTGGGTTGTGGTGCCGGGCTGATGGCCCCACACCTGGCTGGCAAGGGCTACCGGCACGTCGGGGTCGACCTGACCCGTTCGGCTCTGGACCAGGCCGCCGACCACGGGGTGACCGTGCTCGTCGGGGACGCCACCGCGGTGCCGCTGGCCGACGGCTGCGCCGACGTGGTGGCCGCCGGGGAGGTGCTGGAACACGTACCGGACTGGCGGCGCGCGGTCGCCGAGGCGTGCCGGCTGCTGCGTCCCGGCGGGCTGCTGGTGGTGGACACCCTCAACGACACCGCGTTGGCCCGGCTGGTCGCGGTGGAGATCGGGGAGCGGCTGCCCACGGTGCCCCGGGGCATCCACGATCCACGGTTGTTCGTGGATGCTCGGCAACTGGTCGTCGAGGCCGCCCGGCACGGCGTCCACCTGCGCGTACGCGGCGTCCGGCCCAGTCTGTCCGACACGGCGGCCTGGTTGTTGCGGCGGTGGCGCGGCGGCACGGTCGGGCGGCTCGACCGGGAACCCCGGATCAAACCGACCTGGTCCACTGCCGTGCTCTACCAGGGGCGTGGCGTCCGGCACGGGTGACCGGGCCCGGACGGGGGTAGAGGGAGAAGCCACAGAAGGGGGCGACATGACGGTGCACGCGCTGGAGGCGGCCCGCCGGTTGGCGCCGCGGTTCGCCGCGCGGGCGGCCCGGCACGACGAGGACGGCTCGTTCCCGGTGGAGGACTTCGCCGACCTGCGCGAGGCGGGGTTGTTCGGCCTGATGGTCCCGCCCGGGCTGGGTGGCGCGGGCGCGACGTTCGCGCAGTACACGGCGGTCGCCACCGAGCTGGCCCGGGGCAACGGCGCCACCGCGTTGGTGTTCAACATGCACGCCTCGGTCACCGGGGCGCTGGGGGCGGTCACCGAGGAGTTGGCCGAGGCGTTGGGCGTACCGGAGGAGGCGCTAATCGCCCGGGACCGGCTGCTGCGCGCGGCGGCCGATGGCTCCTGGTACGCGGTCGCGATGAGCGAACGCGGCGCGGGTGCCCGGTTGTCGCAGCTCAGCACCGTGTACGAGCCGGTCGACGGCGGCTGGCACCTCAAGGGTGCGAAGACCTTCTGTTCCGGGGCGGGGCACGCCGACGGCTATCTGGTGGCCGCCCGCAGCGCCACCGACCAGTCGGTGGTGTCCCAGTTCCTCGTGCCGGCCGGTGCCGGGTTGACCGTCGAGCCGACCTGGGACTCGCTCGGCATGCGGGCCACCGCCTCGCACGACCTGCACCTGGACGTGACCGTGCCGGCCGATCGGCTGCTCGGCGGGGTGGAGGGGCTGGCCCTGGTGGTCGCCCAGCTGATGCCGCACTGGTTGGTGGCGAGCTACGCCGCCGTCTACGTGGGAGTGGCGCGGGCGGCGTTGGACGCCGCCGCCGAACACCTGAACGCGCGTGGGCTGGCCGGCCTGCCGGCGGTGCGGGCCCGGCTCGGTCGGGCGGACGCGGCGGTGGCCGCGGCCGGACTGGTCGTGGCGGAGGCGGCCCGCCGGGTGGACGAGGCCCCGGGGGACGCCGAGACCAACCGCTGGGTGTGGCGGGCGAAGCTGCTGGCCGGCACGACGGCGGCCGAGGTGGCCGCGTCGGTGTTGGAGGCGGCCGGCACGTCGGCCACCCGACGGGGCCATCCGCTGGAACGGCTCTACCGGGACGCCCGCTGCGGCTCGCTGCACCCGGCCACCTCGGACGTGTGCGCCGACTGGCTCGGGGTGGCGGCGCTCGGCGGTGACCCGGACCGGGACGGATCGGCGCCTCGTTGGTAGCTCGGGCAGGCAGAACCGGACGAGAGGTGGGGACATGGCCGTGCCAGTGATCGCGGGTCTCGGTACGGCGCAACCGCCGGCCGCCCGGCAGGACGAGTTGTGGGAGGGCTTCTTCTCCCGGCACTTCTCGGGCGCCACCCGCGCGCTGGCCGAACGGATCTTCGCCAACTCCGGGGTGGACCGGCGGCAGGCGGCGGTGAACCCCCTGCTGGAGGACGTCTCCGACTGGCCGACCGAGCGCCGGATGCGGCGCTACCAGGTGGAGGCGCTGCCGTTGGGTAAGGAGGCGGTGGGGCGGGCGTTGACCGCCGCCGGCCTCGACGCCGGCGACGTGGGGTTGTTCGTGGTCTGCTCCTGCACCGGGTACGCCACCCCGGGGCTGGACATCCTGCTCGCCCGGGACCTGGGCATGGCCCCGGACACGCAGCGGATGTTCGTGGGCCACATGGGCTGTTACGCGGCGCTGCCGGGGCTGGGCGCGGCGGGCGATTTCGTCACCGCGCGGGGGCGGCCGGCGATGCTGCTCTGCACCGAGCTGACCAGCCTGCACATCCAGCCGGCGACGGCCAGGATGGACACCCAGCAGATCGTCTCGCACGCGCTCTTCTCCGACGCCGCGGTCGCCGCGGTGCTGCTGCCGGCCCCGACCGGACCGGCTGGCCCCGGCTGGCGGATCCGGGAGGTCAGCTCGGTCACCGACACCTCCACCGCCGATCACATGACCTGGGACGTCACCGACACCGGTTTCCGGATGGGTCTGTCGCCGAAGGTCCCGCAGGTGCTCTCGGCGCACGTCCGCGCGCTGGTGGACGACCTGTTGGCCCGGCACGGCGCGAGCGTCGCCGAGGTGGACGGTTGGGCCGTCCACCCGGGCGGCCCGCGCATCCTCAACGTGGTCGAGCGCGAGTTGGCCCTGCCGCCGGCGGCGTTGGCGGCCTCCCGGGGGGTGCTGGCCGAGCACGGCAACTGCTCGTCCCCGACGGTGCTGCTGATCCTGGACCGGCTGGCGCGCGCCGCCGTGCCGCCCCGGCGGGTGGTGATGCTCGCCTTCGGGCCGGGGCTGACTCTCTACGCGGCCCTGCTCGACCGTGGCTGAGCGGGACGGGTGAGGGGACCGGCCGGACGTCGGCTGGCCGCCTGGTCCGGGATGGTCAGCTGGCCAGCCGGGCGAGGTCGGTGTGGTAGTCGCCGGTCGAGCGCAGGTCGGGCAGGACCCGGGTGACCGTGCCGGTCCGGTCGACCAGCAGCGCGGGGGCGGTGCCGGGGGTCGGGGCGAGGCGCAGGGCGGCGCGCAGGCCACCGGCGGGATCGGCGAGGGCCTGGCTGTCGTTAGAGGCGGCGGGGTCGACGCTACGGTCGCCGGTGACGGTCACCACCGTGACACCGGCTGGGGCGGCGGTAGCCGCGGCGGCCACCTGCTCGGCGCAGGTGCACGCGTCCACCAGGATGATCACCGCGGGGAGCAGCCGACGCAGCGGCACCGGTGACTGCTCGGCGTCGACCAGGTCGAGCGCCGGCAGCGGTCGCCCGGTCAGGTCGGGCGGGGTGGACGACGCGGTCGGCGGCTCGCCGGGCCGGTCGGGGTCGCGCGCCGACCGGGGCCAGATGACGGCTGCCAGGGCGGCAACGGTGGTGAGGAGCGCGACCAGCAGCACGAGCTCGGGCAGGGCGAACGGGTGGCGTCCCGGCGGGCGGAGGCCCGGTCCCGGTCGGTGGTTTCGGTTGCCCTGGCGGCGCAGTTCCCGGCGGAGTTGGGCGGCCTCCCCGGCCAGCGCCGAGGCGTCGTCCGGGATGACCACCCGACCCCAGTGCGGTGGCAGGTCGGGCAGCCCGTCGGGCGGTCGGTGGCCTTCTGCGTCAGGCGTGCCCATCGGACCCCCGGGGGAAGCGGTTCGCGAACGACGGCAGGTGTCTCCAGCGTCCCGCACCGGCCCTCATCCCGCCAGACCTGGGCGGGCGAGCCGGCGGCGGGATATCATGGGAGGAGCGCACAGCCTCAGAAATCCACGCTCCGATCACCCGTACCGGGGTGTCATCTGTTGGTCACGGAGTGTGTGCAAACCATCGGTTTGACCGCCTGTCAAGCTGAAGAAATACCTCTCACAGGGCCCCTGAGCTGCGCCAACGGTCAGGACAGCGGTGGGACATCGGTGCCTGAGCGTGTTACCCTAGACACAGCGAAAGGGGTTTCGAACCTATGGTTTTCAGTGTCGGCGAGACCGTTGTTTACCCCCACCACGGGGCCGCACTCATTGAGGCAATCGAGACTCGGGTCATCAAGGGCGAGCCGAAGCAGTACCTCGTCCTGAGGGTCGCCCAGGGTGACCTGACGGTCCGGGTGCCCGCCGAGAACGCCGAGATCGTGGGTGTGCGCGAGGTGGTCGGCGAAGAGGGCCTCGGGAAGGTCTTCGACGTGCTCCGCGCACCGCACACCGAGGAGCCGACCAACTGGTCGCGGCGTTACAAGGCGAATCTGGAGAAGCTTGCCTCCGGCAACCCGCTGAAGGTCGCCGAGGTCGTGCGGGACCTGTGGCGTCGGGAGCGGGAGCGGGGCCTGTCCGCGGGTGAGAAGCGCATGCTCGCCAAGGCCCGCGACATTCTCGTCGGCGAGGTCGCGCTGGCCGAGAAGAGCACCAAGGACGAGGCGGAGACGTTGCTCGACAAGGTTCTGACCGAGGCCTGACCTCACGGCATCGTCGTACCCACCCCGCAGCGAACAAATCCGAGGACCGCGACGTGACCGCGCAGCTCAATCCGCGCGGTGACGTCGCGGTCCTCGTTCCTGCGGCCGGTGCCGGGGTACGCCTCGGACCCGGCGCACCCAAGGCGCTGCGGCTGCTCGGCGGCGAGCCGCTGCTGGTGCACGCCGTACGCCGGGTCGCGGCGGCGCCGTCGGTGCACACCATCGTGGTGGCCGCCCCGCCGGCCGGGATGGCGGCGGTACGGGAGCTGCTGGCCCCGGTGGCACCGGTCACGGTGGTGCCGGGCGGCGCCGAGCGGCAGGCCTCGGTGGCGGCCGCCCTGGCAGCCGTCCCGCCGGAGCCGCAGATCGTGCTCGTGCACGACGCGGCCCGGGCGCTGACCCCGCCCGAGCTGGTCGAGTTGGTCGCCGCGGCGGTCCGTTCCGGCGACGACGCGGTGATCCCGGTCCTACCCGTGGTCGACACGATCAAGGAGGTCGGGGCCGGTGAGGTGGTCCTCGGCACGGTCGACCGGGCTGCGTTACGCGCGGTGCAGACCCCGCAGGGTTTCCGGCGCGGCGTGCTGACCGCCGCGCACGCCGCAGCCGGCGATCCGTTGACCGACGACGCCGGGCTGGTCGAGAAGCTGGGCGTCGCGGTCCGTTGCGTACCCGGCTCGGAGTACGCGCTGAAGATCACCCGCCCGTTCGACCTGGCGCTGGCCGAACACCTGCTGGCCAGCGGCCGGTGACGGCGGGCGGCACCGGCGTCGGGCACGACCGGCGCGTACCCTCGTGGCCATGATCGTTCCTCGGGTGGCCGTGGGTACCGACATCCACGCCTTCGCGGCCGGCCGGCCCTGCTGGCTGGCCGGCCTGCACTGGCCGGGAGAGGACGGCCTGGCCGGTCACTCCGACGCCGACGTGGTGGCGCACGCCGCCTGCAACGCCCTGCTCTCCGCCGCCGGGCTCGGTGACCTGGGCGCGAACTTCGGTGTCGACCAGCCGGAGTGGGCGGGGGCGTCCGGTTTGGCGCTGCTGGCCGAGTCGGCCCGACGGGTTCGGGCGGCGGGCTTCGCGATCGGTAACGTCTCGGTGCAGGTGGTGGGGAACCGCCCGAAGATCGGGCCGCGCCGTGCGGAGGCCCAGCGGGTGCTCTCCGCGGCGGTCGGCGCCCCGGTGACCGTCACCGCCGCCACCAGCGACGGGCTCGGCTTCACCGGGCGCGGTGAGGGGCTGGCCGGCATCGCCGTCGCCCTGGTGTACGACGACCCGGCGGCCCGGCCGTGACCGGCGACGACGACGCGGACGGCCGGTTCAACCGCGCCCAACTCCTCGCCGAGCTGGGTCGGTACGACGAGGCCGTCGAGGAGCTGGCCCCGGCCGGTGAGCCGGTGCCGACGGCTGGTGGGCCGGCGCTGACCCTGCTGGCCCGGCTGCACCTGGCGGCGGGGCGACCCGTCGAGGCGCTGGCCGCCGCCGACTCCGCCTCGGCCGCCGCGCCCGACGCGGCCGGACCCCTGGTCGTCCGGGCTCTCGCTCTGGTCGACCTGGGCCGGTACGGCGAGGCGGCGGCGACCGCCGACCGGATCCTCACCGGCGGTCCGGCGGACGCGTACGCGCAGCGGGCCGGCGCCGGGATCCTGGCCGAGGCGCGCAACGGCCAGCAGGCGCTCGACGCCGCGTGGCGCGCGGTCGAGCTGGCCCCCGACGAACCGCAGGCGCATCTGGTGCTCGCGTTGGTCTCGGCCCGGTTGCAGCTGTTCGACCTGGCCGAGCGCGCCTACCGGGAGGCGCTGCGCCTGGACCCGGCCCTGGCCGAGGCGGCGGGCGAACCGGGCGTGCTCCGGTTGGAGCGGCGACGCTGGGCCGAGGCCCTGGAGCGGGTCTCCGAGCTGGCCATCGTCGACCCGGTACGGGCCGAGGCCCTGCCGGTCGAGGAGGGGATCCGCCGGCTCGTCCTGCTGGGTGGCGCCTGGACGCTGGTCGGCAGTCTCCTGGTCGCGGTGGCCGGCGGGCTCTCCCGGTTCGTCGCGGTGCTGGTGGCGGTCGCGGTCGGGTTCGCCCTCTGGCGGCTCGCCGCGCGGGTGCCGGGGCTGCGCCACGAGGTCCTGCCGGAACTGCGGCGCACCGACCGGGTGCTGGCGCTGGCGATCCAGGCGGTGGCGGTCGGCCCGCTGCTGATCCTGCTGCACGCGCTGGTCGGCAGCCCGTGGCCGTTGGCCGCGGCGATCGCGGTGGCCACCGCCGCCGGCCTGACCCTGGTCACCCGGATGTTCCGCTAGGCACCCGCCGCCCGCCGCTGCTGTCGGGGCGGGCGGGTGGCCGGGTGGCCGCTCCGGCAGCGCGAGCTAACGTGCCCAGGTCCAGGCGTACCCGTCGTCCTCGCACTCGACGGCGGCGTCGCAGAGATCCAGCGGGCGGAACGTGTCGACCATGACAGCCAGTTCGTCGAAGAAGTCGACCCCGATGGCCCGTTCCGCCGCGCCGGGCTGCGGTCCGTGGGTGAAGCCGGACGGGTGCAGTGAGATGGAGCCCTGTCCGATGCCGGAGCCGCGGCGAGCCTCGTAGTTGCCGCCGGTGTAGAAGAGCACCTCGTCGGAGTCGACGTTGTGGTGGTGGTACGGCACCGGGATGGCGTCCGGGTGGTAGTCCACCTTGCGCGGCACGAACGAGCAGATGACGAAGTTCGGGCCCTGGAAGGTCTGGTGTACCGGTGGCGGCTGGTGGATCCGGCCGGTGATCGGCTCGAAGTCGTGGATGGAGAACGCCCAGGGGTACAGGTGCCCGTCCCAGCCGACCACGTCGAAGGGATGGTGGGCGTACACGTGCCGCGTCCAACCGCGACGGTGGCGGACCAGCACCTCGACGTCGGTGTCGTCGACCAGCAGCGGCGTCTGCGGGCCACGGATGTCCCGCTCGCAGTAGGGCGAGTGTTCCAGGAACTGGCCGCGTACCGAGAGGTAGCGCTTGGGTGGGCCGATGTGCCCGGTCGCCTCGATCACGAGCAGCCTCGCGGGGGCGTCGCCGGTGGGGACGAGCCGGTGCACGGTCGAGGTCGGGATGATCACGTAGTCGCCGGCGACCGCGTCCAGCACGCCGAAGGTGGACTCCACCCGCAGGGCGCCGGCCTCGACGTAGAGGCACTCGTCGCCGGTGGCGTTGCGGCAGAGCGGGGACGGCCGGTCGGCCAGCACGTACGCGATCCGTACGTCGTCGTTGGCGAGCAGGTGACGGCGGCCCAGGACCGGGTCGGCGCCGGCGCCGTCGAGCTGGTGGGTGCGCAGGTGGCGCGGCTTGAGCGGCAGGTTGGGCACCCGGGTGACGGCCGGTGGGGTGAACTCCTCGGCGGCGACGAGCGCGGTCGGCGCGTGCCGGTGGTAGAGCAGGGACGAGTCGGAGGAGAACCCCTCCTGGCCCATCAGCTCCTCGGTGTAGAGGCGGCCGTCGGGTTGGCGGAACTGGGTGTGCCGCTTGCGGGGCACCTCGCCGACGCTGCGGTAGTACGGCATGTGGCCTCCCGATCCCGTCCCGTCGCCGCTCCGGGTGCACCGACGACCACCCGGTGACGTCCGATAATCGGACGCTGCTGTCCGTTCCTTGACAGCGTCCCGTAGATTCTTGTGTCGTGTCAACGCAGGTGCCCCGCCTCCTCGCCGGCCTGGTCGACGACGCCGCGGTCTTTCCGCCCGGCAGCGCGTCCCTGCCCGACGCGGCCCTGACCCATCGCACCCACCGCGACTCCTGGTACGCCGACCTGGTCGGCCCGCTGCTGGTGCCCGCCTCTGCGGTCGCCGCCGGCGAGTTGAGCGGCCTGGTCAGCGACGGCTTCGTCGTCGGGCTGATCGGCGACACCGGCATCGAACGGTTGCCCTTCGCGCTGTCGTTCCTGCCGCCCGACGGCATCACGGCGCGACAGGTGGAGGTGGCGGTCGCCAGGCGTGGGGAGGACCCGCAACCAGGCCTGGCCGCGCTGCTCGCGCTCGCCGAAGGGCTGGCCGGCGTCGACGTCTACGCCGAGATCCCGCTGAGCTTCGGGCTGATGGGGGCGCTCGACACGCTCGCCGGGGCGCGGGCCGCCGGGCTGCCGGTCGCCGCGAAGTTCCGCACCGGCGGGCTCGCCGCCGAACTCTTCCCCACCCCGGCCGAACTGGCCGCGGTGATCTGCGCCTGCCGCGACCGCGACCTGCCGTTCAAGCTGACCGCCGGGCTGCACCACGCGCTACGCCACCTCGACCCGGAAACCGGCTTCACCCACCACGGCTTCGGCAACGTGCTGGCCGCCACCCTCGCCGCGGCCGAGGGTGCCGACCTGGCGGCGGTCGCCGTCCTGCTCACCACGGCCGACCCACGGCCGCTGGTCGAGGCGGCCCGGGCCCGGCGCGACGACGCGCGTCCGCTATGGGTCGGCTTCGGCTCGTGCAGCATCCTGGAACCACTGACCGATCTGATCCGGCTGGGGCTGGTGAACGGGGGAGACGAGGCATGAGCGAGCGTGGCGAGCGAGTCGGCAGGCTCAGCGCGGTGGTGCCTCATGACGGCACGGAGCGCAGCGGAGTGCCGGCATGAGCGAGCGTGGCGAGCGAGTCGGCAGGCTCAGCGCGGTGGTGCCTCATGACGGCACGGAGCGCAGCGGAGTGCCGGCATGAGCTGGGTGACGGGGGCGGACGGCTCGCCGTACGGGGTGACCAACCTGCCGTACGGGGTGTTCCGGCACGGCGGGCGGGAACCGCGCATCGGCGTACGGATCGCCGATCTCGTGCTCGACCTGGCCGGCGCCGAGGCCGCCGGGCTGGTGCTCGCCGCCGGCGCCCTGGGCCGGCCCACGCTCAACGACTTCATGGCGCTGGGCCGCCCCCAGTGGACGTCGGTACGGCAACGGATCGTCGCACTGCTCACCGACCCCGCGCACCGTGCGGCGGTGGAGCCGTTGCTGGTCCCGCTCGACGAGGTGGAGCTGCTGCTGCCCATCGAGGTCGCGGACTACGTCGACTTCTACTCCTCCGAGCACCACGCCTCGAACGTCGGCCAGATCTTCCGGCCCGGCCAGCCGGCGCTGCTGCCGAACTGGAAGTACCTGCCGATCGGCTACCACGGCCGGGCCGGCACGGTGGTCGTCTCCGGAACCCCGATCGTCCGCCCCACCGGGCAGCGCGCCACCGGGCAGGGCCCGACCGTCGGCCCCTGCGTACGCCTGGACATCGAGGCCGAGGTGGGGTTCGTGGTCGGCGTACCGAGCACCCTGGGCACCCGGGTGGCCGCCGCCGCACTCGCGGACCACGTCTTCGGTGTGGTGCTGGTCAACGACTGGTCCGCCCGGGACATTCAGGCATGGGAGTACCAGCCCCTCGGGCCGTTCCTCGGCAAGTCCTTCGCCACCTCGATCTCGGCCTGGGTGACGCCGCTGGACGCGCTCGCCGACGCGTTCGTGCCGGCCCCCGACCAGGACCCGCCCGTGCAGGAGTACCTGCGCGACATCCCCCACCTCGGCCTCGACCTGCGGTTGTCGGTGGAGTGGAACGGTGAGCGGGTGGCCGAGCCGCCCTTCGCCGCCATGTACTGGACGCCGGCCCAGCAACTCGCCCACCTCACCGTCAACGGCGCGTCGCTGCGTACCGGCGACCTGTACGCCTCCGGCACCGTCTCCGGGCCGCAACGTCACCAGGTCGGGTCGTTCCTGGAACTCACCTGGGGCGGCACCGAGCCGGTCACGGTCGGCGGTGAGACCCGCACGTTCCTGGCCGACGGCGACACGGTCACCATCCGGGCCGCCGCTCCCGGGCCGGACGGCACCACCATCGCCCTGGGCGAGGTGACCGGGCGGATCCTGCCGGCCCGCTGACGGTCCTTCCCGCACGGTCGCACCCACTGTCCGACCGGCGGTCGCTCCTGCCGCGTTTGATCCACCGGATTCCCGTCGTCAGTCGCGCCACGCCACCCGCCGGTGGCGTGGCCGTCGGTCGGCGTGGCACGTCGCAGCGGACAGGAGGTACGAGCATGAACGATCTCGCGGGCGCCGTCTGGCGTACCAGCAGCCGTTCCAACGACCAGGGGCTCTGCGTGGAGGTGGCGGACAACCTCGCGCGCACCCGCGGTCTGGTCGGGATCCGGGATTCCAAGGACCCGGACGGCCCGGCGCTCGTCGTCAGCCCGCCGGGCTGGATGGCCTTCGTCGAGGCGATCCGCCTCGGCGGTTTCCGCCCCTGAGCAGGGTACGGGGAGATCGCGCCGGTGCCCGTCCGGGCACCGGCGACGGAAATTCCGCCGCCCGACTCCCGCGCGGGGCGCACCCACCGTACGGTGGACGACACGGGAGGTGCTGCCCATGTCGACGGTCACGGTCACCGAGTTCATCGAGGCGCCGGCCGTCGATGTCTGGGCTTGTCTGGTCGACCTGCCGGCCCGGGCGGGCTGGCTGCGCACGGTCGGCGGTGTGGAGCCGCTGACCTCGGAGGGGTTCGGCCCGGGCACCGCCTGGCGGGAGATCCGCACCCGCCCGGACGGGGGCGAGCAGGCGGAGGAGTTCGTGGTATGCGAGGCCGAGCCCCCGCACCGGCTCGTGCTCGGCTCGCCGGGCATCGGGGTGGACTACCGGATCACCTGGACGCTGCGCACCATCCGTCGGCGTGGGCGGGGCTGCACCGCGGTCACCGTGGAGCACGAGGCGGTGCCGGTTGCGTCGTACGGCCGGGTGATGGCGCTGCTTTTCGGCGGACTGGCCGCCCGGGTGGTGGAGGGGGCGATCCGTCGCGACCTGGCCGACCTGGCCGCCGCCATGACCGCGGCCAATGGCGGCACGGTGGCAGCCTAGGACCCTCGCGCCCGCAGCCCAGCGTGATCACGAGGTTGCCGGCAAGGTCGATCTCCGATGGCACCGCCGACCTCATGATCGCAGGGGAGGCGGAGAGGTAGGGTGCCGGGCGGAGGTGCGCATGGGTGTCCCGAAGGGCCGGCGACGGGTCGTGGCCGCCGTGGCGGCGCTGCTCGCCGTCGGGGCGGTGGCCGGCATCGGCTACCGCGTGCTCGCCCCCGCCGAGGTGGTCACCCCCGCCCGTGGCGACCTGCCGCCACCGGTCACGCCCGCGATCGGGGTGATCGGACGGCTGCCCGTCGCGCCGCTGCTCGTCGACGGTCGGCTCCGGGTGTACGCGGCCCCACGCCAGGTCTACGCCGACCAGCCCGCCGACCGTCGGTACCGGGTCACCCCGTTCTGGTCGTACCGTCGCTGGCCGGCACAGCTCAACGCGGTGCTGGCGAGCGACGCCACGGTGCTCACCCGCTGGTCGGACGGGAAACTGGTCGCGCTGGACGGGCGTAGCGGCAAGGTGGCCTGGCGGGCCGACGGGCCGCCGCCCGGCGCGGGGTTCACCGCCCGGCGTACCGGCGCGGCCGTGGTCTGGGATCCGCGTGGTCTCTTCGTGGCCGCCGGGCCGGATGGCCGGGCTGTGCTGGTCGCCGCCGGCGAGGGACAACTGCGCGGGTACGCCGTCGCCGACGGACGCGAGTTGTGGCGGGCCGGCGGTGACGCCGACTGCCGTACCGGTCTGGGCACCACCGCCGACGGACGGGTACTCACCCTCGACTCCTGCGCGACGCCGGCCACCGTGGAGTTCCGCGACGTGTCGACCGGCGCGGTGCTGACCCGCTGGCTTCCACCGGATGCCGGGCCGGAGCTGACCGTGACGCCGGTGGACTGCCTGACCCCGCGCTCCCGCTGCCGGGGCCTGCGAACCGCCGGGCCGGGCGACGCGGCGGGCCGGGGCTGGCTGGTCGGTGCCGGCGATCCGGTCGCCGCGCCCATCCTGGACGCCGCGGACCGCACGCTGGTCGGTGAGTTCGTCGTCGGCAGCGACGGTCCGGTGCTGAAGGGTTGGCAGGCGCGTACCGGCAGGCACCGCTGGCAGCGCGGTGACCTGGGGCCGGTGCGGGTGCTCGCCGTCGGGTCCGGCCGGGTGTACGTGCTCACCGAGCAGCGCGACCTGGTCACCCTGGATCCGACGACCGGCGCGCAACGGTCCCGGTTCCCGCTCACGGTCGGGCGGGACGGGATCGGGTGGCAGCCCGGACTGGCGTACGCGGCGGACGGCTATCTGGCGGTCGAGCGGCTGCGGGAGCGGGCCGGCCCGGACGACGACGACCAGGCGTACTTCCTGATGTCCGAGCCGGTGGTGCTGGCCGCGACGTGAGCAGGTCCGGCACCGGCACCTTCGTTCCCGGCCAGCCCAGCCCAGCCAGGCCGAGGCCGTCACGCTCAACCTGCCGAGGGTCGCGTCCTCCAAGACCTCCGGCAGCGGCAACAACTCCGCCACCTGGGCGCCGGACATCCGGATCACCGTCCCGTCGACCGCCGTCGGCGGCACCTACACGGGGGTGATCACCCATTCGGTGGCATGACCCGGCGTACGTCCTCGCCCTGGCCCTGACCCTCCTGGCTCCGGCTGGGGCGCCGGCGTACGCCACAGACGCGGTGAGTGGTCGGCCCGGCGTGCTCGCCGACCCCGACCGGCCGGAGGTCGACCTGCCCGAGGTGGCCGGTGGGCACGATCGCTCCCACCATCCGCCCCGACCCAGCGCCTCAACGGAGCCGGGCGACCCGTCCGTGGCGATCGGGATCCGGCTGCTGGACGCCCCGGTGAACCGGCGCGACGACACCCGGGCGCACAGGTACGTCGTGGACCACCTCCGCCCCGGCACCAGCATCAAGCGACGGGTGATCGTGCGGAACCGCTCCGAGCTTCCCCGCGACGCCACGCTCTACGCCGCTGCCGCCGACGTGACCGACGACGGCTTCGCCCTCGCGCCCGGCCGGACCGAGAACGAGCTGAGCAGCTGGATCGAGGTCACCCCCGAGAAGGTGCGGCTCGACCCGGTCAGGAGACCGAAGCGCTGGTGACCATCGAGGTGCCGGAGAAGGCGGAGGCCGGCGAACGGTACGCGGTGGTCTGGGCCGAGGTGTCCGGCGTCGACGGGGCCAACATCCGCAACATCGGCCGGACCGGCATCCGGGTCTACCTCTCTGTCGGGCCGGGCGGGGAGCCGGTCTCCGGTTTCGAGGTGGGACCGCTGACCGGTGGCCGGACCCCGCAAGGCGACCCGTACGTCACCGCCGAGGTGCGCAACACGGGCCGGCGCGCCCTGGACCTGGCCGGCGAGCTGTGGCTCACCGACGGGCCGGGCGGGCTGTCGGTGGGGCCGGTCAAGGCGGAGGCCAGGACACTGCCGCTCGGTGGCACCGCCGTCGTCCGGGTGCACCTGGACCGCCGCCTGCCGGATGGCCCGTGGGCGGCGAAACTGGCTCTGGCCAGCGGCTGGACCAAACGGACGGTCACCGGCGCGGTCAGCTTCGGCGCGGCTCCGGCCGCGGCAGCCGCCGGCAAGGACCGCACCGACCAGGTGCTCGCCGGCGGCCTGGTCACCTCGGGGCTCGTGCTGGCCCTCTTCGCGGTGTACGTCCACCGCCGCCGGGCCCGATTCCGGCAGCCCGTGCCCGCCGGCTGAACCGCCGGTCCGCCTCCCGACGAGACGGACCGGCGGCACGGGTCAGGCCAACGCCGACTCGGCGACGGCGAGGAAGGCGTCGTTCTCGGCCGGAGTGCCGATGGTGACCCGGACCCCGTCGCCGGCGAACGGGCGGACGATCACGCCGCGCGACTCGCAGGCCCGGCCGAACTCCACCGCCCGGTCGCGCAGCGGCAGCCAGACGAAGTTGGCCTGGCTGGACGGCACATCCGGGAGCAGCTTGCGCAGCGCCTCGGTGACCCGGTCCCGCTCGGCCACGACCAGCGCGCAGCGCCGCCGCATCTCGTCGGCCTGGGCCAACGCGGCCAGCGCCCCGGCCTGGGCGGCCAGGCTGGTGGAGAAGGGGGTGACCACCTTGCGGACGGCGGCGGCCACCTCCGGGCTCGCGGCCATCCAGCCGATCCGCAACCCGGCCAGACCCCACGCCTTGGACAGCGTGCGCAGCACCACCACGTTCGGCCGGTCCAGGTAGGTCAGGCCGTCGGGCACCGCCGGGTCGGTGACGAACTCGCGGTACGCCTCGTCGAGGACGACGAGCACGTCCTCGCCGACCGTGTCCAGGAAACGGTCCAGTTCGGCCTTGCGTACCGCCGTGCCGGTGGGGTTGTTCGGGTTGCAGACCAGCACCATCCGGGTCCGGTCGGTCACCGCCGCGGCCATCGCCGCCAGGTCGTGACCGTGCCCGGCGTCGTTGGGCACCCGTACGCTCGCCGCGCCGCTGGTCGCCGCGATGATCGGGTACGCCTCGAACGAGCGCCACGAGTAGAGCAGTTCGTCGCCGGGCAGGCAGGTGGCCCGGACCAGGTGCTCGGCCAGCGCCACCGATCCGCAGCCGGTGGCGATCCGCTCGGCGCCCACGCCGTACCGCTCGGCGAGCGCCCCCCGCAGGGCCACCACGCCCATGTCCGGGTAGCGGTGCGAACCGGCGACCGCCTCGGTGACCGCCTCCACCACACCGGGCAGCGGCCCGTACGGCACCTCGTTGCTGGCCAGCTTGATCGCCTCGGCCAGGCCCAGCTCGCGGGCCAGATCGGCCGGGCTGCGGCCGGGCACGTAGCTGGGCAGCGCGTCGAGGTCGGCGCGGGTCAGCCGCAGCGCGGGCTGGTGACGTCCGGTGTCGGTCATGGGGTGTCTCCCGGGGGGTCGGCACGGTCGGTCGGGGCGGCAGGGGTGGGCTCGGCTCGCGGTAGCCGTACCACCACGGTCCGGGCGCGCTTGTCGTGCAGCGCCTGCCGGAGCGGGTGGTCGAAGAGCGCGGAGACGGCGTCAACGAACTGGAGCACCAGGCCGAAGCAGAGGCAGTACCAGAGCAGGGTGGGCAGGCCGAGGGTGCTCCACCGGCGGGCGGCCCGGCCGAAGCCGAGCGGCTGGTCCGCCTCGACCGGTACGGCCCGCACCCGCGCCAGCCGCTTGCCGACGGTTTGCCCACCGGCGGCCATCGCCGGCACCTCGTAGGCGAACCAGAGCGCGGTGGTGATCAGCAGGATGGCCAGCAGCAGCCCGTCGGCCTGCTGACCGACCGTCGGCAGCCCTTCCCGGGAGGTGTCGCCGGCCACCGCCCGCCGCAACGCCTCGCTGAGGTAGGGCGAGACCTCCTGCACGTAGCGCCAGATGAACCAGCCGTTCACGGCGAGGCTGAGCAGGAACAGGATGCCGAAGTCGATCAGGCGGGCGACCAGCCGCGCCCCGTACGAGGCCAGCGGAAACCCGTGCGGACGCGGCAGTGGTGGGCGGCCCGGCCAGGTCGGGTACGGCCAGCCGGGCGGCGGCCCCTGGGGGTGCCCGGGGCCGGCGGCCGGCGGCCACCCGCCGGGCTGTTGTCCCGGAACCGGCCGCCAGCCCCCGGCGGGAGGCTGTCCCGGAGCCGGCGACCAGCCGGCGGGAGGCTGGATGTTCGACGGCCCGCCGGCGGGCGGCTGGCCCGGGGCGTGTTGCGGCGGCGCCCCGGTGGTCGGGGCCGGCTCGGGGGTGGGCTCCTCCTCCGGCGGCGGACCCTCCGGCGGGGTGACGTCGAGCGGAATCGGCCGCCCGACCCAGCCCTCACCGTCCCACCACCGTCGGGTGGTCGGCTCGGCGGGGTCGACGTACCAGCCTGGCTGCACACTCACGGAGCAACCTTAACGACGACCGTACGGGCGAACTTGTCGTGGAGGCACTGCTGCCAGGGCTTGTCCCAGAGCTGCCAGAGCCCGTCGAGGTAGCTGAACCCCGGAATGAGCCCGCCGCCCTGCTGGGCCAGCCAGCGTTTCGCCAGCATCCCCCGACTGAGCGGAGCGGCCGGATCGACCGGCACGATCTTGAGCTTCAGCACCCGCTTACCGACGGTCTGCCCGGTTCTGCGCACGAACTCGACCTGGTAGACGTAGGACAACGCGAAGATCACCACGAGCAGCCCGGCCTCCAGCGCCAGCAGCGGCAGCAGAACGTCGGTGACCGGGTTCGCCACGGGCGTGCCGTCCGGGGCGGTGACGGCCAGCTCGGGCGTGATCACCGCGACGAACACCACGATCGCGGGGATGGCGAGGACGGTGGCGACCCCACCCAGGATCACCGAGTCGAGGAGGAAGGCCAACAGCCGGTCACCGAAGCTCGCCAGCGGCTGCCCGTTCGGAGCCAGCGCCGGACGCGGCGGCGCCGCGTACCCGGGCGGGGGACCGGCGTACCCGGGCGGCAGGGCCCAGCCCGGCGGGGCGTACTGGGGTGGGACCGCGTACCCCTGGGGGGTCGGACCGGTGGGCGGCGCGAAGCCGCCGCCGGCGGGTGGCTGCCCGCCGGCCGGCGGCGTCGGGTACGTCGGAGGCTGGGTCACGCTCGACAGTGTTACAGGTTGCCGCGCTTCTCCTGTTCCCGCTCGATGGCCTCGAACAGCGCCTTGAAGTTGCCCTTGCCGAAACCGAGCGAGCCGTGCCGCTCGATGAGCTCGAAGAAGACGGTCGGGCGGTCCTGCACCGGCTTGGTGAAGATCTGGAGCAGGTAGCCGTCCTCGTCCCGGTCGACGAGAATCCGGCGGGCCTTCAGCTCCTCGATCGGCACCCGCACCTTGCCGATGCGGGCGCGCAGCTCGGGATCGTCGTAGTACGAGTCCGGGGTGTGCAGGAAGTCCACACCGGCCGCCCGCATAGCGTCGACGCTGGCCAGGATGTCGTTGGTGGCCACCGCGATGTGCTGCGCGCCCGGCCCCTGGTAAAACTCCAGGTACTCGTCGATCTGCGACTTCTTACGGGCGATCGCCGGCTCGTTGAGCGGGAACTTCACCTTGCGGGTTCCGTTGGCGACCACCTTGCTCATCAGCGCGGAGTAGTCGGTGGCGATGTCGTCGCCGATGAACTCGGCCATGTTGGTGAAGCCCATGACCCGCCGGTAGAAGTCCACCCACTCGTCCATCCGGCCCAGTTCGACGTTGCCGACCACGTGGTCGACCGCCTGGAAGAACCGCTTCGGCTGGAGTCCGGCGTCGATCATCGGCCGCCGGTCCACGATCGGCGCGCGGGCCACGAAGCCGGGCAGGAACGGGCCGGTGTAGCGGGACCGGTCGACCAGGGTGTGCCGGGTGTCGCCGTACGCGGCGATGGCGGCCAGCCGGACGGTGCCGTGCTCGTCGGTGACGTCGTGCGGCTCGACGAGGCCGGTCGCGCCCTGACCGACGGCGTGCGCGTACGCGGCGTCCACGTCCGGCACCTCCAGCGCGATGTCGCTGACCCCGTCGCTGTGCCGGGCCACGTGGTCGGCGCCCTCGGCGTCCGGGCGGACCGCGCCGGTCAGCACGAACCGGGCCGAGCCGCTGGTCAGCACGTACTGGGCGTGGTCCCGGTAACCCTGTTCCGGCCCCCGGTACGCCACGCAGGTCATGCCGAACGCCGTGGAGTAGTAGTGCGCGGCCTGTTTGGCGTTGCCGACCAGGAAATGCACGTGGTCGAGGCCCCTGACCGGGAACGGGTCGTGGCTGATGTCGTGGTCGACGGCGCCGACGAGCTGGTCGAGGTCGACGTCGTCGGTCGGACGGTCGATCGCCTGCGTCATGGTGGTCTCCCTCGCGTACCGGCCGGCCTCGTGGGCCGCCGTTCCTGCGCTCTTGCGGGGACTATCACCGCCCCGCCCAGACTGGGCAACTGTCACCGATTCCGCTGGTCAGTCTGCACATTCGGTAGAGTGCCGGTGCATGAACGGTGGACAACATGCACAGCTCGACGAGCTCGACGCCAGGTTGATCCAGTTGCTCACCGAGGAGCCGCGGATCGGGGTGTTGGAGTGTTCCCGCCGCCTCGGGGTGGCCCGGGGCACCGCCCAGGCCCGGCTGGACCGGCTCGTCGCGCGGGGGGTGATCGGCGGTTTCGGGCCGGAGGTCTCCCCGGCGGCGATCGGCTTCGCGGTGACCAGCTTCGTCACCCTGGAGATCAGCCAACGGCACGGGCACGACCCGGTCACCGCCCACCTGGGCGCCATCCCCGAGGTGCTGGAGGCGCACACCATCACCGGCTCCAGTGACCTGCTCTGCCGGATCGTGGCGCGCTCCAACGCCGATTTGCAACGGGTGATCGACCAGATCGTCTCGTGCGAGGGCATCCGCCGCGCCTCCACCATCATCGCCCTGGCCGAGCAGATCCCCTACCGCACCCTCCCGCTGGTCCACTCCGCCGTCCGGCGCTGAGGCCCGCGCGGAGAAAGGGCGGCGACACTCCGACCGACAAGGCCGGGGATGCGGCGAGCATCGCTACCGTGTGCGGTGTGTCGAAGCTCGGCGTGCGTGGGTGGCTGCTGCTCGGGCTCGTCGTCGTGGTCGTCCTCGCCGCCACGGGTGTCTGGAACCCGTTCCCCGCCGTGTGGGACTGGGTCGGCAGCCGCAAGCCGATCTCCGAGCCGGACGTGGTCTGGCAGCAGCGTGTCGGCGGCACGCCGAAGAG
The DNA here is from genome assembly GCF_004348325.1 of Micromonospora sp. KC213. Classification (GTDB taxonomy): domain Bacteria; phylum Actinomycetota; class Actinomycetes; order Mycobacteriales; family Micromonosporaceae; genus Micromonospora. The sequence continues at coordinate 30,925 of NZ_SMKF01000020.1, read as the reverse complement.
CGTCACCATCGCCGGGGACACGGTGGTGGTCGAGCAGCGGACCCGGGTGGAGGCGCGCAACCTCACCACCGGAACGCAGCTGTGGGAACGCAAGGCCGACTGGGCGGCGGTGGCCGGTGGCGACCGGGACGCGGTCGTCGCCGTGGGCAAGCTCCTGGTCAAGGGGTACGAGCTGCTCGACCCCGCGACCGGGGTGGTGCGCCGGCGCGACGACGACGCGGTGGCCGTCTGGACGTACCGGAACATGCTGCTCGACGCGCGCTGCGTCGAGGCGACCGACTGCACCCTCTCCGCCTGGGATCCGCGCGGCACCGCGCCCCGCTGGACGGCGTTCCTGCCCGGCGTGAGCAGCGGCCTCTTCGCCGACAACCCGAACCTGCTGGGCACCCGGCGCTTCACCACGCCCCGCGTCGAGGCCGGGGTGGCCGGCCCCGAGCCCGCGCCCCCGCTGCTCGGCTTCCCGGTGGACGGTCGGGTACACGTGGTGGACACCGCCGGCGGGCGGGTGGTGCAGAACCTCGAACCCGGCCGGGACGAGCGGCTGGCGGTGATCGGTGGCCGGTTACTCCGGATCACCGCCGTGTCCCGCGACGGCTCCTGCCAGTACACCGTCTCCGCCCGCGACACGGCCACCGGCGAGGAGGTGTGGCGGCGCGCGGGAGTGAACGTGCGGACCGCGGACAGCGCCGGCTGCGTTCAGCGCCAGGACCCGCAGGGCGCCCGGAACGTGCTGACCGGCATCGCCCCCGACGGCCGGGAGGTGGTCCTCGACGGATACGACGGCCGGCTGCTGCTGGCCACCGCCGAGGGGGAACGGCTGCTCGCCGTCGACGACCGGTACGCGCTGGTCCGCGCCGCCGACAAGCGGTCGGTCGTCGGCCGCCAACTCGGCGCGGCGAAGGCGCGGTGGACCCGGCCCGCGAGTGACCGGGCCGGTGGCGCTCTCACCCCGTACGCGGCGGTGCTCACCGGGGAGAAGCCGAACCGGCTGATCGCGCTGGACCCGCGGACCGGACGTGAGCTGGTGGTGTTGCGCAGCAGTGCGAACGCGCTCGCGGTCGGGCCGGGCGGGATGGTCATCGGCGAGGGCCGAGAGATCGGCTACGTCCGGTTCGGCACCGGCGCCGGTGGGCCGCCCGCTCCCCGCCCCGACGGGGCGGACGAGGCCGACGCTCCCGCGCCCGGCGGTGACCAGATCCCAGGCCCGCGGGACAGTTGCGGGCCGAAACGGGAACTCTGCGCCGACGGCTGAGCGTGCCCCGCCCGGCCGGTGGAAGCGGACTCCCACGACCCACCCGGCGGGTGTCACCGATCGACCGGTCTGCCCTAGGCTTTCCCGTCATGAGCAGTGCCGCCGCGTTCTCGTACGCCCCCTTGCTGCCGACCGGCCCCGACCAGACGGAGTACCGGCTGGTCACCGACGAGGGCGTCGACGTCGTCAACGGCCCCGGGGGCCGCCGGTTTCTGACCGTGGAGCCGGCCGCGCTGACCGCGCTGACCGCCGAGGCGATGCACGACATCGCCCACTTCCTGCGTCCCGCGCACCTGGCCCAGCTGCGGTCGATCATCGACGACCCGGCCGCCTCGCCGAACGACCGGTTCGTCGCCCTGGACCTGCTGCGCAACGCCAACATCGCCGCCGGTGGCGTGCTGCCGATGTGCCAGGACACCGGCACCGCCATCGTGATGGGCAAGCGCGGCCGGCACGTGCTCACCGACGGTGGCGACGCCGAGGCGATCTCGCGTGGCGTGTGGCAGGCGTACACCCGGCTCAACCTGCGCTACTCGCAGCTCGCCCCGCTGACCATGTGGGAGGAGCGCAACACCGGCAGCAACCTGCCGGCCCAGGTGGAGCTGTACGCCGAGGACCCGGACGGTCACCCGGACGCGTACAAGTTCCTGTTCATGGCCAAGGGTGGGGGCTCGGCCAACAAGTCGTACCTCTACCAGGAGACCAAGGCGCTGCTGAACCCGACCCGGATGATGCAGTTCCTGGAGGAGAAGCTGCGGCTCATCGGCACCTCGGCCTGCCCGCCGTACCACCTGGCCGTCGTCATCGGCGGCACCTCCGCGGAGTACGCCCTGAAGACCGCGAAGTACGCCTCCGCCAAGTACCTGGACACCCTGCCCACCTCCGGTTCGATGACCGCCCACGGCTTCCGTGACCTGGAGCTGGAGGCGGAGGTGCTGGAGCTGACCCGCAACTTCGGCATCGGCGCGCAGTTCGGCGGCCGGTACTTCTGTCACGACGTGCGGGTGGTCCGGCTGCCCCGGCACGGCGCGTCCTGCCCGGTGGCGATCGCCGTCTCCTGCTCCGCCGACCGGCAGGCGGTTGCCAAGATCACACCGTCGGGGGTCTGGCTGGAGCGACTGGAGACCGACCCGGCGCGCTACCTGCCCGACGTCACCGACGAGACGCTGGACGCCGCCGAGGTGGTCCGGGTCGACCTGAACCGGCCGATGGACGAGATCCGCGCCGAGCTGTCGAAGTACCCGGTGAAGACCCGGCTGTCGCTGACCGGCCCGCTGGTCGTCGCCCGGGACATCGCGCACGCGAAGATCGCCGAGCGGCTGGATGCCGGCGAGCCGATGCCGCAGTACCTGCGTGACCACGCCGTCTACTACGCCGGCCCGGCGAAGACCCCGGAGGGGTACGCCTCCGGCTCGTTCGGCCCGACCACCGCCGGCCGGATGGACGCGTACGTGGAGAAGTTCCAGGCGGCCGGTGGGTCGCTGGTGATGCTGGCCAAGGGCAACCGCTCCGCCCAGGTGACCCGCTCCTGTGAGCAGCACGGAGGCTTCTACCTCGGCTCGATCGGTGGCCCCGCCGCCCGGCTGGCGCAGGACTGCATCCGCCACGTCGAGGTGCTCGAATACCCGGAGCTGGGCATGGAGGCGGTCTGGAGGATCGAGGTGGAGGACTTCCCCGCCTTCATCGTGGTCGACGACAAGGGCAACGACTTCTTCGCCGAGGTCACCAAGCCGGTGCTCACCGTCGGCCGGCGGTAGGACGTCGGCCCGCTCCCCGGAACGGTAGGCGACCAGGGCGGCGGCAACCGGGCGCAGCCGTCGCCGGCCGACAGGACACGGCGTTCCGCTCCGGTCCGTTATTCCTGGTCTGCGTCGGTCAGGAACCGCTGGATGGTCTCGGCGTACCCGGTGGGAATGTGGCCCGTGTCGGGCAGCAGGGTGACGGCGGCGTCGGGACACAGGTGACGCAGCCGGCGGGCGGTGTGGTGGGTGTCCAGAATCCGATCCTTTGCTCCAGCAATGACCAGCATCGGCGCATCAAGGTGGCGCAGTTGCTCATCGGTGAAGACCGGCAGCCGCTCGCGTCGCATCCGGTAGTTCATCAGAATGAGCAGCAGGTAGTCGGCGAAGTCTCGGTGAAGGGCCGCCTCGGCCCCCGACACCTTCGACGCGGGGGCGGGACCGAGCACGAAGCGGTAGGCCGCACGCTGACCCTTCTTACCGAAGGGCACGAGGAAGAGCGAGGCGATGAGCGCGCCGTGCTTCTGACGCCCGATCCCAGCGGGCACGAGCAGCGCGAGCCGCGCAACCCGCTCCGGTCGGCGTACGGCGAAGTCGAGCGCCAGCCACCCGCCCAGCGACGCGCCCACGAACGCCGTCCGCGTGATCCCAAGCCCGTCAAGCACGTCATCGAGCCACTCGGCGTATGCATCCGACTCCAGCGACGGCCGAGATGGCGCGCTGAGACCGGGCTCGCCGATCACATCGACGGCGTACACCCGATGCGTCTGGGCCCAATCCGCGACATCACTCAACCAGGCCGCCGAGTTGAACCCGCCACCGTGCAGCAGCACCACCGGCGGGGCGTCGGGCGGGCCGCAGGAAACGACGAAGGTGTCACCCTGGCGGGTGGACAGCAACGACTCCGTCGAGGGCACGGGCCAGGCGTGCAGGAATGCGCGGTAACGCTCCTCCACCGCGCGGCGTCCGTTCTCGGAGCGGTAGATCGAGCTCATGACGTCGGCTCCGTGAACGACCCGTAGGGGCTGACCGAGTTCCCACCTGGTCGGCCCCGCCGGGGGCGACACGCTACACGGCCCGCCCCTGCTGGTGTGCCGAACAGGGAGGTCCCCTCGTCAACGGAGTCAACTTCCTCTACCCTCATAGTTACCTATCATGCCCAACACCCCCCAGAACGGCAAGGCATGTAGACCGATAGGGAAGTTTACGGAACAATAAGGCAGTCAGCCGCAGGGCGCGCCTTCGAGGACCTGCGGGCGTCGGATCTTGGCGCATCCTTGAGGTGGCGGGCTGGATGTCGCCGGGATTCTCCTGGTGGATGGCGGATCGGAGTCGGGTGCCCGCTCTGCCTACCGCCCATCCGCTTTCTGTCGGCTTCTGAGCGGGTAGCTCCGGGGCGCGGCAGGATGGTACGCGTGACGACTCCAGAGGCAACGGGTTACCGGATCGAACGCGACTCGATGGGTGAGGTGGAGGTGCCCGCCGAGGCGCTGTGGCGGGCGCAGACCCAGCGCGCGGTGCAGAACTTCCCGATCTCGGGTCGGGGCATCGAACCGGCGCAGATCAAGGCGCTGGCCCAGATCAAGGGCGCGGCGGCGCAGGTGAACGGAGAACTGGGCGTGATCGACGCGGACGTCGCCGCCGCGATCGCCGCCGCCGCCGCGCACGTGGCCGACGGCGGCTACGACGACCAGTTCCCGGTCGACGTCTTCCAGACCGGGTCCGGCACCTCGTCCAACATGAACACCAACGAGGTGATCGCCACCCTGGCCAGCCGGGAACTGGGCCGGGAGGTGCACCCGAACGACGACGTGAACGCCTCCCAGTCCAGCAACGACGTCTTCCCGTCCTCGATCCACCTGGCCGCGACCCAGTTCGTGGTGGAGGATCTGATCCCCTCGCTGAAGCATCTGGCCGGGGCGCTGGAGGAGAAGGCGGCCGAGTTCGAGACGGTGGTCAAGGCCGGGCGTACCCACCTGATGGACGCCACCCCGGTCACCCTCGGTCAGGAGTTCGGCGGCTACGCCGCCCAGATCCGGTACGGCGTCCAGCGGTTGGAGTCGGCGCTGCCCCGGCTGGCCGAGCTGCCGCTCGGTGGCACGGCCGTGGGCACCGGCATCAACACCCCGTTCGGTTTCGCCGCCCGGGTCATCGAGAAGCTGCGCGAGTCCACCGGGCTGCCGTTGACCGAGGCCCGCAACCACTTCGAGGCGCAGGGCGCCCGGGACGCGCTGGTGGAGACCTCCGGTCAACTGCGCACCATCGCGGTGGGGTTGTACAAGATGGCCAACGACATCCGCTGGATGGGTTCCGGCCCCCGCGCCGGCCTGCGTGAGCTGCGTATCCCGGACCTCCAGCCCGGCTCGTCGATCATGCCGGGCAAGGTGAACCCGGTGGTCGCCGAGGCGATGCGTCAGGTCTGCGCGCAGGTGATCGGCAACGACGCCACGGTGGCGTTCGCCGGCTCGCAGGGCGACTTCGAGCTGAACGTCATGCTCCCGGTGATGGGCCGCAACCTGCTGGAGTCGATCAAGCTGCTCGCCGCGTCCAGCCGGATCTTCGCCGACCGGCTGGTGGTCGGTCTGGTCGCGGACGCCGACGTCTGCCTGGCGTACGCCGAGGGCTCGCCGTCCATCGTCACCCCGCTCAACCGTCACCTCGGGTACGACGAGGCCGCCTCGATCGCCAAGGAGGCGCTGGCCAAGCAGGTCTCGATCCGCGAGGTGGTGATCTCCCGGGGCCACGTCGACTCCGGGAAGCTCACCGAGGAGCAGCTCGACGAGGCCCTCGACCTGCTCCGCATGACCCACCCCTGACCGGCGACGTACCCGCCCTGGGGGCCGCCGCTCGCAAGTCGGATGGGGCGTAACGGCAGGTGCGGCCGGGGCTCCGTGCTCACCAGCGACCGCCGTTGGCCCGCCACTTCTGGGCCGGCGTGAGCCAGCCGGCGCGCCCACCGTCGGGTACGCCACTGTCGCGTCAGCCCAGGGCGGACGGTTCGGAGCGGGCAGCTCGGCGACCGGTTCGGTCGGCACGGCGGCGTACCGGTCGGGGCACCTGTGCCACCGCAGCCCGCACGAGCACCACAGGCGGAAGGCGCGCCAGGTCCGGCGGTGCCGGGGCGCGAGCGGCACCGGTCGGGGTCGGCCCTGCCCGAAGGGCGCGAGCGGCAGGAGCCGTCGGTTGCGGGCCAGGCCGGGGGCGAGGCGACGGAGGTGCCTGACCAGCGTCGGTGTGGGCCGATCGGTAGGTCGGGACAGGGCAGGCTGGCGTCGTCGGATGAGCCGGGGCATCTGGTCGTCTCCTGGAAAGCTGAATCGGTTACGTCATCGGCCCCCGGGTTGGTGGGATCGCCGGCCGGGGGAGCGGGCGGTCCCACCGCGACACCGCCCGGCCGGAGGGTGGGCCGGGGTGTTGTCGCGCTTCACAGTCTGGTGACGACACCACTACGGTGGGAAGGGTTCGCGCCCGCTGCCCGAGACGCCCTGCGTTCCCGGATCGCCGGATCGGTGCGGCGCTGGAATGGATCAACCGGGGCGCTGGAGGACGGCTGGAGATGGCGGACGGACGGATGACGCCGGCGGCTTTCCTGGTCGCCGAGCTGCGCCGGGCACGGACCGGCGCGGGTTGAGTCAGGAGGAACTGGCCAAGGCGATCAGCCGCAGGAGTCCGTCGAGTTGCTGAGGGAGATTGCCGAGTCATGGAGTTGACCGGCGCTGTGTGGCGAAAGAGCAGCCGCAGCGACCAGACGACTCAGTGTGTCGAGGTGGCGATCAAGGTGCCGGGGGTGGTCGGGGTGCGGGACAGCAAGGATCCGGCCGGGCCGGTGCTCACCTTCGACCCGTACGCCTGGCGTGCCTGTGTGGCCGCGCCGCCGCGCTGACCCGACCGGCCCGCCTGTCGCGGACCCCTTCGCCTGAGCCTGTTCGCGTCACTGCCACGCCGGCGCTCCGCCAGTGCTGGCCAATCCTCCGCCAGCGCTTCGCCAGCCCACCGCCGGGTGGCGACGGGGCCGGTCAGTGGATGAGCGTGGTCAGGCCGGTCAGGTCGGTGATCTCGTGGGTGACCGGCGCACCCGCCGGGGCCGGCATTCCGTGCCGGTTGACCCACACCGCGCGAATGCCCGCCTCGTGCGCCCCGGCGACGTCGGTGCGCAGCGAGTCGCCGACGTGCAGCACCTCGTCGGCGGCCAGCCCCAGCGCGGCGAGCGCCCGCCGGAACATGGCACCATCCGGTTTGTACGCCCCGACATCCTCACTGGTCACCACAGCGGTGAAGGCCAGGCCGTGGTGAGCGACGACCGCCGCCAGGTCGGCCCGGTCGGCGTCGGAGAGCACGCAGACGGGCAGCCGGAGGCCGGTGAGAAACTTCCGGGTGCCAGGCCGCAGCGGAGGCAGCCCCCAGGTGGCGTGGTGGGCCGCGTAGAGCGCCACCGGGTCGCCGGGGCAACCGACCTCGGCCATCACCCGGCCCAGGCTCTCGGGTGCGCTGTCGCGCAGCAGCCGGAACGGCGGGCCCTCAGCGACTGTGGCGAACTCCCGCATCCATGCCGCCGCGACGGCCTCGGGGGTGACCGGTGTCGTGGCGTCGGCCGCCACCCGGGCGGCGATCGCGGCCACGACCGCGTCGTCGTCCTCCACAACCGTGCCGTAGAAGTCGAGCAACAGACCCCTGACCACGGCCTTAGCGTAGACCGGATAACCCGTCGACCGGCCGGCCGGCTGCCGTCATGCTTCGGGGCATGAGCGCAGAGGTTCTGCTGGGGACGGAGCGGCTGCGGCTGCGCCGGTTCACCGTCGGCGACGTCGACAACCTGGTCGGGTTGGACGCCGACCCGGAGGTCATGCGCTTCCTGACCGGCGGGGAGCCGACGCCGCGCGAGACGGTCCGCGACGAGCACCTGCCGCGCATCCTCGCCCGGTACGACCACACCCCCGGACTGGGCCGGTGGGCGGCGGAGGACCGGTCGACCGCTGAGTTCCTGGGCTGGTTCGCGCTCGACCCGTCCGACGACGGCGCCGAGGCGGAGTTGGGTTACCGGCTGCGCCGCGCGGCATGGGGGCGGGGCCTGGCCACCGAGGGCTCTCGGGCTCTGCTCCGGCACGCCTTCGAGACGGTGGGTGTACGTCGGGTGTGGGCGCAGACCATGGCGGTCAACGCCCGCTCCCGAGCGGTGATGGCGAAGACCGGCCTGCGCTACCTACGCACCTTCCACCTGCATTTCGCCGACCCGATCCCGGGCACCGAACACGGTGAGGTGGAATACGAACTGCTCAGGAGCGAGTGGCCGCCTTCCGCGCCCGGTACGCGGTGACCGCCGCACGATTGCCGCAGCCCGCCTCACAGAACCGGCGGGACCGGTTCTTCGACAGGTCGATCAGCACGTTGTCGCAGTCGGCGTGAGCGCAGATCCCGAGTCGGGCCAGTTCGTCGCCGCGCACCAGATCGGCGATCGCCATCGCCGCCTCGACCGCCATCCGGGTGACCAGCGGCGCGTCGCGGGGCACCGCGTGCATGTGGTACGGCTCGTCGTCGTGCCGGATGAGCTGGGGCAGCGCATGGGATTCCCGAAGCAGCCCGTTGACGACGGCGACGACCTCGTCGACGTCGGCGTACCAGATCCGGCGTAGCCGGGGTCGCAGCGCGCGGACCGCGTCGAGTTCGGCCTCGGTGCGCTCGTGCCGGCCGGTCCAGCCGTATCTCAGGAGAAACCGGTCGAGGGCGGCGATGTCCGGCAGCCCTTCGCCGTCCCGACCGTCGGTGTTGACCAGCGCGGTGGCGGCGACCAGCCCACACTCGGTGTCATGAGCGAAAAGCAACTTGACTCCTGTCTCGGCGGTCCGTTAGCGTCACTGGCATAAGAATACTTTGATCGTGACGGCGTCTGGTGGGAAGAATCGATGCAGCAACGAACCGCTGGTGCCGGGCTCGGGCTGGCTCTCCTGTCGGCCGTCACCTTCGCCACCTCGGGCACCTTCGCCCGCTCGCTGATCGAAGCCGGGTGGTCCGCCGAGGCAGTGGTGATCGCCCGGGTCGGCATCGCCGCCCTGGTGCTCGCCGTGCCGGCCGTGCTGGCGCTGCGTGGCAGGGGCCACGTACTGCGCCGCACCCTCAACCAGGTGGGTGTATTCGGGCTGCTCGGCGTCGCCACCGCGCAGGCATGCTTCTTCAATGCCGTGCGGTACCTGCCGGTCGGCGTCGCCCTGCTGCTGGAATACCTCGGCATCGTCCTCGTCGTGGCCTGGATGTGGCTGGTGCACCGGCAGCGACCCCGGCGACTCACGGTGGTCGGTTCGGTCGCGGCGCTGGGCGGGCTCGCCTTCGTCCTCGACCTGACCGGCGCCGGTCGCCTCGACCCGGTCGGCGTGCTCTGGGGCCTCGGCGCGGCGGTCGGCCTGGCCGCGTACTTCGTGCTCGCCGCCCAGGTCGACGACGAACTGCCCTCGGTCACCATGGCCAGCCTCGGCATGGCGGTCGGAGCGACCGCGTTGGCGCTGCTCGGCCTGGTCGGGATACTGCCGCTGCGGGCCACCTTCGGGCCGGTCGACTTCGCGGGACGGCACACCAGCTGGCTCGTCCCGATCGCCGGACTGTCGTTGATCGCGGCGGTGGTCGCGTACCTCGCCGGGATCGCCGCGACGCGGATCCTCGGTGCGCGCCTGTCGTCGTTCGTCGGACTGACCGAGGTGATGTTCGCGGTGCTCATCGCCTGGCTGGTGCTGGGTGAGCTGCCGACCGTGGTGCAGTTCCTCGGTGGCGCACTGATCGTCGCCGGGGTGGCCCTGGTCCGCCTGGACGAACTGCGCGGCGTCCCCGCCGAACGGGCCGAGGAACGGACGGACGCGCCGGCGCTGACGTGACACCACGCCCGCCCGCAGGGCCGATCCGAAGCCGAGGTGGGCATCTTGGCCGCGTTGTCCGCCGCCCTGCGCGCGGTAAGTGTCAATAAGGCTCTATTCCGGATCGTCCCCTGGCGAAACCGCGTCCGATGAGGTCTGATGCTGCCACGTCCCTCAACGAGAGGATCTGATGTGGTGAGCAAGCGCTTCACCGCCGGAGCCGTCGCGACCGCGGCTGCTCTGGCACTGACGTTGACTGGCCTGTCGGCCCCGGTGAACGCCGGAGCGACCAGCAACCGGACGTTCACCGTGGTCGCCGAGGACGGTGTCTCCGCCGACGCGGCCATCGCCGCCATCCGGGCGGCCGGCGGGACCGTGGTGTCCCGCACCGACGACGTCGGCCTTTTCCAGGTCACCAGCGATCGGGCTGACTTCGCCAGCCGCGCCCGGGCAAGCGACGCGCTGGTCGGCGCCGCCGAACAGAAGGCCATCGGACGCAAGCCGAAGCTGGACCGGGTTGAGCGGGAACACCTGCTCACCCAGGCCACGAGCGCGGCCCGGGCCACGAGCGCGGCCAAGGCCACCAAGGGTAGGAGCAGCAAGCTCGACCCGTTGGACGACAAGCTCTGGGGTCTGGGCATGATCCGGGCCGACAAGGCCCGCAAGGTCGAGCCCGGGGACAGGCGGGTGACTGTCGCCATCCTCGACACCGGCGTCGACGCCAGCCAGCCGGATCTCGCGCCGAACTTCAACTGGTCACTGTCGCGCAACTTCGCCCCCGACATGGTCGACATCGACGGCCCGTGTGAGGTGCCGAGCTGCCTCGACCCGGCCGGTACCGACGACGGTGGGCACGGCACCCACGTGGCCGGCACCATCGGTGCCGCCGCCAACGGCTTCGGCCTCTCCGGCGTCGCCCCGAACGTGTCGCTGGTCGACCTCAAGGGCGGGCAGGACTCCGGGTACTTCTTCCTCAATCCCGTGGTCAACGCACTCGTGTACGCGGGCAAGGCCGGCATCGACGTGGTCAACATGTCGTTCTACGTCGACCCGTGGCTGTACAACTGCACCGCCAACCCGGCCGACTCGCCCGAGTCGCAGGCCGAGCAGCGGGCCACCATCAAGGCCATGAAGCGGGCCTTGAACTTCGCTCACCGTAAGGGCGTCACCCTGGTCGGCTCGCTCGGCAACAACCACGAGGACCTCGGGGCTCCCCGGACCGACGTGTCCAGCCCGGACTACGGCGCCGACCCGTACCCGCGACCGATCGACAACGAGAGCTGCTGGGACTTCCCGGTCGAGGGCCCGCACGTCATCGGCGTCTCCGCCGTCGGTCCGTCGGGCAAGAAGGCCGACTACTCCAACTACGGCACCGAGCAGATCTCGGTCGCCGCGCCCGGCGGCTGGTTCCGGGACGGATACGGCACCGACACCTACCGCACCGACGCCAACATGATCCTCTCGACGTACCCGAAGAAGGTGCTGCAGGAGGAGGGTTCGGTCGACGAGAACGGCAACGTCGTCCCTGGCTTCGAGGAGTCGGTCTTCACACAGTGCACGGCGAAGGGCGAGTGCGGGTACTACACCTACCTGCAGGGCACCTCGATGGCATCGCCGCACGTCAGCGGCGTGGCCGGCCTGATCATCAGCAAGCACGGCAAGAAGCAGGATCGCAACGGCTTCGGGCTGGCGCCGAACCTGGTGGAGCAGCACCTCTACCGGACCGCCGCCGAGCACGCCTGCCCCGAACCGCGCCTGCAGAGCTACGCCAACGAGGGCCGGTCGGCCGAGTTCGACGCATACTGCGCCGGCTCGCTGAACTTCAACGGCTTCTACGGGTACGGCATCATCGACGCGTACGCGGCGGTGACCAGCCCGCTCAAGCCGCACATCCGCCCGTAACCCGCAACGGGAGGGCTGGCCGAGCCGACCCGCTCGGCCGGCCCTCGTCCGGCCGGCCCGGGCCAGGCCTGACCAACTTCGATCGCGCCGACTTGCGGTGTCCCGGGCCGGGGACCGGCCATTGTGCCGCGGGACGGGTCATCGACGCCAGCCCCGCTCGGACAGGGCGGCGGCGACCTCGCGGACGACTGCGGGAAAGTCGTCACGGAGGCGGCGAGCGGTCACGTGCAGGACGAGCCACCCCGAGCCGACGAGCTGGTTGAGGTGTTGGCGGTCGCGATTCAACTGCTCCGCGCTGGCGTGCCACCCGCCGTCGTACTCCACCGCCACGCGGAACTCCGGCCAGGCCAGGTCGGGATGCAGGACCAGCCCGGACGGCAGCCGGACCGGGTGTTGGGTGACCGGCTGGGGTAGACCGGCCAACACCAGGCGTGCCCGTAGGTGCGACTCCGGCGGGGACTGCGCACCGGGGTCGGCCAGGTCGAAGACCCGTTGCGCCCGACGTCCACCCGGTCGGGCGGCCAACCGCCGGGCGACCTCGGCCAGCTCCGCCCGGGTGGTGAGCCCTTGACGGAGCAGCGCGTCGACGATTCCGACCGCGCGTACCGGCTCCAGCCAGGCCGCGGACTCCCAGGCGGTGAACGCCGGAGTGCTGCGCGGCGGTGAACTGGCGGGCGTGGGAGTGCCGCGCGGCGGTGACCCGGCGGGCGCGAGCCCGACGGGGGCCTCGTCGGCGTGGGAACGTGGGTGGAGGGTCGTGTGCACCTGGACACCGCGACGGGTACGCAGACCGGTGCCGGCCGGGGCCAGCACGTGGACGTCGTCCGGGAATCCGGCGGCGTGCTGCACGCCGTGCAGGTACGCCGCCGAGGGTCCGGCGAGCAGCACTCCCTCGGGCAGCCGCAGCCCCACCGCACGGCAGGCCAGACCGTGGTCGCGGTCGAGCCGGGCGTCGGCGTAGACGTCGTGGCGGAGCTGAACCCAGGCGGAGCTACGAAGCTGGTGGACGGTCAGGAGGCCGCGCCGGACCGCGTCCGAGCCACGGAAGACCTGCCACGCGAGGACGGTCGGCCGGTGAGCGAGTGGGGGCATGTCGACCAGCCTGGCCGTCGGCGGTGAGCCGGCACCACCCCTGTGGACAACCCTGCGAGGCGCACATTGTCCCGCCTGTGGACAGCGTGTTGCCCACCCCGACATGTGCTATGGCGGTCCCGGCCAGGTGGGATGCCGGCCCGGTCATCCTGCTGATCGTGCCGGCCGGGTCGTGGAGGCTGGGCTTCGGGCGTGGCGCGATGTGCGCTGGCCGATGGCGGCGTCCCCTCAGGGACTACACCAGTCGGCGGTCCGGCCGGGGGGCTGATCGACTCGGCTTGCGTCAGGTCGGGGTACCAGAGACTGATCAACGTCGTCTGCGGCGGTCAGGAGAGGGCGGTGGCGATGGTGGTGGCGGCAGCGGTGACCTGCGGGCCGACGGTGGCGAGGTCGAGCGGGGCCAGCGCGACCACGCCGACGCTCGCCTCCAGCCCGGGTACCCCGAGCACCGGGGCGGCCACCCCGTACGCCCCGGACTGGAGTTCACCGGCGGTGCTCACCGGGCGGGCGTCGCCGGATCGTCCGGCGAGGATGGCCCGCCCCGCGGCCCCCCGCGCCAACGGGTGCCGCGTCCCCGTCCGGTACCCGACGTGGAACTGTGTCCAGCTCGGCTCCACCACAACCAGCGCCACCCCCTCACCGCCCTCGACGACGGTGAGGTGCGCGGTGGCACCGACCTGTTCGGCCAGCCGGCGCAGCGCGGGCAGCGCACCCTCGGCGAGCAGCGGCTGGGCACGGCGGGCCAGGTGCAGCACGCCGGCACCGAGACGCAGCCGGCCCTCGTCGTCCCGGCGTACCATGCCGTGCCCGGACAGCGCCCCCACCAGCCGGTAGACGGCCGCGCGGCCGATGCCCAGCCGCTGTGCCGCCTCGGTGACGGTCAACCCGGCGCGGGTGTCGGCGACCAGGTGCAGCAGGCGCAGCCCTCGATCGAGGGTCTGCGCCGTCTCCGCGCCAGGTCGCGCCCCGCCCGCCGGCCCTGCCGTCTCCACAGCACGCAGCGTACGACCCGGCTCGGCATCCGACGTACGACCCGGCTCCGGACGATCCTGGGAAGCGGGGAGGGCTACCCTGATACGGTGACGCTACGCCTGTATGACACCGCCACCCGATCGGTGCGGGACTTCGTCCCGCGGGAAGCCGGCAAGGTGGGGGTCTACCTGTGTGGTCTCACCCTCCAGGCACCGCCGCACATCGGCCATCTTCGCTCCGGCGTCAACTACGACGTGTTGCGCCGCTGGCTGCTCGCCGCCGGTCACCAGGTGCGGTTCATCCGCAACCTCACCGACATCGACGACAAGCTCCTGGTCAAGGCGCAGGAGCAGGGCCGGCCGTTCTGGTCCATCGCCTACGCCAACGAGCTGCTGCTCGCCGAGTCGTACCGGGCGCTGAACGTGCTGCCGCCGACGTACGAGCCGCGCGCCACCGGGCACATCCCGGAGATGCACGAGCTGATCGCCCGGCTGATCGCCGACGGGCACGCCTACCCGGCCACCGACGGCTCCGGTGACGTCTACTTCGACGTCTGCTCCTGGCCCGCGTACGGCGCGCTGTCCGGGCAGTCGCCCGACGACATGCAGTCCGCCGGGGACGCCCCCGACCGGGGCAAACGCGACCCACGTGACTTCGCGCTCTGGAAGGGCGTCAAGCCGGACGAGCCGGTCGACGCCTACTGGCCGTCGCCGTGGGGTCGGGGCCGTCCCGGCTGGCACATCGAGTGCTCGGCGATGTGCTGGCGTTACCTGGGGCCGGAGTTCGACATCCACGGCGGCGGGCTCGACCTGATCTTCCCGCACCACGAGAACGAGATCGCCCAGTCGCAGGCCGCCGGCCTGCCGTTCGCCCGGTACTGGGTGCACCACGGACTGCTCAGCATCGGCGGCGCGAAGATGGGCAAGTCACTGGGTAACGCCCTCGACCTGACGTACGTGGCCTCGCTCGGGGTGCGCCCGGTGGAGCTGCGCTACTACTACGCCGCCGCGCACTACCGCTCCCGGATCGACTACTCCGAGGACGCGCTGCGCGAGGCGGCGGTGGCGTACCGGCGGATCGAGGGCTTCGTGCAGCGGGCCGTCGAGCGGGTCGGCGCGGGACTGCCCGGTGAGCTGCCGGCCGGCTTCGTCGCGGCGATGGACGACGACCTCAACACCTCCGCCGCCCTGGCCGTGCTGCACGAGACCGTGCGGGACGGCAACACGGCGCTGACCGCCGGCGACGATGTGACCGTCCGCACCACCCTCGCCGCCGCCCGGGCCATGCTGGATATCCTCGGCGTTGACCCGCTCGACCCGGCCTGGACGGGCGGCGACCGCGTGGACGACCTGCGTGGCGTGGTGGACTCCCTGATCGCGCTGGCGCTGGAGCAGCGCGCGCAGGCTCGCAGCCGCAAGGACTGGGCCGCCGCGGACGCCGTACGCGACCAGCTCAAGCAGGCCGGTGTGGTGGTGGAGGACACCCCGCAGGGCCCCCGTTGGACTATTGGAGAGCAGGACTGATGGCCGGCAACTCGCAGCGCCGTGGCCGGCGACTGACGCCGAAGGCAGGCGCCCCGAAGGGCTCCGGCGGCAAGAACAAGGATGCCCTCGCGGGCCGGGGGCGTACCCTGCCCGCCGACGAACGACCCTGGCACAAGGCGTACTCGGGCACCGAGAAGTTGCCCCAGCGCACCGCCTGGAAGCAGGACAAGGAACGGCGCGCGGCGGTCGAGGAGGGGCGTGCCCCCAAGGTCGGCCAGCCGGGCAGCAAGGACACCACCTGGGGCAAGGGCACCCGTGCCGGTGCCCCGTTCAAGGGCGGCAAGGGCGGCAGGCCCACCGGCCGCACCGGCCCCCGGGTCGCGCCGGGCCGCAAGTCCAACCCGGCCAAGGACAGCCCCGAACTGCTGGTCGGCCGGAACCCGGTGCTGGAGTCGCTGCGCGCCCAGGTGCCGGCGACCGCGCTGTACACCGCGCAGGGCATCGACATCGACGACCGGGTCAACGAGATCGTCCGGACCGCCGCCGACCGGGGCATCGCCATTCTGGAGATCAGCCGGGCCGAGCTGGACCGGATGACCGGGGGGGTGCTGCACCAGGGCGTCGGCCTGCAGGTGCCGCCCTTCGCGTACCAGCCGTTCGAGGACCTGGTCGCCGCCGCGCTGGAACAACCCGCCCCGTTGCTGGTCGCGCTGGACGGGGTCACCGACCCGCGCAACCTGGGCGCGGTGATCCGGTCCGCCGCCGCGTTCGGCGCGCAGGGGGTTTTCGTACCGGAGCGACGGGCCGCCGGGATCACCGCGACCGCCTGGCGCACCAGCGCCGGCGCGGCGGCGCGGGTGCCGGTCGCCCAGGTGACCAACCTGACCCGGTCGCTGAGGGCCTGCCAAGACGCCGGCTTCATCGTGGTGGGCCTGGACGCCGACGGCGAAACCGACCTGTACGACCTGGAGGCCGCGGTCGGCCCGCTGGTCGTCGTGGTCGGCTCCGAGGGGCGCGGAATGTCCCGCCTGGTCGGGGAGCGATGCGACCTGACGGTGCGCATCCCGATGGTCTCCGACGTCGAGTCGCTCAACGCCAGCGTCGCCGCCGCGGTGACCCTGGCCGAGGTGGCCCGCCGCCGCGCCGCCGAGAGCTGAGTAGGTACGACGGAAGGGGCGGCCCGCCGAAGCGGGCCGCCCCTTCCGTCGTACGTCAGATCCGCTTGCCGCTGGCGGCGTTGAACACGTGGGTGCGGCCGGTGCGCGGCTTGACGAACACGGTGTCACCCATGTTCGGCATGGTGCGCCGGTCGGTGCGGACCACGAAGCGCTCGTTGTGGCCCTCCAGCGCGGCGTGGCCGTAGACGTTGGCGTCCGAGCCGAGGTCCTCGACCAGTTCCACCACGACCGGCATACCGCCCTCGGTGGGGCTGACCAGGTCGCAGTCCTCCGGACGGAAGCCGACGGTGACCTTGCCGTCGCCGCCCTCGGCGCGGGCCGCCTCGGCCTGCTCGCGGGTCAGCGGGATGAGCAGCTCGGCGAACGCGGCGCCCTGCTCGGTCAGCGGCACGGTCTTGATGTTCATGGCGGGGGAGCCCATGAAGCCGGCGACGAAAACGTTGGCCGGGGTGTCGTAGAGGGCCCGTGGGGTGTCGACCTGCTGAAGGACACCGTCGAGCATGACCGCCACCCGGTGGCCCATGGTCATGGCCTCGACCTGGTCGTGGGTGACGTAGACCGTGGTGATGCCGAGCTTCGCCTGCAACGAGGCGATCTGGGTACGGGTCTGCACCCGGAGCTTGGCGTCGAGGTTGGACAGCGGCTCGTCCATGAGGAAGACCTGCGGCTCCCGGACGATCGCCCGGCCCATGGCAACCCGCTGGCGCTGACCACCGGAGAGCGCCTTCGGCTTGCGGCTGAGGTAGTCCTCCAGCTGGAGCAGCCCGGCCGCTTCCTTGACCCGCCGGTCGATCTCAGCCTTCGGCGTCTTGCGCAGCTTCAGCGCGAACGCCATGTTCTCGTACACCGACATGTGCGGGTAGAGGGCGTAGTTCTGGAAGACCATCGCGATGTCGCGGGCCTTCGGCGGCAGGTGGGTGACGTCCCGGTCGTCGATGTAAATCGCGCCGTCGTCGACGTCCTCCAGGCCGGCGAGCATCCGGAGGCTGGTGGACTTGCCGCAACCCGACGGGCCGACCAGGACGAGGAACTCCCCGTCACCGATCTCAAGGTCGAGCTGGTTGACCGCGGGGCGTTCGGTGCCGGGGTAGACCCGGGACGCCTTCGCGTAGGTGACCGTAGCCATGCTGGTGTGCTTCCTCTCACCGGCAGGAACGTGCCGGACGATCCGAGTGAAGGAGCCGCCGGCACCGTGCCGGTGCCGGTACACGGGACGCCACCTCCGTCCGACCGAAGCCGGCCGAGATGTCGTACGTGTCACTGCACGGTAAACGGCTTTTCGCACCCTGCCAAGACGTGAGAGCCCTGATGGGCCAACCGGGATGCACATTCCGGTCAGTCGGGCACGTGGAGGCATCAATCCCCTCAGCCGGTCGGGCAACTCAGCACGCATCCGTCGGTGAGGGCGTCGGCAAATTGACGTTTTGCAGGCTGAAGACCCCCGCCGAGCGAGGATTTCCCGATGTCAGTCGCTATGCTGACCTCTGCGCACGCGCCCCTGTAGCTCAGCTGGCCAGAGCACTCGCCTTGTAAGCGAGATGTCGCCGGTTCGATCCCGGCCGGGGGCTCCAATTACATCGATCGATCCGACGGGCCCCCGGCCGCAGGTGTTGATCTGTATCGTGTCGTGGCTAGCCACCACGGGGGCCACAACACGACTCTGCGCCCGTAGGCCCGGCTCGCCCTCGGGACCGCGATCCTCGAGGTCGGTTCGGCGGTCCCCGGCAGCCAGGGCTACCTTCTCGCCCGTCGGAGGCGGACCGTTTCGTCGCCTGACGACTGCTTCCGCAGCGACCGGCCGTGATCCGGGTGGCCGGGTCGCTGCGCGTGGCTGGTGCGGCGCCGACTCCCAACGGCGGGCCGCAGCGGTCCACAACCGACGCGCCCCCGTACGATGACGGTTTTCGACGTGGGAGCCTGTGCCCAGGTCGGCGAACGGATCCGGAGCCGCGGTGAGTCGCGCGACTGAGGAGTCCAACCGGGCGATGCTGCGGGCCCGGGACGCGATGGACCGCGCGTACGCGGAGCCGCTGGACATCCCGGCGCTGGCCCGCATCGCCCTGGTGTCCGAGGCCCACTTCATCCGCACCTTCCGCGCCACCTTCGGCGAGACCCCGCACCGCTACCTGCAACGCCGCCGGGTGGAACGGGCGATGTCGCTGTTGCTGGAGAGCGACCGGGACGTCACCGACATCTGCTACGCGGTCGGGTTCAGCAGCCTCGGCACGTTCAGCCGTACGTTCCGGCAGATCGTGGGCCAGTCACCCACCGGGTTCCGCCGTACCCGACGCCCCACGCCGGGCGTGCCGAGCTGCTTCACCAAAGCCTGGACCAGACCCAGCAGTTTTGGATAAGCAGCAGCTCAGCGCCGGTCCGTAGGGTCTACGGCATGACGATGAACGCGATCAGCCGGTCCCAGATCTACGTCCTCGACCAGGACGAGGCGCTCGACTTCTATGTCGGCAAGCTCGGCATGGAGGTCAACACCGACGCCGACCTCGGCTTCATGCGCTGGCTGACGGTGAACCTGCCCGGCGACCCGGAGCGGGAGATCCTGCTGGAGAAGCCGGGCCCGCCGGCGCTGGACCCGGCCACCGCCGAGCAGGTCCGTGAGCTGCTCACCAAGGGGGCGTTGGGCGGGACGCTCTTCATGACCACCGACGACGCGCACAAGACGTACGAGCAACTGGTCGGCAGGGGCGTGGAGATCACCGACGAGCCGACCGAGCGGTCGTACGGCATCGACTTCGGCATCCGCGACCCGTTCGGCAACAAGATCCGTATCGGCCAGATGTTTCCCCGGGACTCGGCTCCGCAGGGGACGGACCAGATCGGCTGCGGATAGCATCGCCTCTCCCGATCCGGTGAGGTGACCATGGGCGTCCGCCTGCTCTACCTGGCCCGGCACGCCGAACAGGAACACGCGGAGGTGGAGGCGCCGCAGGCCGGGCTCAGCGCGCGCGGCCGGCGGCAGGCGACCCTGCTCGGCGAACGGATGCGCGGCGTGCCGTTGCGCGCCGTCCACCACGGCCCGCTGCGCCGGGCCGTGGAGACCGCCGAACTGGTCGCCGGGTCACTGCCGGGCACTCCGGTGTACGAGTCGGAGCTGGCCGGGGACCACCTTCCGCACGACACCGACCCGACCGGCCTGCCGCCGTCGTACGTGGACTTCCTGGCCGGTTTCTCCCCGGCGGAACGGGTGCACGGGCCTCGGGTGACGGCGGCGGCCGTCGCCCGGTTCGCCACCGCACCGGCCGACGGTGAGGTGCGCGAGCTGGTGGTCACCCACTCCTTCCTGATCGCCTGGCTGGTGCGACACGCCCTGCACGCACCCGGGTGGCGCTGGCTCGGCTTCAACGCCCACAATGCCGGGTTGACGGTGATCCGTTACAGCTTGGCCGGTCCGCCCAGCCTGATCGCCGTCAACGACGTCGCCCACCTGCCCCCGGAACTGCGGGGGACCGGCCTGCCGGCGGACTACCGGATCTGATCCGGTCACCGTGGCGGCTACCGTCGAACGGTGACAGACGATCTTTCTCGTTGTGAGTTCGCCTTCCCCGGGCCGCTGCGCGACCGGTTGGTCGCCGCCGTGTTCTTCGGGGCCAAGACCGCCACCACGTCCCTGCTGCCCGACTACGAGGCTGACGGCGAGCCGTTGCCGGTGGTCGGTGCCCGGTCGGTGGTGGTGGACTCCGACGACCGCCCGGTCGCGGTGGTGGAGACGACCGAGGTCCGCATTGTTCGGCTCGGCGACGTCGACCTCGACCATGCCCGGGACGAGGGCGAGGGGCACGACTCGGTGGCCGCCTGGCGGGCCGGGCACGAGGCGTAATGGCGCGGCCCGGACTACCGGCAGTGGCGGGGCGACCCGGAGTTCACCGTGGACGACGACATGCCGGTGGTGCTGGAACGCTTCCGGGTGGTCGAACGGCGGTGACCGGTCAACCGGTGGTGCCGTCGAGTCGGTCGCGGATCTCGAAGAACTCCGTGGTGAGTTCCAGCTGTCTGCGGGCGGAGATGAAGGCGACCACACCGGCGGTCTGCGGGTCCGCCCAGCCGCAGACGGTCAGGTAGCGCTTGTTTTCGGTGCGGCCCCGGCCGCACCGGGCCTCGCCGTTGAACCGGCCGTACTCGACGGTGCGGAAGGTGGTGACCGGGTACGGGCGCAGCACCCGGGTCAGGGTCGCGTCCAGGTCGCTGAACCTGCCGGACACCCCGCTGACCACGACCGCGTCGGCGGTCCGGGCCCGCCCCGCGTACGCCCCGTCGACGCTGCTGCTCACGTCGGCGGCGGATTCCCGCAGCCGTTCCAGCGACGACCGGGAGACCCGGGTCAGCTCCGGCTTGGGGGATCGGGGCAGGCCCAGCACCGTCTCCGGCAGGGCCAACGTCCGGGCGGCCGTCGCCGTCGGGGCCGGTGTCGCCGCCGGTTGCCCGCCCACCCGGGCGCAGCCCGAGGTCAGCACCACGGCACTGGTGATCAGCAGCGTGGTGAGCAGGGCAAACAGCCCGGGCGGGCCGATGAGGCGACTTTTCGGCATGATGCTCCTCGACGGATCGGAGCGGTACGTTACCCGGCAAACGTGACGATCATCTGTCCAGCCCGGAAAGCACCGCGTCGACCAGCGCCTCGGCTTCTCAACGGGTGGGTGGGCCGGCGGCCCGAGGTGCCGGTGTGAAGCCGGTGACCGGTCCGTCGATCCCGGTCGCGGCAAACAGCAGGTACGCGATCGTGGCGGCGGCCGGCGGCGGCTGCGGACCGGTGGGGCAGTCGGTCCACGCGACGCTGCCCGCCGGGACGGTGAGCCGGTACCGGAAGGTGTCCGCGCAGCGGCCACCGATGC
This sequence comes from Micromonospora sp. KC213, assembly GCF_004348325.1. Lineage (GTDB taxonomy): Bacteria > Actinomycetota > Actinomycetes > Mycobacteriales > Micromonosporaceae > Micromonospora. The sequence continues at coordinate 9,623 of NZ_SMKF01000020.1, read as the reverse complement.
TCGCCCCGCCGTCGCCGCTGGTGGCGTTCTCCGTCAACGCGCGGAGCTGGTCGAGACCGGCGGACGAGAGTCGACCCTTCCGAAGGGCGCCGCCCCGGCCGGTGACCGTCCATTGCCCGTCCGATTCGACGGTCACCGTGTCGTCGCGGCCCGCCAGACCACCGGTGCGGGTCAGGACGACCCGGAAGTCGGCCCGGCCGGTGGCGCTGCTCGCCGTGCCCTCGGGGGTGGCGTCGGCCGACGGGGTGCCGGTCGGGGCGCTCGCGCAGCCGGTCAGCAGCCCGGCCAACACGGCGATCTTGACAATGGTCAGGGCGGATGATCTCATGCCGGTCGGACGCGCACCGTCGCCGTCGGGTTCCGTCAGCAGGACGCCCTCCCCCGTTCGGCCAGTGTCGGTGTCGACGAGCGCTACCCCGGTCACAGGTTTCCCTGCCAGGAGGGCACGTGAAAAGACCCCTTGCCGCCGTCGGCGCGATGCTGCTCACCGGCGGCATGCTGAGCTGCGTCGTCACCACAGCTCAGGCGGCACCCGCCCCCGTTCCGGCCCCCTCGTCCGCGGCCCGTGCCGCCACCGTGCTGCGCAGCAACCCCGGCGCCGTCCAGGGCACCGCCGCCGAGGCGTACCAGGCGGTCCGGACCAAGGTGGACGCGAATGGTGCGTCACACACCCGCTACACCCGCACCTACCGGGGGTTGCGCGTCAACGGCGGTGACTTCGTCGTCCACACCGCGCCCAACGGCACCTACGCCGGCTCCTCAGTGGGCCTGGCCGCTCCGCTCACCCTCTCCACCACCCCCCGGCTGACGGTGACCCGGGCCAGGGTGCTCGCCCGGCAGCAGTTCAAGGGCAAGTTGGAGCGCGTCGGCACCCCGGAACTCTTCGTGGACGCCAGCAGCGGCACGGGTCGCCTCGCCTACGAGACCGTCCTCACCGGCTGGCACACCGACGGCCAGACCCCGTCGCGCTTCCACGTCATCACCGACGCGATCAGCGGCAAGGTGATCGGCACCCACGACGAGATCGAGATGATCGCCGGCACCGGCCAGAGCCTCCACTCGGGCACGGTCGACATCGACACCACGGTCTCCGGCAGCCTGTACTCGATGGTCGACCCGGTCCGCGGCAACGGCTCGACCTGCGACATGAACAACGGCACGTCGACCTGCACCACGTTCACCAACTCCGACAACACCTGGGGCGACACCAACCCCCGGCAGAAGGCGGCGGTCGACGCGCACTTCGGTGCGGCCAAGACGTTCGACTACTTCAAGAACGTGCACGGCCGCAACGGCATCTTCGGCGACGGCCGGGGTGTACCCAGCCGGGTGCACTACGGCAACAACTACAACAACGCCTTCTGGGACGGCGCCCGGATGACGTACGGCGACGGCGTCGGCAATGCCCGGCCGCTGGTGTCGCTCGACGTGGCCGCCCACGAGATGAGCCACGGCATCAGCGACAACGTGGTGCCCGGCGGGCTGCTCTACTCCGGTGAGTCCGGCGGCATCAACGAGGCCACCAGCGACATCTTCGGCACGATGGTGGAGTTCTACGCCAACACCGCCGCCGACCCGGCCGACTACCAGATCGGCGAGAAGCTCGACTTCAACGGCGACGGCACGCCGCTGCGCCACATGTACGACCCGGCGCTGGACGGCGCGTCCGACAGCTGCTGGAGCACCGGCACCAAGAACAAGGACGTGCACTACTCCTCCGGCGTGGCCAACCACTTCTTCTTCAACCTCGCCGAGGGCACCGGCGTCACCCCGTACGGCACCTCGCCGGTGTGCGGCTCCGCGCCGGCCGTGACCGGCGTCGGCCGGGCCAAGGCGGAGAAGATCTGGTACCGGGCGCTCGACGTGTACTTCACGTCGACCACCGCGTACGTCAACAACACCACCCCGTCGAACACCGCGCGGGCCTACACCCTGCGAGCCGCCACCGATCTGTACGGCAGCTGCTCCACCGAGTACCGGGCCGTGCAGGCGGCGTGGACCGCGGTGAACGTCGCGGGCACCGACGCGCCCTGCTCCAGCGGCAACGACTTCTCCGTCTCGCTCTCCCCGACCGCCGGCTCGGCCGACCCGGGCGGCTCGGTCAGCACCACCGTCGGCACCACCGTCACCAGCGGTAACGCGCAGACCGTGACGCTGTCGGCTGACGGCCTTCCGGCCGGTTCGTCCGCGTCGTTCAGCCCGTCGTCGGTCACCGCCGGCAACTCGTCGGTGCTCACCATCGCCACCACGACGAGCACTCCGCCCGGCACCTACCGGGTGAGCGTGACCGGCACCGGCTCCGCCACCCGGACGGCGACGTACACGCTGACCGTCAACGGGACCGGCAGCTGCGCCAGCCCCGGGCCGAAGCTCGACAACGGCGGCTTCGAGTCCGGCACCACCGGGTGGGCGCCCAGTTCGGGCGTGATCGGCACGTTCACCGGGCAACCAGCCCGCACCGGTACCCGCAACGCCTGGCTGAACGGGTACGGCAGCACCCGCACCGACACCCTCTCCCAGGCGGTGAGCCTGCCGGCCGGCTGCACGTCGTACCGGTTCAGCTTCTGGCTGCACATCGACTCGGCGGAGACCGCCGGCAGCGCCTACGACACGCTGAAGGTGCAGGTGCTCAGCTCCGCCGGCAGGGTACTGACCACCCTGGCCAGCTACTCGAACCTGGACAAGGCCGCCGGGTACGCGCCGAAGTCCTTCTCGCTGGCCCCGTACGCCGGCCAGACGGTCACGCTGAAGTTCGTCGGCGTGGAGGACAACTCGCGGCAGACGTCCTTCGTGGTCGACGACGCCGCGGTCGACGTCGCCTAGGCTGACCTGGTTGTCGCCGGGCCCGCGCCGTTATGGTCGCCGCACGGGTCGGTGCGGACCGGCCGGTGCGGAAGGACGGTGGGCGGTGTCGGAGGCGGAGCTGACCGTCGAGGTGACCGGCGCGGTGGCGACGGTGACCATCCATCATCCGGCGCGGCGCAACGCGATGACGCCGGCCATGTGGCGGCAGCTACCGGTGCTGTTGGACGGCCTGGAGGCCGACCCGTCGGTGCGGGCGCTGGTGTTGACCGGGACCGGCGGCACCTTCTGCGCCGGGGCCGACCTGGGTGATCTGGACGAACTGCTCGACGCGGGTGACCACAGCATCGCGGTGGCCGCCGAGGAACGGCTGGCCACCTTCGCCAAGCCGACCGTCGCCGCCGTACGCGGCGCCTGCGTCGGCGGAGGCTGCCAGCTCGCGGTCGCCTGCGACCTGCGGTTCGCCGCCGAGGACGCCCGGTTCGGCGTGCCACCGGCCCGGCTCGGGCTGGTCTACCCGGCGCCGACCACCCGCCGGCTCACCCGCCTGGTCGGCCCGTCGACCGCGAAGTTCCTGCTGTTCACCGCCGAGCTGATCGACGCCGAGCGGGCGCTGCGGGTCGGTCTCGTCGACGAGGTGCTGCCGGCCGACGCGCTCACCGCCCGGGTCGCCGCCGTCACCGCCGCCATCGTCCAACGTTCCCAGCTCAGCATCGTTGCGGCCAAGGAGATCGTCGACGAGCGGGCCGGCCCGGCCCGGGTCGCCTGGTGGCACCGGAAGGTGCGGGACAGCGGCGAGGCCCACGAGGGAATCACCGCCCACCACGAACGGCGGACCCCGACCTTCACCTGGTCACCGTCGGACGGACGCTGACCGCCGGCCGACGTCGAACGGGTGGGGCCGGCGGGCGTCGCGCCGGAGGCGTACCTCCGACACGGCCCCCTGTGCCCGCCGGCCGGCCCGTCACCGCCCGGCCAGCGACGCCCAGCTCGGGACGACCGGCTCGCGCCGCAGCGGCATCCCCGCCTCGGCCGGCGTCCGGTCACCCTTGCGCTGGTTGCAGGCGTAGCAGGCGGCGGTCGTGTTGCGCCAGGTGTTCCGGCCGCCGCGCGAGCGGGGCAGGACGTGGTCGATGGTGCTCGCCGGCCCGCCGCAGTACGCGCAGCAGCGGGCGTCGCGCCGGAGCACACCGGCCCGGGACCAGGCCGGCCCGGCCGAGAACCGCCAGCGGGTCACGACGTACCGGACGAGGCGTACCACGCGGGGGACCGGGAAGACCCCGATCACCTGGTCCGGTTCGGCTTCGTGGATCTCGGCGACCCGGCGGCAGAGCATCCGGATCGCGTGCTGGATGGTGACCCGGTGCAGCGGGCCGAGGTCGGCGTTGATGACGAGGACGGCGTCCACCGGGCTCTCCCTTCATGATCGGCGGCGCACCGGGCCGGGCAGCGGAAAGCCGCCCGGTCCGGAAACGGGACGGGCGGCTGGGCGCGTGGGGTGCACGCGGCAGGCGGGTCACCCGTCCCGGGGACCATCGGCTCGGCAACCCTCGACGGACAGCGCCGACCACGCGCACCCCAGGTGCGACAACGACATGGCGAGCTCCCGGCTGACTGGTTGACCTTGCGCGATCACGGTAGGTCGACGCCGGAGACGGGAGCAACGTATTTCGATCCCGGCTCCGTACGGTCGGGCTGTCGCTGTCGTGTGGTGCGCCGTGCGGCGCGCGCCGCCGCCAGCGGCCGGTTGATCCGCTCGGCCATCTGGGCGATCAGCTCGCTGTCCAGCAGTGGCCGGTTGACCTCGGCGGCGACGGAGAGCGCCGGCCCGGAGACCGAACGCCAGATCGCGGTGAGTCCGGCGCCGAGGCCGACCAACGCCACGGCCGCCCGGGTGGTGGGTGAGCCGGCCGCCGCTGCGGCGCTCACCCCGACGACCGCGCCGAGCACCACCAGCAGGGGTAGGAGCACTGGCCAGAAGATGCCCCGTGCCGCCTGGACCACGAGTTTCCGGTCCCGGATGATCAGGTTGCGGGCGACCACCGCCCAGTTCTCCTCGTCGAGCAGGTCCTTCGGGTGCAGTCCGCCGGTGAGCACGCCCCGCCACAGGTCACCCTGGTTGCGCAGCTCCCGGGCCAGCTCCGCGGTCCCCGGCTCGGCCGGGTCGCCGACGGCGGCCCGGGTGACCGCGGTGGCCCAGGTCCGCAGTGAGCGTCGCACCACCGCCGCCGAGTACGGCGGCAGCACGCTGGCCAGCTCGTCCAGCCAGCGGCTGATCTCGACGTGCCGGCCACCGAAGCGGTGCACCAGCCGGTCGGCGTCGCTCTGCCGTACGGTGTCGGCCAGCGAGCGACCCAACCGGTACGCCAGCCCCACCCGGTGGTTGGTGGCCATCGCCCAGCGCAGCACGTCCACGTTCAACTCGTCCAGGGCGAGCAGCAGCGGATCGCCACCGGCCCGGGCGCGGGCGGTGGCGGTGGACGGCCCGGGCCGGTCGGGGGCGGTCAGCTCGGCGATCTGGGCCAGGGCGACATCCACCCCGTCCAGGTACATCCGCATCCGGTGCCAGCCGGACATCTCGGTGAGGTTGGAGAGTTTGGCGGGGGCGATGACCGGCGTGGCGTCCGGGCCGGTCAGGTCGGCGGTCTGCGCGTGGTGGTAGGCGTCGGCCATCCACCATCCCAGCCGCAGCGCGGTGACGATGCACGCCCGTTCGTCGCGGAGCAACCCGTACGCGTCGTCGCGCCTGTCCTCGGCGACGCCCGCGACCTCTTCGGCGTACCGGTGCAGTGGCGACACCCTCGGCGACCTCCCGTGCCGGTCGCTGACCGGCTGTCGACGGACGTGAACCCAGCGTAGAACAGCAGATGGGAGGTTTTGTCCGGATTGGCGAACCGTTTCTTCGGCCGTCCCGGAACGGATCCTCAGGGTCGCCGGTCAAGGGCGGGCCAACAGGCCATGCGGGCGGACCGAACGGACCGGCTCGGCGGCGGCGCCCTCGGCCCGCAGGATGTGGTTGGCGGCGCTGATCCCGGTCGCCGCCGACCGCTCCATCAACGCACTGGGGAACTCGGTCCGGATGCCGTCGCCGGCCAGGTAGAGCCCCTTGGCGTCGGTGCGTGTCCCCGGGCGGCCGGCGTGGCTGCCGGGGGCGAACGCGGGGGCCCGCGCCTCGACCCGGGCACGCAACTCGCGGACCCGCAGGCCGGCGGCCTCCGGCCACAGCCGGCACAGCTCCACCCGCATCCGCTCGGCCAGCTCGCCGGCGGGCACGCCCGGCTCGCAGGCGTAGGCGTGCAACTCCACCACCGACCCGCCGGTCCGTTCCGCCCAGCGGCGGGACTCGTTCTCCAGCCGGTGGTAGAGAGCCACCGAGTCCAGCGTCGGCTGCCGGGACACCCCGCTGAACACCGCCCGGTCAGCGCGGACGTCCCCGTCCAGCCAGTACCGCGCCACCGCGTACGGCGGGCCGGCCTGGCCGAACGCCGGCATCCGTGCCACCAGCCGGGGTGCTTGCGCGACCAGGCCGGGGGAGGCGGCGACCAGCGCGGCGAGCGCGGGCGGATCGACGGCGAGCACCACGTGCCGGGCCGTGTACCGGCTACCGTCGGCGGCGGTCACCCGCCAGCCGTCGGGCTGCCGGTCCAGCCGGGCGGCGGCGACACCGGTGACCACCCGGCCGCCGTGCCGCGTCACGTGCCGGGCCAACGGCTGCCAGATCGCCGTCGCGTAGTCCTCGTCCGGGCAGTCGAACGCCAACCCCTCCGGATTGCCCAGCAGATAGAAGTGGAACTGGGCGATCAGCTCGGCGGCGGACATCGCCGTCTCGTGGTTGAAGAACGAGTGCGAGAAGACCTCGAACAGCATCGCCCGCGCCCGGTCCGGCAGCCTGAGCGAGGTGAGCAGCGCGTCGGCGGTGGTGTCGTCGAACTCGGCGTAGGTACCCGCCGGGTGGTAGCTGAGCAGCGGCAACGCCGCGTCCCGGTCCATCCGGCGCAGGTCGGCCAGGCGCAGACTGGGACTACGGGCCAGCAGGGCGAGCAGGTTCATCGGCGGAGCCGGCGGCAACCTGCCGAACTCCTCGGCCGGCCACCGCCCGCTCAGCACCGGGTACCCGTCGACCGGCTTGAGGAAGGCCAGCGCCGGATCGATCCGGCGCAGGATCGACCGCCAGTTGTAGTACTGCCGGAAGAACGCGTGGAAACCGTGCTCGTTGACCTGGATGCCATCGGCGAGGGCTTCCGGCCAGGCGCCGAGCCGGCCGCCGAGGGTCGGCGCAGCCTCCAGCACGGTCACCCGGATCCCGCGTTCGGCAAGCACCACCGCCGCCGACATACCGGCGATCCCACCGCCGACCACCAGGGCCGTGGTCGGTCGCGGCACCCGGGGAGCGCCACCGCCACCCGGGTCGACCAGGTGCTCGCGGACGCCGATGAGCCGGCCCACCACCTGCGACAAGGTCATGTGTGCCGGCCTGCCACGATAGCCGTCAGCCGGTCCGTTCGGCGTCCGGCGGCAGCGCACAGCGCCGCTGCCGGTCCGAGGCGGGCCAGACGTACTCCAGGTCGGGTGGGACGTCGCCGAACAGCGGCCCGTAGTGCGCCGGATCCTTGCGCAGCAGCGACGAGCGGTGGCTGCGGTGCAGGTCCTCCCGGCCCAGCCAGGGCGGCAGCTCACCGGCCTCGGCCAGCTCCGCCTGACGGCGGACGGCGGTGAGGCCGCAGGCGCTCGCCAGTTCGCCGACCAAACTGCCGGCACAGGTGTCCGCCCGACCCGGTTCGCACCACACGGCGCAGACGTCCAGCCCGTACCGGGTCAGCGCCTCCTCGTAGCCGGCCCACATGCGTACCGCCGGATGGTGGCGCCAGCCGTAGTCCGGCCGGGTCAACCCGCGCAGCACCTGGAGGGTCTCCACCCGCTGCTTGCCCAGCCGCCGCTGGTCCAGCGTCCGGGCGCTGGCCAGGAAGTCGGGATACGGGAGGAACGTCTGCACGGCGGTGCTCTACCCGCCGCCAGGCGTGACATGCCTGCATGATCGACGGGGCTGCGCGTACGGCGAGCGGCTGACTACCATCCGGGCATGGCGGAGCCCCAGCACGACCGCGCTCGCCGGCCCGCCGGACTGCGGCTGTGGCGCGGCAACGACCACCGCCGGCACTACGTGATCTGCGGTCAGGACCCGCTGTCGTACTGGGTGACCCGCGCGCTGCTCGCCCCGGAGTTGGCCGCCGGCCGGGTACGCATCACCCTGATCGTGCCGGAGCGTCGCCGCGGTGACGGGCCGGACGGCCGGGAACTGGAGGGCGTGCAGGTGGTCCGGGCCGATCGGCTGGACGAGGCGACGTTCCGTCGGGCCGGCCTGGCCGGAGCGGCCGGGCTCGCCCTGCTGCACCAGGACGACGTCGGCAACATGCACGCCGCGCTCTGCGCCCAGGAGGTGGAGCCCCGGCTTCGCCTGGTGGTCCGGATGTTCAACACCAGCCTCGCCAACGGCCTGCGGGAGCTCTTCCCCGACTCGGCGGTGCTCTCGGACGCCTCGATGGCCGCCCCGGCGTTCGTCGCCGCCGCGCTCGGCGAGGTCGCGCCCACCCACTTCCGGCACGCCGGCCGCACCCTCTACGTCGCCGAGCGTGACGACGTACGTTCGGCCGACGTGGTCTGCGGGTTGGCGGTCACCACCGACCCGGAACTGGTCCGGGTGCTGCCCGCCGACGAACACTCCGCCGACGTGGTGCTCGCCGAGGCGACCGGGCAGCCGGCCGGGACGGAGCTGGCCGCCCGCCGGCTGGTCCGCGCGCGTCGCCGGCGGCAGCCGCTGGCCGTGCTGCTGCGGGCGGTCCGCAGCTTCGCCACCCGCAAGATCGGGATCGCGGTGCTCCTGCTGCTGGCGGTGATCGCCGGGCTGGGCTGGCTGAACGCCCGCGCGACGGACGTGAGCTGGGCCGAGGCGATCTACCTGACCCTGGTCACCACGCTCAGCGGGCAGGACCCGGACGTCACCAAGCCGGCCGCCGCCCAGATCATGCAGGTGGTGCTCAACCTCGCCGGGCTGGCGCTGATCCCGCTGATCACCGCCGTGGTGGTGGACGGGATCGTCAACACCCGGTTGGCCCTGCACTCGGGCCGGATCCAACCGGAACGCACCGGCCACGTCGTGGTGGTGGGGCTGGGCAACATCGGCACCCGGGTGATGGCCCAACTGCGTGACTTCGGCGTCGAGGTGGTGGCGATCGACCGCAACGCCGACGCGCGCGGGGCGTCGCTGGCCCGGCGGCTGGGCGTACCGATGATCGTCGGGGACGCCGCCCGGGAGGAGACGCTGCGGTCCGCGTCGGTCGAACACTGTCAGGCACTGGTCGTGGTCTCCACCGACGACGGGGCCAACCTGCGCGCCGCGTTGACCGCCCGGGGTCTCAACCCGGAGCTGCGGATGGTGCTGCGGCTCTTCGACGGCGACTTCGCCGAGCGGATCCAGAAGGCGTTCGGTATCGGCATCTCGCGCAGCGTGTCGTACCTGGCCGCGCCCGCGTTCGCCGCCGCGCTGCTGGACCGGGCGGTGATCGCCACCATCCCGGTCGGCCGGCACGCGCTGCTGGTGGTCGAGGTGCCGGTGGTGGCCGGCGCCCCGTTGGACGGCAGCCCGCTGTCCGCCGTGGCCCGCCCCGGCGAGGTACGCCTGCTCGCCCACACGCCGGCCGGGCAGCGGACCGACTGGCGGATCGACCCGCGGATGGTGATCTCGGCCGGGGACCGGTTGACCGTGGTGGCCCGGCGGGCGGGGCTGTCCGCCCTGCTCCGCGAGACGACGCCGGCCCCACCAC
>NZ_SMKF01000209.1 GCF_004348325.1 Micromonospora sp. KC213 | reverse complement strand
GCGGGGTGCCGGGGCGGGTGCCCTGTCGCTGGCCGGACGGCCGGTGTCCCGTACGTCGACGGCCTTCGCGACGTCCTTCAGCTCGTCGTGCACACCGGTGACGTCGGCGCGGAGGTTGTCGTAGACACCCTGCAACGGCTTGCGGATCGCCGCCTCGTCCTCCTCGCTGAGCAGGTGCTTGCGGATGAACGCCTTCGGGTGCAGGTCCTCCAGCTGGATGTCGGTGCCCAGCTCGCGACTCAGGTCGCCGGTGGCGTTGCGGGCCATGGTGCGCAGGTTGCGCACCATCCGCAGGCCGTCGTTGATCACGTTGGGCAGCCGGTCACCGAAGATCAGCAGCGCCAGGAGCAGCAGCGCAACGATCTCCCACCAGTTCAGGTTGTCGAGCACTGCTGGGCCTCCTCGTCGGTCAGGCCAAGAGTACGCACGTCGGGCGGCTGGTCGGGAGAGGGTGACCGGTCCTCACTTGGCATCTGCGGCGAGCGTCACGGACGCGTTCTGCCGGCTCGCACCCCGCCGGTACTCCACCCGCACCACCGCCCCGGGGGCGAACTTGCGGACCAGCGCGATCAGATCGGTCGGCTCGGTCATCGGCCGGCCGTTCAACCGCAGGATCACGTCCCCGGCCTTGAGACCGGCACCGGCCGCCGGCCCGGACGGCTCGACCGCCGCCAGCCGTACCCCCGCTCCGCCGGTGCTCGACCCGGCGCCACCGACCTGCGCTCCGATCACCGTACGGCGGGCCTTGCCGGTGCCGATGATGTCCTGGGTGATCCGTTTGGCCTGGTTGATCGGAATGGCGAAGGCGAGCCCGATGTTCCCCGCCTCCTGCCCCTCGGCGACCAGGGACTTGATCGTGGAGTTGACCCCGATCACCCGGCCGGCGGCGTCGACCAGTGGGCCGCCGGAGTTGCCGTGGTTGACCGCCGCGTCGGTCTGGATGGCCGCGTAGTAGCGCACCGGCCCACCGGGCTCCCCGGCCTGCATGGTGCGGTCCAGTGCGCTGACGATGCCGGCGGTGACCGTGTTGGCCAGCGAGAGCGGCGAGCCGAAGGCCAACACCGGGTCGCCGACGGCGAGCGTGTCCGAATCGCCGAACTCGACCGGTCGCAGCCCGGTGCGGCTCACCTTGATCACGGCGATGTCCGACTCCGGGTCCTGGCCGACCACGGTGGCCGGGGCGGTGCTGCCGTCGTTGAAGACCACGCTGGCCCGGCCGCCCCCGTCCCCGACCACGTGGTCGTTGGTGATCACGTGCCCGTCGGCGCTGACGATGAAGCCGGATCCCTCGCTCATCCCGGCCAGGCTGACCACCCGGACGGTCACCACGCTGGGCAGGACCTTCTCCGCGACCGCGGCCAGCGACTCGGGACGACGCTGGGCCAGGCCGGGGGCGTCGGCGGGCCGGGCGCCGAGGGTCACCCCGCCACCGGCCCCACCGCGCACCGCGAAGGCGTACCCGAGAGCACCGCCGAGCGCCCCCGCGAGCAGCGCGGTGATCAGCGGGATCAGCAACAGTTGACGCAGCCTCGGCCGACCCGGCGCGTCCGGGTCGCTGACCGGCTCGGGTGCCGCACCGACCGGCGCGGTCGGCAGCACCACGGCGGCGGGCGCGTACGGGTCGCGCCACGGATCGGCGAGCGCGTCGGACCACCACGGTGACGCCGTGCCGCTTCCGCTGCCGTGCGGTGCCGTCGGGTGCCCTGCCGTCGGCGTCCCCGTCGGGGGGCCCGGCGGCGCAGGATTGCTGCCGGGCTGGCGCCAGTCCCAGCCGTCGGTCACGTCGGTGCCTCCCACTCCGTCCCCGGATCCCCCGTACGGCGCGACGCGGCGGCCGGTACGCCACGGGGGACACCAGTTCCAGGATTGCACGGATGGGCCGGGATCGAACCGGCTCCGGCGGTCGTGATCGTCATCGCCGGACGGGGCGGCTGCGCCGCGCGGGTCGCGCCTCTAGGCTCACAGTGCCAACCCGCCCCTCGCACCACTCCCGCCGCCCGGAGGTGTCCCATCGCCACGGTCGCCAGTTCCGGCACTCCGACGGCCCAGACGTTGCAGTTCGCCGAGTCGTACGTCGGCGAGGACCTCGTCCTACGGACCGCCCGTGCCCTCGCCCGTGAGGTCGGCCTCGACGTGGTGACCCCGGGCGCCGGGGCCGCGCTGCGCCTGCTCGCCGCCGCCGGAAACGCCCGCGCGGTGGTCGAGATCGGCACCGGCACCGGGGTCAGCGGGGTCTGGTTGCTGCGCGGCATGCGCGCTGACGGGGTGCTCACCACCATCGACGTGGAGGTCGAACACCAACGCATCGCCCGGCGCATCTTCGTCGAGGCCGGTTTCCCCGCGGGGCGTACCCGGATCATCACCGGCCGGGCGCTGGACGTGCTGCCCCGGCTCGCCGACGGCGCGTACGACCTGGTCTTCGTGGACACCGAGGCGACCGGCTTCGCCGCGTACGCGGACGCCGCGCTGCGGCTGCTGCGCCCCGGCGGGGTGCTCGCCCTCAACGGCGCCCTGGCCAACGGGCGCATCGGTGACCCGGCCGCGCGGGACGCCGAGACGGTCACCGTACGGGAGACGGTGAAGGCGATCCGGGAGTCCGAGCACTGGACGCCCGCGTTGCTGCCGGTCGGGCACGGCCTGCTGGTCGCGGTGAAGTGCTGACCGCTCGCCGCCCCGCCCGCCTCGTCGGCCGGGCGGCCGGTCAACGCAGCGTCGCCAGCCAGCGCAGCAGCCCGCGTACGCCCCAACCGGTCGCGCCCCGGGTCAGTTCGGCGTCGTCGCCGTCGGACCAGGACGGCGCGGACATGTCGATGTGCAGCCAGCGGTCGCGCAGGTCACCGGTGAACTCGCGGAGGAACAGCGCGGCGGTGACCGAGCCCGCGCCGGCGTCCGGCGAGCTGTGCAGGTCGGCCAGGTCGCTGCCGAGGTGCTCGACGTAGTCGGCGGGCAGCGGCATCCGCCAGGCCGCCTCCCCGGCCTGCTCGATCGCGGCCAGCAGGTCGGCGGCGAGCCGGTCGTTGTCGCTGTAGAGCGCGCCGTGCTTCTTGCCGAGCGCGACCGCGTTGGCGCCGGTCAGGGTCGCCAGGTCGACCAGCACGTCCGGCGCGAGCTCGCGCACCGCGTACGCGATCGCGTCGGCGAGAACCAGCCGCCCCTCGGCGTCGGAGTTGGTGGTCTCGCTGGTCAGGCCGCCGTAGTGGCGGATGATGTCGCCGGGTCGAAACGCCGAACCGCTGACCATGTTCTCGGCCAGCGGGGCGAGGGTGGTGACCCGGACCGGCAGGCGCAGCGCCGCCGCGCCGAGGGTCGCCGCGACCACGGCGGCGGCGCCGGCCATGTCCTTGCGCATCAGTTTCATCGCCGGCACCGGTTTGATGGAGATGCCGCCGGTGTCGAAGGTGATGCCCTTGCCGACGAGCACCACGTGGGTACGGGCGTCGGTGGGGCGCCAGTCCAGCTCCACCAGGCGGGGGGCGCTGGCCGAGCCGCCGCCCACGGCCAGGATGCCGCCGAAGCCCTCGGCGGCCAGTTCCTGCGGGCCGCGTACCCGCAGGTGCAGGTCGGGAAGATCGGCGGCGGCCTCGACCTGGGCGGCGAACCACTGCGGGTTCTTCACCGACGAGGGAGTGTTGGTGAGGTCCCGGGCCAGGCGAGTCATCCGGGCGGTGGTCTCCGCGACGGCGACCGCCTCACGGTGTGCCTCCGGGTCGGCGACCAGCAGTTCCACGCCGGCGAGCGCGGGCGCGTCGCCGGCATCGGTCATCCGGAACCGGTAGGCGGCGAGCTGGAGCCCCTCGACGAGGGCGGCCACGGCGGGGCTGTCGACGTCGGCCGGGAGCGCGACGGTGATCTGTGTCTCATCTTCGGCGGCGCGGGCGAGGGCCGCCCCGGCGGTCCGCCAGCTCCTGCCGGTGCCGTCGCCGACGCCGAGCAGCAGCAGCCGTTGCGGGGTGCCATGGGGGCGCAGGTGGGCGAAGGTCTCGCCGGCCCGTCCGGCGAGCCGGGTGGCGGGCAACAGGGCGATCGCCTCGGCGGAGACCTCCTCGGGCAGGGCAACTCCGGTCGGGACCAGCGTCGCCGGTGCCCTTCCCCCGTCGGTGGCGACACCGGCGCGGACCGGCAGGACGAGGGTGTCCAGCCGGTCGGGGCCGGCTGTCAGGCGGATGGCGAGCACGCTGGGACGTACCTCCGGAGGTGTTCGTGGCGCGGGGCGGGCCGCCCCGCGTACGGGATGTGAAGACCCTGAGCCACCGGGGGATCCCCGGTGGCTCAGGGTCACGACGCACCATCCGCGCGGTGCCGCGCGGATGGTCGGTCGGTCAGCCGGCGGCCGCCTTCAGCGCGTCACCGAGCGCGTTGGCCTCGTCGGGAGTCATCTCGACGACGAGCCGGCCACCGCCCTCCAGCGGGACCCGCATGACGATGCCCCGGCCCTCCTTGGTGACTTCCAGCGGACCGTCGCCCGTCCGCGGCTTCATCGCCGCCATGTTGTCTCCCCTCAGACCTACACCAGGGTCGGTGGGTTGCCCCACAGCCACTTCGCCAAGACCACCCGCAAGGTACGCGGGGGTGTCGACCAACGATTTTCCCTGATGAACACCGCCGGACCCAAACCGAAGCTGCATTGATGTAACAGCACCTAGCTTATCCTGGGTAGGCCTGTCACAATGTGCGGTCATGCAGGCACGGTCGGCACTCTTCGACCTGTACGGCGACCACCTCCGGCAGAGGGGTGGCCGCGCGCCGGTCGCCGCCCTGGTCAAGCTGCTCGCACCGCTGGGAATCGCGCCCCCGGCCGTACGCACGGCGGTCTCCCGAATGGTCCGCCAGGGGTGGCTGGATCCGCTCCGTCTGCCCTCCGGACCCGGGTATTCGATCACACCCAAAGCCGCCCGGCGACTGGACGAGGCGGCGGCCCGGGTCTACCGCACCGGCCGGGTCACCTGGGACGGCCGCTTCGACCTGCTGGTGCTGCGGACCACGGCGTCCCGGCGGGACCGGCAGCGGCTCGCCGCCAACCTCAGCTTCCTCGGCTACGGCGCGCTCGACGAGCACACCTGGGTGGCCACCCGCGGCGGCGAGGACGTCGACCTTCTGCTGGAGGAGGCCGGCGTGCACTACGAACGGTTCACCGCCGCGCACGCCGCCGGCACGCCGGGGGCGATGGGGGTGGTCCGGCGGGCCTGGGATCTCACCGAGATCGGGCACGCGTACGAACGGTTCGTCGCCGAACAGCGCCCGCTGCTGGCCGGCGTGACCGCACGCAGCGGCGACGAGGAGGCGTACGCGGCCCGGTTCCGGCTCGTGCACGCGTGGCGTACCTTCCTGTTCCGGGACCCGCAGTTGCCGCCGGCGCTGCTCCCCGAGCGCTGGCCCGGCGTCGCCGCGGCCAGCTTCTTCGACCGGCACGCGGCCCGGCTGCGGCCGGCCGCCGACCGGTACGTCGAACAGTGCCTCGACGCCGGCAACCGCACCGCCCGACAGAAGGGTCGTTGAGAACGTGACCGAGCCGCTGCTCGTCGACCGCACCGACGCCGTGGTCACCCTGACCCTGAACCGCCCCACGGCGATGAACTCGCTCGACGTGGCGCTCAAGGAGGCGCTGCGGGACACCCTGGCCGGGTTGGAGACCGACCGTTCCTGCCGGGCGGTGGTACTGGCCGGGGCCGGCGACTCGTTCAGCGCGGGGCAGGATCTACGCGAACACGTGCAGATCCTGCAGTCCCCCACCGCCAACCCGCTGGACACCGTCCGGGCGCACTACAACCCCATCGCCGCGAGGTTGGCCAACCTGCCCAAGCCGGTGGTGGCCGCGGTACGCGGGATGGCTGCCGGGGCGGGCGCCTCGCTGGCGTTCCTGGCGGACTTCCGGATCGGCGGGCCGAAGACGAAGTTCCTGATGGCCTTCGCCGGGGTGGGGCTGGCCGCCGACACCGGCGCCTCCTGGACGCTGCCCCGGCTGGTCGGCCACGCCAAGGCCGTGGAGATGCTGATGCTCGCCGAACCGGTGGGCGCCGAGGAGGCGTGCCGACTGGGCCTGCTCACCCGGCTGGTCGAGGACGAGGCGGTGCTGCCGACCGCGCAGGAGTTGGCGGCCCGGCTGGCCGCCGGCCCGACCGTGGCGTACGGGGCGATCAAGCGGCAGCTCTCCATCGCCGACGCGGGCACCCTGGCCGACGCCCTGGCCGCCGAGGCCCAGGCCCAGGCGATCTGCGGCGCCACGGCCGACCACCGGGCCGCCACCGAGGCCTTCGTCGACAAGCGCCGGCCCACCTTCGCAGGCCACTGATCCGGCCCTGCCCGGCCACCCTGGCGGCATGTCATCAGGGTGGCCCGGCAGAGAAAGCGACCGTGGTCAGTCGTCCTCCTCCGGGTCCTGATTGGCCTCGGCGCCCAGCACGAACGCCTGCATGGCCAGTTCGTCACCCGAAGGCGAGACGAACGCGGGCAACTCTCCCGGGCCCAACTCCTGCACGTACGACCAGAACAGCCGCACCGCCTCGGCCCGGGTGTCGGCCTCGATGGGCAGATCCAGGCTGACCAGCCAGGTCCGACGGGGTGCCGGCGGGCCGAGCCGGTCGACCAGGTGCCCGAACACCACCGGGTCCAGCGGGCTGACCGGGCCGGTGATCTCCACCCGGTCGGCCGGAACCGGCTCGTCGAAGGCCCGCCGGGTGTACGCCACCGCCAGTCCGGCACCGGAGCGGACCACGCGGCCCAGGGCGACCAGCCGGGGCGGCGCCTCCGTCAGCACCGCCACCGGGTCGCCGGGACGCGGTCGGTGGCCGCCCGGGGCGGCGGGCAGGTCCAGGGAGTCGTGGTGGACGAGGCGCTCGGCGTCGAGGCGTCCCGGCGGGAGGAGCACCGCCCAGGCGCCCTCACCCCGCCCGGTGCCTCCGCCGCCGTCGGTCGCGCCGCTGGCGCGGTGGTCGGTCGCGGTCATGCCCCAATCCCATCATGTCCCGGCCGGGGCGGTGACGACGTGGCAGGCCGCGAGGTGGTCGTCGACCATCCCGGTGGCCTGCATCAGGGCGTAGGCGGTGGTCGGGCCGACGAACCGGAAGCCGCGCCGCTTGAGCTCCTTGGCCAGCGCGGTGGACTCGGGGGTGAGCGCCGGCACCTGCGCGAACGACTCCGGCCGGGCGGCCCGGGCCGCCGGTGCGTACGACCAGAGCAACGCGGAGAGCCCCTTCGGCAACGCCAGGGCGGCGCGGGCGTTGGCGACCGCCGCCTCGATCTTGGCGCGGTTGCGGACGATGCCCGCGTCGGCGAGCAGGCGGGCGACGTCGGCATCGCCGTAGCCGGCGACCCGCTCGATCCGGAAGTCGTCGAAGGCACGCCGGAACGCCGGCCGCTTGCGCAGGATGGTCAACCACGACAGGCCGGACTGGAACGCCTCCAACGTCAGCCGCTCGTAGAGCGCGTCGTCGCCGTGCAGCGGCCGGCCCCACTCGGTGTCGTGGTAGACGGCGTAGTCGGGGGTGCTCGCCCCCCAGGCGCAGCGCGACAGCCCGTCGGGGCCGGTCACCAGGTCAGTCACGGCGTACACGGTAGGGCAGGACCCCGACACTGCCGGGTCAGGGCAGCCGGCCCTGCTCGACCAGGCGGGCGAATCGCTTGAGGGCCAGGGTCAGGCTGGCCTTGGAACCCGGCCAGAGCAGCGGCCAGGCCACCTGCCCGGCGGCTCCGGGAGGCAGGTGGAACCACTCGTGCCAGACCACCTGCGTGCGGTCTCGGGCCAACGGGGTGCAGCGCAGCACTCCCGGGCCGCGCAGCAGCGGGCCGCAGTGCACCACCCCGATCTCGTACGGCGCGTCGACCCGAACCACCCGCATCTCGTCGCGCAGCACGGCCGGGCCGAGCGTGGTGACCGCCTCGATCAGGCTGCCCTCGCCACCGTCGCCCTCGACGACCCGGACGGTGGTCAGTGGGATCCAGTCGGACTGCCGCTCCCACGCGGTGAGCCCGGCGAAGACCCGGCCGGCGGGGGCGTCGACGATCACCGTGGCGGTGAACTCGCCGGCCCCGCGGCGGGCCGCCTCGCCCAGCCCGCCCACGTCACCCGCGCCGTCGGCACCGCCCGCGCCGTCGGCACCGCTCACGCCGGCTCCGCGCGGACCGTGACCGTGTCGGACGGGTCCCCGCCGACCTCGGCGGGCGCGTCGGTCGGGTCGGCGGTGTCGGCTCCGGCGGCGGGTCCGGCAGAGGTGGCCCGGGCGGCCTCCTCACGGGCCCGACGCAGCTCGTCGGCATCGGCGATGCGGCCCTCGCGCAGGGCGGTGACCTCGTCCTCCAGCACGCCGATCAGCTCGGTCTTGTAACCGATGTCGTAGGCGGCGCGGCGCATCGCCTGGTCGACCTGGGACATCCGGTAGCCGCGCAGCGCGGTGTCGAAGCGGACCGCGCCGACGTCGGACTCGCGCAGCGGGCGGCCGGCCGGCAGCGGCACGGCCTCGCCGTCGGGCTCGGCCGGCACCAGGCCGGGATCCCGCCCGGAGACCAGCGCCGTCACCCCGAACACCACCGCCGCCACGGTCAACGCGACGACCAGTACGAGCAGAACTCGACCCATGCACAGATCGTGGCACGTCCACCCGCCCCCGAGCGACCCCAACCACGCCGTTGCCGTC
>NZ_SMKF01000208.1 GCF_004348325.1 Micromonospora sp. KC213 | reverse complement strand
CCCGGGGGGTGATCCGCGACTGGGCGTACACCGCCCGTACCGGGCGCTTTCCCTCGCTGGACGGGGTGGACGCCGAGGCCGCGGTGCGGCGGCTGACCACGCCGGTGCTGGCGGTGAGCATGGACGACGACAGCTTCACCCCGCACGCCACGCTCGACCACCTCTGCGCCAAGCTCACCGCCGCCCCGGTGACCCGTGCCCGCTACACCGTCGCCGAGGCGGGCGCCCCGCTGGACCACTTCGTCTGGGTCCGCGCCGGTGGGCCGCTGGCCCGCCGGGTGGCCGACTTCGCCGCCGCCCTCACGCCCCCCGCCTGAGGCGCGCACCGACCGGCGACGGTGCGGCGAGCGCGATGACCGATTGCCGCCAGACGGGCGACGACGTGGTGCGGCAGCCTCGACGACATGTCGAACACCAGCCAAGCCACGACCAGTGGCCCCGTGCCATTCGAACCGTGGTACACCTTCGCGGAGGGTGGCCCGGTGCACCGCGCGTTGCTGCCGTTCCCGGCGACGGCGCCTGCCCCGTTCGAGATGGCACGGTGGAGCGTTGCTCCTGGGACGTCCAACGATCTCGACCTCCACCGATCACGTGAGGTGTGGGTCATCGTGGCCGGAACCGGCGCGCTGACGTGGACCGACCGGACAGCCGTCCTCAACCCCGGAGACGTCGTGGCCTTCGAGAGCCACGTGCCGCATCAGATCCGCAACGACGGACCTGAGCCACTTGTCGCCATCTCCGTCTACTGGCTGCCGGAAAGCGCCTGACCCCGGGGGCGGTCCGCCTCGTGCCCCCGGCGGGGTACGCCCCGCCGCGGCACCGGGGCCGGTGGGCGTGAACCGGGGATGGACCGGATCCGGGTGCGTAGCCGCGCCGACGACGGGTAAGCCGCTGCGCCCGAACACGGTGGAGGGGGATCAGATGTCCGAACGACACACTGCGCTGCGTTCCATGCACGATCTGGGCCTGGCAGCCTGGTTCGGCGGCTCCCTGATGGGAGCGCTCGGCGTCAACGGGGCGGCGGCGCGGATCAGCGACTCGACCCAGCGCCTGCCGATCGCCTCGGCGGGCTGGTCCCGTTGGACGCCGGTGAACGCGGCGGCGATCGGCGCGCACCTGGCCGGTGCGGTCGGCGAACTCGCCACGGAGAGCCCGCGCGTGCTGGCCCAGCGCGGGGTGGGGCGGATGAGCGCGATCAAGACGGCGCTCACCGTCGGCGCGCTGGCGGTCACCGGGTACAGCCGGTTGCTCGGCATGAAACTGGAGAAGGCCGGCAACCCACCGGTGGAGGGGATCACCGAGCCCCACTACCAGACACCCGGGGACGTGGCGTCCTGCCAGCGCCGGATGAAGGTGTTGCAGTGGACGATCCCGGCGTTGACCGGGGCGCTGGTGGTGGTCACCTCGTACATGGGTGAGCAGCAGAAACCCGGGCAGATGTTCCGGGGTGTGTTCGGTCGCGCGGGCGGGATGATGAGCGCGCCGATGACGATGGGGAAGGTCGCCACGATGGGCGCGAGGCGCCGGATGGCGATGGCGGGCTGAGGTCGTACCCAGCAGGCCGGCATGGGGCCGTTCGTCGCGGTGTCGACGGCGGTCGCCGTGCCGGGGCCGGACGACCGAAAGCACGACGAGCAGCGAGGTGGCCATGACGGGGAACGAGGCAGTGCCGGGCGGCACCGGACGGGGGCCGCAGTCCGCGGGCCCCTGGGGCACCACCGACGGCTTCGACGCCGATCCGCCCTGGGGCGCGGGTGAGCACGACCCGATGGGTGAGGGGAGCGAGGAGACCGCCGTGCCGGAGGGGCGGCGCGGCGACCGCCGGGCCGGGGATCCGGTGGGCCCGTCGGGGCCGGCCGGTCGGCACGGTTTCGGCCCGGTCGAGACGACGCCGGTGCCGGAGGCAGGGCCGGGTGCTCCGCCCGATCCCGCACCGGCCCGCCGCCCCTTCCCGGACGAGATCGTCGGCGGCGACCTGCCGGACAACGCCTGGGAGGAAGCCACCGGGATGCGCCCGGAAGGGGTCAGCCGGGACTGAGTGAGGTTTGGCGGGCCATGCCGGGGGCAGAAGTCCCGGCATGGCCCGCTCGCATCTGGACGACACGTTCACCCTCGTCACCCAGGGGTATGCCTGGCTGCCCAACCGGTTCCGGGAGGCCGGCGCCGACGTCTACCGCACCCGGCTGGCCGGGCGGCGCGCGGTGGCGCTGCGCGGCCCGGACGCGGCCCGCTTCTTCTACGACGAGCGGCACGTACGCCGGCACGGCGCGCTGCCCGAACCGGTGCTCAGCACGCTGTTCGGGCACCGTGCGGTGCACACCCTCGACGGCGACGCGCACCGGGTGCGCAAGGCGCTGTTCACCGGGCTGCTGGTCAACGGCGATGTCGACGGCCTGGTCGTCCGGGCCGAGACGGCCTGGGACCTCGCCGCGAAGGGCTGGGCCGGGCAGGGCCCGGTGGTGCTCTTCGACGCCGCCGCCGAGGTGCTGACCCGGGCGGTGTGCGACTGGACCGGCGTGCCGGTCGACGACGACGAGTTGCCCCGCCTCGCCACCGATCTGGTCGCCCTGGTCGACGGCTTCGCCACCGCCGGGCCGCGTCACTTCCGCGCCCGACGGGCCCGGACCCGGTGGGAGAACCAGCTCGCCGCCCTCGTCACCCGGGTACGCCGGGGCGAGGCCGAGGTGCCGGCCGGCTCGGCGGTGGCGGCGGTGGCCCGCCACCAGGACGCCGCCGGCACCGAACTGGATCCCTGTGTGGCCGCCGTGGAGCTGCTCAACACTCTCCGACCGACGGTGGCGGTCGCCTGGTTCGTCGCCTTCACCGGGCACGCGCTGCACCGCTGGCCGAGCCACCGGGACCGGCTGGCCGACGGCGACCGGGCCTTCGCCGAGGCGTACGCGCACGAGGTCCGCCGTTTCTACCCGTTCGCGCCGTTCGTCGGCGGACGGGCGGTGACCGACCTGAGTTGGGACGGGGTACGCATCCCGGCCGGCGCGATGGTGCTGCTGGACCTGTACGGGCAGAACCACGACCCACGGCTGTGGCCGGATCCGTACCGCTTCGCCCCGGAGCGTTTCCTGGGGCGGGAGATCGGCGAGTTCGACCTGATGCCGCAGGGCGGCGGCGACCCGCGCACCGGGCACCGCTGCCCGGGCGAGCGGATCACGGTGGCCCTGCTGCGGTCGCTCGCGGTGCGGCTGGCCAGGTTGGACCACCGGCTGCCGGCGCAGGATCTGACCATCCCGCTGGACCGGATCCCGACCCGCCCGGCCAGCGGGGTGGTCGTCGAGGTGCGGTGACACCGCTCTGTCGTCGCCTGGCGCGGTGCCCGCTCGCCCACTCGCCCGCTCGGGGACGTACGGCCATGATCACACCTCGGCGGTGTGCGCCGCCGTGGCTACCCCGAGCAGCTCGGCGAGCCGGCCCGCGTCGCGCTGGGCCTGCCCGGCACAGCAGTTGTTGAACAGCACGTGCAGCTCCCGGGTCGTAGCGGCCAGATCGGTCAGCAGCTCGGCCCAGCGACGCAGTTCCCCGTCGGAGTACGCGTACCGGAAGCGGTCCTCCTTGCCGCCGTCGGCCCAGGCCGGGCTGTGCCCGTGGAAGCGCACCACCGCCGGCTCGGCCGTGGCGATCATGATGGGCGGCACCGACGAGGGGTGCCCCTGTGGCATGTCCACGCAGACCATGCTCAGCCCCTGGTCGGTCAGGAAGGTCACCGTCTCCGCCGCGGCGGCCCCGTCGAACCAGGAGCCGTGTCGCAGTTCGACGGCCACCGGCCAGGGCCGGCACCGGTGCGCCAGCTCCACGATCCGCCGCCGGGCGGCGTCGCCGCGCGCCAGCCACGGCGGGAACTGCAACAGCACCACGCCGAGCCGGTCGGCCGCCGCCAGCGGCCGCAACGCCTCCCGGAACCGGCGCCACAGCTCCTCGTACGCCTCGCCGGGCAGGTCGCGGCGGCGGATCCGGGCCGCGCCGGTGGTCGGGCGCAGGTCCCGGGGCAGCGTCGCCACCGGGGTGGGATGCCCGGTGAAGAGGCTGAACGCCTTGACGTCGAAGGTGAAGCCGGGCGGGGTGGCCGCCACCCAGCCGGCGGTGGTTTCCGGTGCCGGCACCGCGTAGTAGGAGGTGTCCACCTCGACCAGTCCGAAGTGGCGGGCGTAGTAGCCGAGCCGGTCCGCCGGGGTGCGCACCGCACGGGGGTACCAGCCGGCGCGCAGCAGCGTCTGGTCTGCCCAGGAGGAGGTGCCCACGCGAATCTCACCCATGGCATGACGTCCTACCCTCGGCGGGCGGTGCGGCAACCCTCGGAGAAAGAGAACTGTCGGTGCCCTCACCTAGGGTGTGGCCGAACGACATCGACGGAGGGCGGGCGAATGACCACTTCGGAGCGGGTACTCACCGGTGAGCGGGCCAGCCTGCTGGCCATCCTGGGCCGGCAGCGCGACATGCTGCGGCGCACCGTCCGTGGGCTCACCGACGAGCAGGCCGCGACCCGCAGCACGGTCAGCACGCTCTGCCTGGGCGGGCTCGTCAAGCACGTCGCCGCCATCGAGGACGGGTGGGCCCGGTTCATGGTGGGCGGGGCGGAGGCGATGCCGGGCCAGACCGACGACTGGCAGGCGGGGTTCCGGATGATCGGCGACGAGACCCTGGCCGGCCTGCTCGACCGGTACGCCCAGGTCGCCGCGCGCACCGACGAACTGGTGTCCACCCTCGACCTGGACGCGGCTCACCTGCTGCCGGCCGCCCCCTGGTTCGAGCCGGGGGCGAGCTGGTCGGTGCGCCAGGTCGTGCTGCACCTGGTCGCCGAGATCTCCCAACACGCGGGGCACGCCGACATCCTGCGCGAGTCGATCGACGGCGCTCGGTCGATGGGCTGACCGCTCGACGGCGCCGGTCGCGCCGGTGTTCCCGGCCCGCGGACCGGGGGGTGACCCGGACTGTCGGTGATGTGACGTGCCGGCCGCCGCCGGCGCTGAGGGCACGAGATGAACGCGCATCGACTGGATCCCCACATTGCCGAGCGGCTGCTCGGCGGGCCGGTCGTGGACCCGGGATCCGGGTGGCCGCAGCCGCTGGTGCGGCTCCTGTCGGCGGTGCGGGCCGCGCCCCGCCCCGCCGAGCTGCGTGGGGAGCGCGCCGCGGTGCGCGGGTTCCGCGCGGCGTTCGCCGCCGGGCCGCCGGGGACCGGCCCGGCGCAGCACCATCCGGGGTCGACAGGCTGACGAGGATCGTCGTACGGGCTGGTAACTTGCCCCGATGACTCTGCGGCGTCGACGCGTGGCGGTGGCCTTCCGCCTGGCGATCGTGATCAGCGTGCTGGCCGGGATCGTGCTCACCGCCCTCGGTCCGGCCACGGTCACCGGCCTGCTGCCGTACTTCACCATCCAGAGCAACATGGCGGTGGGCATCCTGGCCGGGTACGCCGCCTGGCGCGCCGGGCAGCGGCTGCCCGAACCGGCCTCGGCCCTCAAGGGTGCGGTCACCCTCTACATCACCATCACCGGCGTGGTCTACCACCTGGTGCTGGCCAACCCGGCCAGCCCGTTCGCCGTCGCGCAACCGGAGCGGGCGCTGCCCGAGGCGGTGGGCAACCAGTTCCTGCACACGGTGGTGCCGCTGCTGGCGATCACCGACTGGGTGCTGTTCGATTCGCGCGGGCGGCTACGGGCCCGCTACGCCGCCTGGTGGCTGGCGTTCCCGCTGGCGTACCTGGGATTCGCCCTGGTACGCGGCCTCGTCGTGGCGCGGTACCCGTACCCGTTCATCGACGCCGGGCAACTCGGGTACGACGGCGTCGCGGTCAGCACGGTCTTCTTCGCGGTGGCGTTCTGGCTGCTCGGCCTGCTCTTCGTCGGGGTGGACCGGGGGTTGTCCCGGCGGCCCGGCGCCCGCCGCGACGTCGACCCGGTGGCACCCGCGCCGCGCGTCGCTGACGTCGCGCCGGACGCGCCGGCCGGGCAGTGGTGACCGTCGGCGGGCTCGGTCCGGCAGGCGGACCCGGTGGCGGGGCGTGCGGACAGGTCGGACCCGCCCGTACTCGCTGACGTTGCCGGCGACGATCGGGACCTACGCCTGCTTCACGGGCGCCCGATCTCCTGCTCGGCGGCTTGGCGGGGGTGCCGCGCGTCAGGCGGGCCGGGCAGCAGCCGCCGCAACGCCAACGCCAACGCGATGTCCCCGCGCAGGCTCAACTCGGCGCGCATCAGGGACTCCACCAGGCGTCGTCGCCCGCTGGCCAGCCGGTCGAACGACTCCCGGTTGCCCCGCAGCACCAGGTCGGCGTCGCGCTCGGAGCGGGACACGTCGACCCGCTGTTTGTGCAGCACCAGGTACCAGTGTTCGGTGCGGTCGCCCTCGCACACGTCGAGCCGGACGGTGCCGGTGGCGTACTCCGGCAGTTCCGGGTGCGGGCGGCCGTTCAGCCGCTTCAGGAACTCCGCTGCGGACGTGGCCATGATTCCTCCCCCGGGTGGGTCGACGTCGGCCGCACTCAGCCAGGCTGGCAGCGGCCGGGGTGAACCCGGCTCACCCGCCGCGGGTGAGATCCGCACACCCGGGTACATGAGGCAGGGAGGCGACATGCACGGACTGGACGATCCCCGGCTGGACCGGGTGCTGACGGCGCTGCTGACGATGCAGCGGCAGTCCTGGGAGCAGGGGGTGACCGCGCACGCCCTGCTCGACCTCGGCCGCGACGCGGAGGTGGTGCTGCTGGCCGACGCGGCGGTGACCCGGCAGCATCCGGACGGCCGGCTCGGCGACGTCTCCGGCGAGGACGGCGCGGTCAACGGCGCCGCCTGCGGCGAGGCGGTGCGGCACGCCGCCCGCGTCGACCCCGGCGACCGGTGGGCGGGGGCGCTGGGGCGGCAGCTCGACTGGCTGCTGGTGAGGGCGCCGCGGGGCGCCGACGGAACCCTGTTCCATCTGCTCGGCAACCGGCAGGTCTGGGCGGACACCGTCTACATGGTGGTTCCGCTGCTCGCCGTGTGCGGTCATCCTGACCAGGCGGCGGCGCAGGTGCGGGGGCACCGTCGCCGGCTGTACGACCCGGGCACCGGCCGGTACGCCGCCCGCTGGGACGAGGACCGGGGCGGGCTGGACAGCCCGCAGCACTGGGGCACCGGCAACGGCTGGGTGGTGGCCGGAATAGCCCGCGCTGCGGTTGCTGCCCCGCTGGCCGGACGGTCTGCGCGCCGAGTTGGCCGGGCACGCCCGGCAGGTACTCGACGCCTGCCTGGCGTACCGCCGGCCGGATGGCCTCTTCCACGACGTGCTGGACGACCCGGGCAGCCACGTCGAGACCAACGTGGCGCAGATGCTGGCGTACGCGGCGCTGACCGGGGCGACCGACGGTTGGCTGCCGCCGTCGTACGCCGAGACCGGGCGGGACCTGCTCGCCACCGCCGACCGGCAGGTCGACCGGTACGGGCTGGTCCGGCCGGTGAGCGGGGCGCCGGACTTCACCCGCCCGGGCACCTCCGCCGAGGCGCAGGCGTTCCACCTGCTCGCCCACGCCGCCCTGCGCCGCGCCCGGCTCGCCGACGTCAGCTCGACCTGATCAGCCCCCGCAGGTAGGCGGCCTGACCGACGTGCTGAAGGTCGTCCTCGGCCACGCTGATCAGCCGTACGCCGAGGGTCACCGGCGGGTCCCATGCCTCGTCCACCACCCGGTCCAGCTCCGTGGGGGCCAGTCCGGCCAGGAAGGCACAGGTCCGTGCCGCCACCGTCTCGTAGTAGTCGACGAGGGCTTCCGCGCTCTCCGGTCGTACCGCCGCGACCTGCTCCGGCGTGTGCCCGTAGCCGGTGTCGTGCGGGTCGGCGGTCAGGCCGAACCGGTCCGCCCAGCCGTCGCCGGCCCAGATCTGCTCCTCGCCGAGCAGGTCCGCGACGTGGTCGTCCTGGATCCGGGTCAGGTGCCAGACCAGCCAGCCCACCGGATTGGCTCCGGGGCGGGGCGACCAGCGCAACTGGTCCGGGCTCAGCCCGTCGACGGCCCCCCGTACCAGGCGGGGCAGCCGGCCGTAGAGCTCGGTCAGCAGGCCGTCCACGTCCACGGCACACTCCTTTCGCCGGCGGTCTCCGGGTCCTGATACCGCTGGCGTCGGCGGGCAAACCCGGGCCGTTAGGGTGATCATGTGGTTGCGGCGCTGGAGCTGTATCTGGACACCGACGCGACGCGGCGTATCCGGGTGCTGTGGGACGCGTTGGAGGCCGAGGGGGTACAGAGCATGCGCTCCCTCCTGGCGGGACGGCACCGGCCGCACATCTCGCTGGTGGTGGCTCCCCGTTTCGACCCGGAGCAGGTCGCCGAGGCGCTGCGGGGAACGCCGGTCGCCGCGCCTCTGCGGCTGAACTTCCAGTACGCCGGGCAGTTCGTCGGCCGGGTGCTGTGGTTGGGCGTCGCCCCGACCGCCGAGTTGCTGGCCCGTCACGCGCTGGTGCACGATCGGCTGACCCGGGCCGGGATCGCCCTGTCGGAGCAGTACCGGCCGGGATGCTGGGTGCCGCACTGCACCCTGTCGATGCGGGTGCCGAACATTCTGATGGCCGCCGCCGTCCGCCGCTGCCTGGAGATGCTGCCCCTGACGGCGACCGTCACCACCGCCGCCCTCACCGACCACGCCCGGGACATCTCCCACCC
>NZ_SMKF01000207.1 GCF_004348325.1 Micromonospora sp. KC213 | reverse complement strand
CACTAGCTCCACCCGCCGCCCACCGGGCTCCCGCCACCCCAACCGGCGCTTCCGCCCTTGATCATGAAGTTGGCGGCGTTCTCGATCTCTGGCGTTGGCGTCATGGCCCGGCAGGCGGCCGACCTGGCGACCATCGCCGAGCGGGAGCACGTGCAGGTGCGGGTCGCTGAGGCCCCCCGGCACACCGGCCTGGCCGGCCCCCTCGCGCTGGCCCGACTGCCGGACGGAACCGAGGTGGCCTTTCTGGACAATCAGCTCCGTGGCGAGCTGGTGACCGAGCCTGCTGACATTGCTAGCCTGGGCGCGAGGTGGCAGAGCGTGGCCGGCGAGGCGCTGCCGTCCCGCCCGTCGATCGCCCTGATCCGGGAAGCGGTGAAGAGATGGACCTGACCGACGCCCGCTGGCGCACCGCCACCCGCAGCAGCAGCAGCAACAACGGTGGCGACTGCGCCGAGGTGGCCGACAACCTTCCCGGCCGCGTCCTGGTGCCCGACAGCAAGGACCGTGCCGGCGGCACGCTCAGCTTCACCCCGGCCGCCTGGCGCGCGTTCCTGGTTACGGCCAAGGGCCACTGACCAGACCGTGCCCGGCGGTAAGGCCGCCGCCGGCACAGCTGGAGAACGGCAGGACTGCAAAGCGGCAGGGCTACAGGACGTTCACCCACAGAAGAACCAGCCCGAAGGCCGTGCCAAACGTGACGATGGCCGCCCTGAGTGGTTTGTCGGGAAGCCTGCGGAGCAGTCGGGCGCCGCCGTAGCCACCGATGACGGTTGCCGGAAACAAGATCGTCGCGCTGGTCCAGTGGATGGTGCCGAAAAGCACATAGAGAGCGACGGATATCGACGCGATGACCGCCGACAGCAGGTTCTTCAGGGCGACCGTTCTGGTGAGCGGTTCGTGCTGGAAGAACGCCAGGATGGCGACGAGGACGATGCCGAATCCGGCACCGATGTACCCAGCGTAGACGCTGCCCACGGCAACGAGCGCCTGAAGGATCGCTGGGTGGTGCCGTCGGTGGCGGACGGCGGAGTGAGTGACCATTTCCTTCAGGGTGTTCTGCAGGCCAAGGATGAATGAGGCGGCGAGGATCAGGAACGGCACGATCACGTCGAAGACCTGACTAGGCGTCAGGAGCAGCAGTATCGACCCGACGGCGCCACCGAGGACGGCTGCCGGCAGGAGGCGGAGGACAGCTCTGCGATCCGGTAGGTCCCGGAAGCCTCCCGCGACGCTTGCCACGTTTCCGGGAAACACCGCGACGGTGCTGGTCATCTTGGCGGTGAGGGGCGGTATGCCGACACCGAGCAGCGCGGAGAAACCGATCAGAGAGCCGCCGCCGGCGACCGCGTTGAAAGCGCCCGTGAGGAGACCGGCGACAAAGAGGAACGTTACCTGCAGAGGATCCATCGAGTCTCACGCTAGTGGGTTGTCCACCGGACCAGCCGCCATCTCGAAGGCAGACGCGGCGAGGAAACCGGCCCCCGCGAACCTCACTCTTTCAGGGTGAGGCAGGGCTGCGGGTCGGGTGGCAGGGTGGCTCTGAGGAGGGGTGACGATGGCTGACGCGACCCAGGAGTTCTTCCGCAGCCTCGCCCGCCGGGGGCACGATCGCCGGCTGACGGCGATCCACCAGGGCAGCGTTCGGTTCGACATCAGCCGGAACGGTCAGGTCGATCACTGGTTGGTTTCCATCGCCAAGGGTGACATCACGGTCTCGGAGCAGGAGACGGGTGGGGATGCCGTGGTCCGGGCCGATCGGGCGGTGTTCGACCGGATCGCCTGCGGAGAGGCGTACTTCCTGACCAGCGTGTTGCGTGGTGAGGCGACCGTGGAGGGTAGCCCGCGAATCTTCGCCACCGTTCGGAGGCTGTTTCCGCCGCCCCCCGCCTCGCTGCGACGCGGGAGCCGGGGGGACGACCATGACTGAGAACCAGGTCGGCATCCTGGACGGAACCACCTTCATGGTCTGCGACCGGACAGGGGACATCGTCCCGTCATCGGACACCGCGCACGGCCTCTTCGCTCATGACACCCGCCTGCTGTCGAAATGGGAGCTGCGAATCAACGGGGAGCGGCTGAGCACCCTGTCCATCGACGACGTCCACTACTTCGAGAACCGGTTCTACCTGGTCCCCGGCGGCCAGGACGTCTACGTCAACAGCACGCTGGCCGTGCAGCGGATACACAATCTGCAAACCGGCCTGCACGAGGATCTCATCATCACCAACAACGACCGGCAACCGGTCGACCTGACCGTCAGAGTCGAGGTGGACGCAGACTTCGCCGACATCTTCGAGGTCAAGGATGCCGTGGTGCGGAAGAAGGGTCGGCACTATCGACGGGTTGACGACGGGCGACTGGTGCTGGGCTACCAGCGGGAGCGCTTCCGGCGGGAGACGATCGTCTCCGCGTCCGTGCCGGCGGTGGTGGACGAGGACGGCCTGACCCTCGAAGTCCACATCGATCCACACAGCCGATGGTCTGCCCACCTCAGCGCCCTGCCGGATCTCCCCCTCCCGCAAGGGCTTGATCGGCTGACGATTCCCGGCCGGGCGAACCGGACCGGAAGGGACAAGCACCGCGACCTCCTGGAGTGGTTGGACCAGGCGCCGCGGCTGGAGTGCGACTGGGAGCCGTTGCGCATCACGTACCGGCAGAGCCTCATCGACCTGGCCGCGCTGCGGTTCAGCCCGTTCCTCGCCAGGGACAAGAGCGTGCCCGCAGCCGGGCTGCCCTGGTTCATGAGCCTGTTCGGTCGCGACAGCATCCTCACCAGTTTCCAGGCGTTGCCGTTCGCACCCGAGCTCGCCGCCACCACGCTGCGGGTGCTCGCGTTCCGGCAGGGCAGCCGGGTCGACGACTTCCGGGAGGAGGAACCGGGCCGGATTCTGCACGAGATGCGGTACGGCGAGATGACCGTCTTCGAGGACACGCCGCACAGCCCCTACTTCGGCAGCGCGGATGCCACTCCGCTGTTCCTCGTGCTGCTCGACGAGTACGAGCGGTGGACCGGCAACGCCGACCTGGTCCGCACGGTCGAGCAGGAAGCCCGGTCCGCGATCGACTGGATCGACGGCTACGCGGACGTGACCGGCACCGGCTACATCTCCTACCAGCGGCGCAACACCAGAAACGGCCTGGAGAACCAGTGCTGGAAGGACTCCTGGGACGCCATCTCCTTCCGCGACGGCCGCCTGCCGAGCTTCCCGCGCGCGACCTGCGAACTGCAGGGGTATGCGTACGACGCGAAGGTGCGCACTGCCAGGCTGGCCCGTACCTTCTGGGACGACCCGGAGTACGCCGACCGGCTGGAGCGGGAGGCCGCCGATCTCAAGCAACGCTTCAACCGTGACTTCTGGATCGCCGACGGCGAGTACATCGCACTTGCCCTCGACGGCGACGGCCGCCAGGTGGACGCACTGTCGTCGAACATGGGCCACCTGCTGTGGAGTGGCATCCTGGAGGAGCCCAAGGCCGAGGCCGTGGTGCGGCACCTGATGTCACCCGCCCTCTTCAGCGGCTGGGGTATCCGCACGTTGGCCGAGGGCGAGGCCCGTTACAACCCCATCGGATACCACGTGGGAACCGTGTGGCCCTTCGACAACTCGTTCATCGCGTGGGGGATGCGGAATTACGGCTTCGCCGACGAGGCGGCTCAGGTCACGGCCGGAATCCTGGACGCGGCGGCCTTCTACGACGGCCGACTGCCGGAGGCGTTCGCCGGAAGCCCTCGCACCGAAACCAGATACCCCGTCAACTACCCGACCGCGTGTAGCCCTCAGGCGTGGTCGGCGGGTGCGTCGCTGCTCCTGCTACGCACGATGCTCGGACTGCGGCCGGTCGGTGACGACCTCGTGACCAGGCCCGCGCTTCCTCCCAACCTCGACTTTGTGGGGCTTCTCGACATTCCTGGCCGGTGGGGGCGTCTCGACGCCTACGGTAGAGGGCGGGCCGCGATCGATGGACAAGGGCTCCATCCGGCACCGCCGCAGCTCTCCGCCCCGCGACGGGAGGGACGATGATGCCCGATATCGAGATGGACCCGACGCGCGTCGCCGTCATCGGCGTGCACTGGCAACACGACGTCGTCAGCCCCGATGGGCTGTTCGGCCCCTACTTCGCCGACCAGGTCGCCCGGCACCGCGTCGCGTCGTACGCGGCGCGGCTGATGGCTGCCGTCCGGTCCAGCGGCGGGCTCGTCGTCCACAGCCGCATCGCATTCCGACCCGGCTATCCGGATCTCATTGCCAACACCCCGGCCTTCGCAACGATCGGGGAGCAGCGGGGCTTCCTCGACGGAGACCCAAAGACCGAGATCATCGACGAGGTCGCGCCGCAGGTGGGCGACATCGTCTTCACCCACGCTCGGCTCACCGCCTTCTTCGGTACCGAACTGGACGTGATCCTGCGCGCCCGGGGCGTCAAGACCGTCCTGCTCACCGGCGTCGCCACCAATCTCTCCGTCGCCGGCACCGCCTTCGAGGCGGTCAACCACGGGTACCGCATGGTGGTCGTCTCCGACGCCTGCGCCGCGGCGACCGACGAGATGCACCGGGTGACCCTGGAAGGGATAGGTCTGCTCGGCCAGGTGGTCACCACCGACGACGTCGTGCGCGGTCTGACGGGCTGACTCCCCTCGCCGGTGCTGGAGCCGCCCACCGCCACGGTCCGCACCGCCGTAGCGCAGCCGCTGTACCCGCTGGCGTGCCCCATGCCAAGATCAGTCGTCCTTGGCAGATCACCTCCCGTTGGCGCGCAGCCCTCCGCCGCCGACGGACGACCCCCGGGAGTCGCCGCATGCGCGTCCCCTCGCAACCGCTGCGCCGGCGTGGACTGCTCACCGGCGCGGCCGCCCTGCTCGCCGCGGGCGGCACCCTCGCCGGCTGCGGCACCAGGGCGGCGACCCAGACCGAGACGGGCTGCCGCAGCGAGGACCGCTCCACGGCGGAGCAGAAGCTCACCTTCTCGAACTGGCCTCAGTACCTGGACGTCGACGAGTCCGACCCGGCGAAGCGGCCGACCCTCGACGCGTTCGTCGCCCGGACCGGCATCCAGGTCACCTACACCGAGGACATCAACGACAACAACGAGTTCCTCGGCAAGGTGCAGCAGCAGCTCGCCAGTTGTCGGAGCATCGACCGGGACATCATCGTCCTCAGCGACTGGATGGCCGCCCGGATGATCCGGCTCGGCTGGATCCAGCAACTCGACCCGGCGAGAATCCCCAACGTGACGGCGAACCTGCTGCCGTCGCTGCGCGACCGCTCCTTCGACCCGCAGAACCGGCTCGCCGTCCCGTGGCAGGCGGGCCTCGCCGGCCTCGCCTACAACGGCAGCGTCACCAGGGAGATCCGCACCGTCGACGAGCTGCTCACCCGACCCGACCTCAAGGGCCGGGTGACCGCACTGAGCGAGATGCGCGACACCATGGGCCTGCTGCTGCAGTCCAACGGCCACGATCCGGCGAACTTCACCCCCGCCCAGTTCGACGACGCGCTCGCCAAGCTCAAGAAGGCCGTCGACTCCGGTCAGATCCGCCGGTTCACCGGCAACGACTACACCCCCGAGCTGGCCCGGGGGGACATCGCCGCCTGCGTGGCCTGGTCCGGCGACGTCATCCAGCTCTCGGCGGAGAACGAGAAGATCCGGTTCGTCTCGCCCGAGTCGGGCCTGTTGCTCTACAGCGACGACACGCTGGTGCCGAATCGGGCCACCCACAAGGGCCACGCCGAAACGTTGATCAACTACTACTACGAGCCCGCGGTCGCGGCCCGGCTCGCCGCGTACGTCAACTACATCTGTCCGGTCCGCGGGGCGCAGGCCGAGATGGAGAAGATCGATCCGGAGCTGGCCACCAACCCACTGATCTTCCCCGGCGAGGACCTGCTGCGGAAGGCCACCGTCTTCATGGCCCTCGACGAGCGGCAGGAGAGGGCGTACGAGTCCCGGTTCCAACAGGTCATCGGAGCGTGACCGGGATGCGGCAGGAGTCACCGGCCGGCGACTTGCGGCTGGCCAACCTCACCAAGCGGTTCGGTGCCCTCACCGCCGTCGACGACGTTGACCTGACCGTCCCCCAGGGTTCCTTCTTCGCCCTGCTCGGGCCGTCCGGCTGCGGTAAGACCACCACCCTGCGCATGGTCGCCGGCCTGGAGGAGCCAACCAGCGGGCAGGTGCTGCTCGGCGACCGCGACATCACCCGGCTGCGGCCGTACCAGCGGCCGGTGAACACCGTGTTCCAGAGCTACGCACTCTTCCCGCACCTGGACGTCGCCGAGAACGTGGCCTTCGGGCTGCGCCGGCGCGGCATCCGCACGGTCGACGAGCAGGTCCGGCGGATGCTGTCGCTGGTGCGACTCGACGGCCACGACCGGCGCCGGCCCGCCCAGCTCTCCGGCGGGCAGCAGCAGCGGGTCGCGCTGGCCAGAGCGTTGGTCAACCACCCGCAGGTGCTGCTGCTGGACGAGCCGCTCGGCGCGCTCGACCTGACGCTGCGCCGACGGATGCAGCTCGAGCTGAAACGGATCCAGACCGAGGTCGGCATCACCTTCGTGCACGTCACCCACGACCAGGAGGAGGCCATGACCATGGCCGACACGGTCGCGGTGATGAACGCCGGCCGGATCGAGCAGCTCGGCGCTCCGGCCGACAGCTACGAGTTCCCGGCCACCGCCTTCGTGGCGACCTTCCTCGGCCGATCCAACCTGCTCGCCGCCGAGGCCGCGGGCCGCGTCGGCGCGGACGTGCCGGTCACCGCCCACGGCGCGCGGTTCTCCCTGCCCGCCGACCGCGCCCGGTCCGACCGGGGCGCGGTCTACCTCGGGGTACGCCCGGAGAAGCTGCATCTGGCCGGCTCCGCCGACCAGGTGCCCCACGGACACCAGCACCTCGACGGTGTGGTCACCGACGCCTCCAACGTCGGGGTGAGCACCCAGTACCTGATCCGCACCGGCTGGGGCGGCGAACTGGCCGCGTTCGCGGCGAACAACGGGCTTGGCCGACGGTTTCCGGTCGGTGCGTCGGTGCTGGCGCACTGGGATCCCCGGCACGCGTTCCTGCTGCCCCGCGAACCCGGCGCGGCGGACCGCAGCGCCGGGCTGCGCGACGAGCCGACGCCCGTGTCGTCGTGAGCCCGGTGACCACGTCGGCCCGCCGTCGGCTGCTGCCGTACCTGCTCGTGCTGCCCGGGGCGGCCTGGTTGGGCGTCTTCTTCGTCGTGCCACTGTTGCAGCTGGGGGCGGCCAGCCTCTACGACCCCACCGGCTCGCTCTCCACCGGGTACGCGTTGACCTGGGCGTTCGGTAACTACCCGGCGGTGTTGCAGGCGTACTGGCCGCAGCTGGCCCGCTCCTTCGGTTACGCCGCAGCGGCGTTGGCGCTGGCGCTGCTGCTGGGCTACCCGCTGGCGTACGCGATCGCGCGCAAGGCCGGCCGGTGGAAGAACCTGCTGTTGGTCTGCGTGGTCGCCCCGATGTTCACCAGCTTCCTGGTGCGCACCCTGGCCTGGAAGACCATTCTGTCCGACCATGGCTGGCTGGTCGGGCTGCTGCGCGACGTGCACCTGCTGGGCCCGAACGGCCGGCTGCTGGCGACCCCGGTCGCGGTGGTGCTCGGCCTGACGTACAACTTCCTGCCGTTGCTGGTGCTGCCGTTGTACGCCAGTCTGGAGCGGCTGGACCACCGGCTGCTGGAGGCGGCCGGCGACCTGTACGCCAGTGGTGTGCAGACGTTCCGACGGGTCACCCTGCCGCTGTCGATGCCCGGCCTGATCGCCGGCACGCTGCTGTTCTTCATCCCCGCCACCGGCGACTACATCAACGCGGAACTGCTCGGCAGCCCGAACGAGTACATGGTCGGCAACGTCATCGACTCGGCCTTCCTGGTCCGGTTGGACTACCCGCAGGGGGCGGCGCTGTCGTTCCTGCTGATGGCGGCGATCCTCGCGGTGGTTGTCGGCTACCTGCGACGGGCCGGCACCGACGAGGTGTGGCGATGACCCGCCTCGGGAGGTGGCTGGCCGACCGTTGGACGATGCTCGTGGCCCTGCTGGTGCTCGGCTACCTCGCGCTGCCGGTCGCGGTGGTCGCCGGCCTGTCGTTCAACCGCCCGTCGAGCCGGCTGTCGTACGACTTCCACGAGTTCACCCTGGACAACTGGCGTCGCCCCTGCGCCACCCCGGGCATGTGCGAGGCGGTGCTGCGCAGCGTGCAGATCGGCGTCGTTGCCACCGTGGTCGCCACGGTGCTCGGCACGCTGATGGCGTTCGCCCTGGTCCGGCAGCGCTTCCGCGGTCGTTCCGCGATGAACCTGCTGATCTTCCTGCCGATGGCCACGCCGGAACTGGTGCTGGGTACCTCGCTGCTCGCCCTGTTCGTCTCCGCCGGCGTGCCGCAGGGGTTCTGGACGGTCGTCGTCGCGCATGTCATGTTCTGCGTGTCGTTCGTGGTCGTCACCGTCAAGGCGCGGCTCGCCGGGATGGACCGGCGGCTGGAGGAGGCCGCGATGGACCTCTACGCCAGCGAGTGGCACACGTTCCGGCTGGTGACCCTGCCGCTGGTGTGGCCCGGCATCGTCGCCGCCGCGCTGCTGGCCTTCTCGTTGAGTTTCGACGATTTCATCGTCACGAACTTCAACGCCGGCACCACCGTGACCTTCCCGATGTATGTCTGGGGTGCCGCCCAGCGCGGCATTCCGCCGCAGGTCAACGTCATCGGCACGGCCATGTTCGGAGCAGCGCTCCTGCTGGTTGCCGCCACCGCCCTACGCC
>NZ_SMKF01000206.1 GCF_004348325.1 Micromonospora sp. KC213 | reverse complement strand
CCGCGTAGCCTGGTCTGTCGTGATCCCCGCCCCGCGAGCCGCCTCCGCCGGCCGCCCTTACCCGGCGCGCGATACCGCTCGGGATGCGGCGCCGGACCCGGCCACCCGGTGGGCGCTGACCGCCCGGGACGGCGACCCTGCGGCCCAGGCCGCCCTGGTCCGCGCCACCCAGGCCGAGGTGTGGCGGTTCGCCGCCGCCCTGGTCGACCCGGACACCGCGGACGATCTCACCCAGGAGACCTACCTACGGGCGTTCCGGGCGCTGCCCGGCTTCGAGGGACGCTCCAGCGCCCGTACCTGGCTGCTCGGCATCACCCGCCGGGTCTGCGCCGACCACCTGCGCGGTGTGTTCCGGCGACGTCGCCTCGACGAACGACTCGCCGCGGACGCCCACACCGGCCAGCCGCACCCCGACCCGGCCGGGCAGTTCGACACCACCGACCTGATCCGCCGGCTCCCCGCCGACCGGCGGGGCGCGTTCGTCCTCACCCAACTGCTCGGCCTGTCGTACGCCGAGGCCGCCGCCGTGGAGCAGGTGCCGGTCGGCACCATCCGCTCCCGGGTCGCCCGGGCCCGCCACGACCTGATCGACGCCGTCGGCGACGCGATGGCCGGCTGAACCATGGAACTCCGCGACCGGACGGGACGACCAATGGATGTGACCGCTGCTCGCACCCGGGCCATCCGGTGGCCCGTCATCCGTCCCTGGCTCGGCGTTGCCGCGCGCCTCGGCCTGGCCGCCGTCTGGCTGATCGCCGGCGCGACCAAGGTCGGTGACCTGGCCGCCTCCGGCCGCGCTGTCAACGCGTACCAGGTGATGCCCTACGAGCTGGCCGCCGCGATCGGCGCGGCGCTGCCCTTCGTGGAGCTGGCGCTCGGCGCGCTCCTGCTGCTCGGCCTGGCCACCCGGCTCACCGCCGGCGTCTCCGCCGCCCTGCTGGTGGTCTTCGTCACCGGCATCGCCTCCGCCTGGGCCCGCGGCCTGGCCATCGACTGCGGATGCTTCGGCAGCGGCGGGCAGCTCGCCGCCGGGCAGTCCCCGAGTTACCTCCCGGAGATCCTCCGGGACCTGGGATTCCTGGCGCTTGCCGGGTTCCTGCTGGTCTGGCCCCGCACCCCCGTCTCGGTCGACGGTTGGCTGGCGGGCGACGCGCACGTGGAGGACGACGATGAGTAGTCGCAAGGGGCAGCGGGACGCGGCCCGGGTGGTCCGCGAGCACCTGGCCCGGGAGAAGCGGCGCAAACGGACGCTCTGGACCTCGGTCGGGGCGGTCGCGGTCCTGGTGATCGCCGGCCTGATCGGCTGGAGCGTCTGGGCCGGCCAGCGGTCCGACGAGTTCACCACCCCGAAGGGCGCCAGCGACGCCAGCACCGGCATCGTCATCGGCAGCGGAGCGGTCACCATCGACCTCTACGAGGACTATCTCTGCCCGGCCTGCAAGCAGTTCCAGCAGCTCAGCGGGGGCACCATCAACCAGCTGGTCAGCGAGGGCAAGGCGCGGGTGGTGTTCCACCCGGTGGCCTACCTCGACCGGCTCTCCACCACCGGGTACTCCACCCGCGCATCGGCCGCGTCCGGCTGCGCCGCCGACGGCGGCAAGTTCAAGGAGTTCACCGACGCGCTCTTCGAACGGCAGCCACCGGAGGGCAGCGCCGGGCTCAGCAACCAGGAGCTGATCGACATCGGCGCGGGCGTCGGGCTGAACCGGGACGACTTCGGTTCCTGCGTCTCCGACGGCCGCTACAAGCCGTGGACCGAGCACGTGACCGAGGACGCCAGCCGGGCCGGCGTCACCGGCACCCCGACCGTCAAGGTCAACGGCAAGGACGTCGAGGACCGCTCCCCGGACGGCATCCGGGCGGCGGTGGAGGCGGCCGGCAGGTGACCCCGCCGCGCAGGGTCGGCGTGGTCGTGGGTGCCGTGCTCGCCGCCGTGCTCACCCTCGCCGCCCCGGCCGCCGCGCACGGTGCCGACGCCCCCGACGGCACCGACTACCGTGTCCAGGCGATCGGCCTCAGCCCGGCCCGCGCCGGCCTGACGGTACGGGCCGTCGAGGCGGGCGCCCGGCTGGAACTGGTCAACACCACCGGGCGAGACGTCCAGGTGATCGGCTACTCCGGGGAGCCGTACCTGCGGGTCGGGCCGGACGGGGCGTACGAGAACAGCCGCTCCCCCGCCACGTACCTGAACCGGACCCTCGCCGGGGACACCACCCTGCCAACGGAGGCGGACCCGGCCGCGCCGCCGCGTTGGCGGAAGATCGGCGATGTGCCGCGGGTGCGCTGGCACGACCAGCGCACCCAGTGGCGGGAGGCCGGCGTGCCGGCCCCCGCCGTCACCGACCCGACCCGCCCGCACCGGGTCCGGGACTGGGTCGTCCCGATCCGTGACGGCGCGGAGCAGGTCGGGATCCGGGGCACCCTGGACTGGGTGCCGCCACCGGACCCGTACCCGTGGTGGGTGGCCGCCACCCTCGGCTTCCTGCTCGTCGGCGCGGCCGGCCTGCTGCCGGCCGGCTCGGTCGCCGGCGGCCGGGCGTTGCGCGCGGTCGGGGCGCTGCTGGCCGTCGGCGGCGCGGCGGCGATCACCCTGGTCGTCGGCCGGGAACTGGACGCCGGCGCGGACGGTGCCGGGCCGCTGCTGCTCGGGCTGCTCACCGGGCAGGTCTGGGCGCTGCTCACCGGACTGGGCGCGGTCGCCGCCGGCGGCTGGGCGCTGGCCCGCCGACCCGCCGCCGACTTCGTACTGGCGCTGGCGGGCAGCTGCCTGGCAGTCTTCGTCGGCGTCGCCAACCTCGCCACGTTCTCCCGCGCGGTGGCCCCGGCCCCCTGGCCCGGCCAGTACGCCCGGCTGCTGCTGGTGCTGGTGCTGATCGCCGGGGCCGGGGCGGTCGGCGCCGGTGTCCTGCGCCTGCACGCCGCCTCCCGCGCCGCCGTGACCGCCGCCGGCCATCGCACCCCCGTCCCCGCCTGACAGCGCCACCCGCCACCCGCCGCCCGGGCCAAGGCCGGCGCGGCGGACAAGGCCGGCGCGGCGGACAAGGCCGGCGCGGCGGACAAGGCCGGCGCGGCGCGATCCGGTCAGGGGCGGGGCAGCGAGTGCGGGCTGAAACCGTAGGGCAGTTCGAGGCGGTGCCGGGCCAACAGCTCCGCGTCGGAGAGGACGTCGACGGTGGGAGCGTCGGCCACGATCCGGCCGGCGTCGAGGATCACCGATCGCGGGCACAGTTCCGCCGCGTACGGCAGGTCGTGGGTGACCATCAACAGGGTCACCGGCAGGGTACGCAGGATCTCGGCCAGTTCCCGCCGGGCCGCCGGGTCCAGGTTCGACGAGGGCTCGTCGAGCACCAGGATCTCCGGGCGCATGGCCAGCACGGTGGCGACCGCCACCCGGCGGCGCTGGCCGAACGACAGGTGGTGCGGGGCCCGGTCCCGGTGGGCGCTCATCCCCACCGCGTCGAGGGCCTCGTCCACCCGCTCGGCCAGCTCCGCCCCGCGCAGCCCCAGGTTCGCCGGGCCGAACGCCACGTCCTCGGCGACCGTGGGCAGGAAGAGCTGGTCGTCCGGGTCCTGGAAGACGATCCCGACCCGGCGACGGATCTCGGCCAGCGTGCCCCGGTCGCTCGACACGGTCAGCCCGCCGATGCTGACCGTGCCCTCGGTGGGGGTCAGGATGCCGTTGAGGTGCAGCACCAGGGTCGTCTTGCCGGCCCCGTTCGGGCCGAGCAGGGCCACCCGCTCGCCGCGCGGCACGGTCAGGTCCACCCCGCGCAGGGCGACGTGACCGTCCGGGTACGCGTACCGGACGCC
This sequence comes from Micromonospora sp. KC213, assembly GCF_004348325.1. Taxonomy (GTDB): domain Bacteria; phylum Actinomycetota; class Actinomycetes; order Mycobacteriales; family Micromonosporaceae; genus Micromonospora. The sequence goes on along the minus strand of NZ_SMKF01000206.1, from coordinate 4,962 downwards.
ACGGACGTCCAACGAGACAGCGGTGGGCACCTACCGATCATGTCAGGACGACGGCGGTGGCGGCGATGAGGACCGCCGTCACCGGCACGGTCGCCGCGGCCAGCCACTGCCCGGCGGTGGCCGCACCGGCGCCCCGCCAGACCACCGGCATCCGCCCCGAGTAACCCCGGGACAGCATCGCCAGGTAGACCCGCTCGCCCCGCTCGAAGGCGCGCAGGAACAGCGCACCCACCCCGGCTGCGAACCCGCGTAGCTGCCACAGGAAACGCGGGTCGTCGCCCCGGGACACCCGGGCCACCCGCATCCGGCGGGCCTCGCCCACCAGCACGTCCAGGTAGCGCAGCATGAAGGTGGCGATCTGGGTGACGATCTGCGGGCAGCGCAGCCGATCCAGGCCCACGATCAGATCCCGGGTGGTGGTGGTCGCCGCCAGCAGCAGCGACGCCAGCACACCCAGGGTGCCCTTGGCGACGATGTTCCACCCGCCGTACAGGCCGTCGACCGACAGGCTGAGCCCGGCGACCTCGACCCGCTCCCCCGCGCCCAGCAACGGCAGCGCGAAGGCGAAGAGCACGAACGGCAGCTCGATCATCGAGCGCAGCAGCAGCCACCCGGCACCCACCCGGGCCAGCGCGGCGACGAGGGCAACCAGCACCGCGTACCCGGCGAAGGCCCACAGGGCCTCCCTCGGGGTGGCCACCACGGCGACGGTGAACAGCACCATCGCCGCGATCTTCACCTCCGGGGCGAGCCGGTGCACCGGGGACGGCACCTCCCGGTAGAGCACGTGCGCGTGCCCGGCCCCCATCGGCGTGCCCCCTCAGCCGGTCGTGCCGGCGGGCTGCCGGTCGTCGCGCGCGGCCTCGCCGGCGTCACCGGACCCGGCCGGGCCACGTCGGCGCAGCAGCCAGAAGACACCGCCGCCGACCACGAAGGTCAGCAGGACCCCGAGCACCCCGGACAGCGCGGTGGAGAGGAAGTCGTTGTCGATCCCGGCGATCCCGTAGTCGGCCAGCGGACCGCCCACCTCGTGCTCCTTCTCCTGCTGGGCCGGGCAGGAACCGCCGGTGATCTCCCCCTCGGCGTCGACGGTGCAGCCCTTGAGCAGTGCCGAGTCCAACCCGTCGGGGTGAGACGAGGCGTAGCTGCTGACCACCCCGGCCAGCAGCAGCGCGACCAGCAGGCCGACCGCGACGAAACCCCAGGTACGGTTCCTCACCGGGCACCTCCGACGGCCGGGACGGTCGCCGGCGTCGCCGGCTTCAGGGCGCGCAGCGCGTACACCAGGTCTGGCCGGACCTTCGCGACGGTGGCCACGGTGGTGGCGGTGATCAAACCCTCTCCGATACCGATCAGCAGGTGGAATCCGGCCATCGTGCCGGCCAGCCCGGCGAGGTTGCCGCCCAGGTCGGTGGTGCCGCCAAGCCAGTACTGGAGCACGAAGCCCTGGCTCGCGACCACCACGCTCACCAGTGCGGAGACGAACGCGGTGACGCTCAGCCCGAACGGGGTACGCGGCAGCACCCGGAGCAGACCGGCGATGAGCAGGTACGCCGCCGCGGTGCCGATCAGCGCCATGTTGGTGATGTTCAAACCCAGCATCGCGACGCCGCCGTCACCGAAGACCAGGGCCTGCACCACCAGCACCACCGCCACGCAGAGCGCGCCCACCCACGGGCCGACCAGCAGCGCGGCGAGCGCGCCGCCGAGCAGGTGCCCGCTCACCCCGGCGGTGAAGATCGGGAAGTTGAGCATCTGCACGGCGAAGATGAAGGCGGCGACCAGGCCGGCCATCGGGGCCAGCCGGTCGTCCAGGTCGCGGCGACCGCGCAGCACGCAGAAGCTCAGCGCGGCGAGGGCGAGGGCCGCGAAGACCCCCGCCACGGGACCGTTGATGATCCCGTTCGAGATGTGCATCGCGAGGGTGTCCACGCGCGCGAGCCTATTTCCCCACAGGTGCTGTTGCCAAGGGCTGGCAACTGCACCTGCGATCCCGTTGTGCGGCGCGTCACCCCGCGCTCGCCGCCCAGGCCCGGCGGTAGGGTCGAGGCCATGACCGCGCCCGACCGCCTCAGCCCCGGCGACCCCGCCCCCGACTTCACCCTGCCGACCGACAGCGGCGGGACGCTCTCCCTGGCCGACCTGCGGGGCCGCCGGGTCATCCTGTACGCGTACCCGGCCGCGATGACCCCCGGCTGCACCAAGCAGGCCTGCGACTTCCGCGACTCGCTCGCCTCCCTCCAGTCCGCCGGTTACGAGGTCGTCGGGATCTCGCCGGACAAGCCGGAGAAGCTGGCGAAGTTCCGCGAGCGCGACGCCATCACCTTCCCGCTGGTGGCCGACACCGACCGGGCGGTGCTCACCGCCTACGGCGCGTACGGCGAGAAGCAGATGTACGGCAAGACCGTCACCGGGGTGATCCGCTCCACCTTCGTCATCGACCCGGACGGCAAGATCGAGCGTGCGTTCTACAACGTCAAGGCCACCGGACACGTCGCCAAGCTGCGCCGCGACCTCGGCCTGGACTGACAGACCGTCACACCCGGCCGCTACCGTCCGTGCGTGGTCCGGTACCGGTACACCCCCGACGCGCTCGCCGAAGCGGCCGCCGCCGCGTACAGCGTCACCGAGGTGATGCGGCTGCTCGGCGTACGCGTCAGCGGCGGCTCGCACGCGCACATCAGCCGGCAACTGAAGCGCTTCGGCATCGACACCTCCCACTTCACGGGCAGCGCTCACACGCGGGGACGGCGTGGTGTCCGCCGGACCACGTCATCGCAACTGCTGGTGTTCCTGCCGCCCGGATCGCGCCGCACACCCGGCACCCGACTCAAGTGGGCGTTGTCCGACATCGGCGTGCCCGAACGGTGTGAGAAGTGTGGCGTCGGGTCGACCTGGCAGGGGCGTCCGCTGACCCTGCACGTCGACCATGTCAACGGCGACTTCCTCGACAACCGGCCACCCAACCTGCGACTGCTGTGCCCGAACTGCCACAGCCAGACCGACACGTACGCAGGGCGTAACAAGCGCCCTGGCCCGGCGGGTTCGCCGCCGGCCGACCAGTCGATGCGCGTGACTCCCCTGTCCGACCGCTGTAGGGCACCGAACATTGAGGCACCGGGAGGCGGACCCCTCCGGCCCCACACCCTCTTCCCGGGAGGCTCTAGACTCAGCACATCGGCGGGAGTGGCGGAACGGCAGACGCGCAGGCCTTAGGAGCCTGTGTCCGGAAGGACGTGGGGGTTCGAAACCCCCCTCCCGCACCGACAATCCGATGACGGCCCGGCTCGACCTTCCTGTTGCGCTGGTCACGCTCCGCTTGCCAGAGCAGCCCGGTCCATCAGGATGACCCGGGTGAGCCTGCGTTTCGTCCTCGACCCCGACCTCTCTCCCGCGCTGCGCCAGCAGCTCACGCAGTTGTGGGTGGAGGTGACCAACGCCGGTGGCGCGGTCGGCTTCGTCGCGCCGGTCACCGTCGACGAGGTCCGCCCGGTCGCCGAGGCGACCTTCCGCGACGTCGTCGCCGGCCCGGACCGGCTGCTGGTCGGGTACGCGGGCGACGAACCCGTCGCGGTGCTGGTCTTCGTCGACAACCGGTTCCACCTGAAGGCCCACTGGGGCACCCTCAAGCGGGTCATGGTCCATCCGAGGACGCAGGGGCTCGGGTACGGCGCGGCGATCATGAAGGAGGCCGCACGTCGGGCGCCCGAGCTGGGTTGGCGGGCCTTGCACGTCACCGTCCGGGGCGGGTTGGGGCTGGAGGGCTTCTACCGCCGGCTCGGCTACCGGGAGGTCGGCCGGTTGCCCGGCGCGCTGCGGGTGGCTCCGGGCGACGACCGGGACGAGATCTTCATGTGGCTCGACCTACCCGCCCCCACACCCTGACCGCTCCGGGCGGTGGGCGCAGGGTGTTGCACGGTCAGCCGCAGGAGCGCTCGGGCGGAACAGCAGCCAGCGGTCGCGTGACCACCTCGCCGGCCAGCGCGGTCGCGGTGGCGTCCGGTTGTCCGGTGATGTCGGCCGCTACCCCGCTGGACGGACGAGCGGGGACGGTCGCCGACGGGCTGACGCTCGGGCCCGGCGACGAGGCGCGGCGGGCAGCGGCCGTCCGGCCGCCCGGGGAGCCGGGTGCCGCGCCACCTGCGGCGGGTGCACCGCCACCAGCGGCGGGTGCCGCGCCGTACATTCGGACGGTGCTGCGCTGGGTCTGGCCGGGGGCGAGCCGGATACCGGTGGCGGTGGTGCGGTGGCCGTACACGTCGGTGACCCGGACGGTGTACGGGCCGGGGCCGGCACCGGAGTCGATCAGCCAGTAGTTGTAGTCCTGCCGGGCGGCCGGCCGGAAACCACCGGAGCTGCCCTGGCGGACCTCGACGGAGCGCAGCGGGTTCCCGTGGTCGCCGACGAGCACCGCGAACCAGTACTGCGAGGCGCCTTCCTTGATCCGGAAGGTGAGCGGGCCGGGCAGCGGTGGGTCGACGACCGCCCGGTAGCTGATCGGGACGATGCCCTGCACGGGGTCGGCGATGCGGGCGAACGCCTCGCGGGACAGGTCGAGGTGCCCGGGTGCGCACTCCGGGCACCGGTCGGTGACCAGCACGCGGACGGTGCCGCGCGGCCCGGTGACGTCGAGGCTGCCACCACAGGCGGCGGCGGCGCCGTATTCGCTGGGGCCGAGGGCGACGTAGAGCCGGTTGGCGGGCACGGTGGGGTACGAGCAGTTGCCGAGGCCCTGCGCGTCGTAGAAGGTTGCCTTTCCCTTCTGGACGGCGCCGCCGACCGGCGGCGCGGCAGCGAGCGGGGCAGCCACCCGGGCCGGGGCGGCGCAGGCGGGGGCGGCGCCGGAGCGCAGCGCGAGACTGAGACCGAGCACGGTGGCGAGCGCGGTGACGCCACCGGCGGCGAGCCAGCGGCTACGGGCGGAACGGGGCGCGCGACGGCGACCCCGGGTGGGCTGGGAGG
>NZ_SMKF01000205.1 GCF_004348325.1 Micromonospora sp. KC213 | reverse complement strand
GCCTGGGCCCGCGCCACGGCCGCCATCTCGCTGTGCTGCTGATCGGTGGTGACCGGAGCCGGCTGGATCCGGGCCGGGCTCTGCGGGTGCAGCTCGTTCCAGAGCTTGACCAGTTCCTCCCGCTGCCCACCGGGGCTGGTGTCCTTGCCGCTGAGGATCACGAGTTCGCCGGGTTCCAGCGGCTCCTCCCGGGTGGCCGCGTACCACCCGACGGTGGCGACCACGCCCAACACCACGCCGACCGCCACCCCGGACAGGAAGCCCGACGGCACCCGCCAGCGGCGGGTCTGCACGGCGGACGGACCGCTCCGCCTCAGGTCGGTCACTGCTCGGCTCCGTTCTCCCAGAGTTGCCGGAACAGCCCGGTGAGGGCCCGGTCCACGGTGCCGGCCGCCGCCTCGACGCACTGCCCGCCGGTGCCCCCGGCGGTCTGCCGCAGGGTGCCGGCCCGCCCCCGGTCGTCGCAGCTGGCCTCCCCCACGGCGATCACGTAGAGGCGTACCGGCAGGTCACCGTCGAGGCGGGGCACGAGGCCACCACTGGCGGTGTCCCGCCCGTCGGTGAGCACCACGACCGCCCGCAGGTACTCCTCCCGGGCACCGCCGAGCCGGCGCACCTCCCGGGCCGCCGCGTCGATCGTCCGGTACAGCGGGGTGTCACCCGCCGGCACGGTGCCGCGCAGCCTCTCGAGCAGGGCCGGGTCACCGCCGGGGGCGGCACGGCTCACCCCCCGCAACCGGGCCACCGACCCGCGGTACGCGGTGGAGAACGCCCAGACGCCCACCTCGTCCCGGCCGCCGAGCTGCCCCAGGGACGCCGCCACGCCGTCCACCGCGACATCGAAGCGGGTGCCCCGGCCCGCGTCGGCCAGCATCGAGCCGGAGGTGTCCAGCGCCAGCAGCACCCGGGCCGGCCGGCGGGCCTGCCGGTGGCGGCGGTCGGCGGCGTACAGCGCCGCCGGGCCGCTGGCGTACTCCCACTGCGGGTTCTCCAGCAGCCACCCGGGAAGCACCCCGTTGATCTCGCTGAGCGCCGGACCGGCCCGGTCCAGACCGGGCACCCGGAAACCCCGCGCCAGCAGCACGTCGCGCCCGCTTCCGGTCAGCCAGCGCAGGAAATCGTCGGTCGCGGCCCGTGCCGCGGCGGACTGCACCGGACCGGGCCAGTCGAGCAGGACGATCCGGTGGTCCACTCCCGGGGTCTGCTCCGGGTAGAAGGCGACCAGCGAGCGGTCCCACGGTGGCCGCCCCCGCTCCGTGCAGCCGTGCCCGAGCCGCCCGCCGAGGTTGAACTGGACGAGGGCCTGCTCGGTGGAGATCACCGCGGGTGGCACGGAGGCCGCCGGGTCGAGCGCGAGGTGCCGCTGCCGGCACAGCACGGCGGCGAGACCGTCCAGCGGGTGCCCGTGAACATCCTGGGCGGCCTCCAAGCGCCGCTCCACCTCCCGCCGGATCCACGCCACGCCGGGCGCGCCGTCGTAGAGCGCCACGTTGACCATCCGGGCCTCCGGGGACACCCCCGGATCCGGGCGGACCACCTGCCAGCCGGTGCCTGCCAGCCGCCGCCCGGAGCCGGTCAGCAGCGGCTGCTCCCCCGGCGCGCGGCTGGCTTTGGCGAACAGTTCCGGCCAGGTGAGGGCACGCTGCCGGTCCGGGTCGTCCCGCCGTGCCACGACCCGGCCCCGGGGCACCGCGAGGACCAGCGGCGACCGGGCGACCGTCGCGTACGCCCGGACCACGCCCAGGCGCAGCACCTCCTCGGTGGGCGCGTCTGCCCCGGGGAACCACGCGTCCGGTCGGGGTCCGACGTCGGCCGGGTACCAGCCCGGCCGTCCGCCGCCCGAGCCGGTGGCGGAGGCGCCGGCCGTCGCCGACCAGCCCAGCGTGAGGCCGTGGGCGACGTCCCGGGCGGCGGCCGGATAGACGAAGACGTTGGTGGTACGGCAGCCCCCGGTCTCCGCCGCGCGCCACCGCTCGTACGCCGCGGCCACCGCCTGGTAGGTGTCCAGGTCGTCGGGGGCGGCGGCGACGCGCAGTTCGACCGGTGGGGCGCACCGGGGCGGCGGCTGCGGCACGGCGACCGCACCGGCGGCGAGCAGCGCCGTGAGGAAATTCGCGACCCGTCGGCGGGTCCGCCAGCGGGGCGCGGACGGACCGGTCGGCTCCCGCCAGCGGGGAAAGGGCTGCCGCCAGCCGGGCAGCACCCGGGGTCGACCGGACCGGTCGGTCAGCGGCAGACGGCGGACCGGGACCATGAAGCCCGCGGCGTAGTGCGTCTGCGGTTCGGCGCGTTTATCCGCCCGAACGACCATTCCGATGACGCAGCGGATCCGGCTGTCCCAGACCGGGGCGCCGGAGAAACCCGGCTCGATCGGATAGCCGGAGTCGGTCAGCTTGACGATCTGCACGAGGCCGGCGCCGACCGGCCCGACCAGGCGCCCCTCGAACCACCGGCCCTGCTGTTGGGCCAGGGAGAACAGCGGAAATCCGTACACCCGACAGAACCGGTCGCGGGTGCCGGCCTGCCCGGGGCGGGCCAGCCGGACCGGACGGACCCCGGCGGGCGGCGGCGCGCGCAGTTGCAGGACGGCATGGTCTCCGGAGCCGTCCGCTCGGGCGGGCTGCCAGTGCCGGGGCAGTACCACCGCGGTGAGCGGTCGCCCCGGCTCCGCCAGGGGGAAGACCACCGAGACCGTGGCACCCTCGGGCGGCTCGTCGGCGCCCGACCCGGCCCCCAGCGCGGCACGCACCACATGTGCGCAGGTGAACAGCCGCGTCGCGTCGATCAGGAAGGCGGTCCCGTAGACGCGGCCGTCGGCGCCCCGCACGGCGGCCACCGCGAGCCGCACGTCGTCGGGCACGGGCCGGCCCGGCGGGCCACCCCACGCCGCGCCGATCACGCTGCCGCCCGATGCCGCCGGGTCAGCCGGCGCTGCCGGCCCGGTTCCACTCGACCTGCACCTTGAGGTTCGCCTCCGAGGTGCCACTGGCCACCACGAGGCCGGCCTTGGCCGAGAGCTTGACGCCGAACTCGACGCTCACCCGGTCCGGCGGCTGCGCTGCGGCGCGCAGGTCCGCCAGCACCGCGTCGGCCAGCGGGCGGAGCCCGGACAGCACGGATTCGAGGGTCTCGTGCGCCCGGGCGACCACCTCGCCCGGGCGGCCGACGGCGACCGTCTCGTCGTCGTCGGGCACCTCGACGCGGACGGCGCCACCACCGGTCAGTGGAAACTCGACGACCTGGGACATCCGGCCTCCCCGACCCGCGCGACGACAACGACGATGACGATGACGCGAAAAGTTACCACGATGGATCTGCCACGTTACCGTCCGCGCTCAACGCCGGCTGGCCCCAGCGCACCGGGAGGCGCTCGCCGTCCGCATTCCGACAGGGGCGCCCGTCCGAAGTCAGACCAGACCGTTGACGATGTCGGCCACCGCGCGCCGCCGCCCGGTGTAGAACGGCACCTCCTCGCGGACGTGCCGGCGGGCCCGGGATCCGCGCAGCTCGCGCATCAGATCGACGATGCGGTGCAGCTCGTCGGCTTCGAAGGCGAGCATCCACTCGTAGTCGCCGAGGGCGAACGAGGCGACCGTGTTGGCCCGCACGTCCGGGTAGTCCCGGGCCATCCGCCCGTGTTCGGCGAGCAGCTCGCGCCGCTCGGCCTCCGGCAGCAGATACCACTCGTACGAGCGGACGAACGGGTAGACGCAGAGGTACGGGCGGGGCGTCTCGTCGGCCAGGAACGCCGGGACGTGGCTCTTGTTGAACTCGGCTGGCCGGTGCAGCGCCAGCTGTGACCAGACCGGGGTGAGCGCCCGCCCCAGCGTGGTCCGCCGCAGCCGCAGGTACGCGTCCTGCAACGCGTCGCTGGACGACGAGTGCCACCAGATCATCACGTCCGCGTCGGCGCGCAGGCCGGCCACGTCGTAGACGCCGCGGACCACGACGTCCTTGCCGGCCAACTCCTCGAAGAGGGCCTCGACCTCGCCGGTGACGTTCTCCCGCAGGGACGGCAGCGGGCTGGTGGCCCGGAAGACCGACCACATGGTGTAGCGGATGGTGGCGTTGAGTTCCTTGAGCCGGGCCGCGTTGCTCTGCTCGGTCATTGACCCGATCCTCCCAGTGCTTCGATGATCTCCCCGGCAGCGGTTTCGCCGGAGCGGACGCAGACCGGGATGCCGATCCCGTCGTGACCGGCGCCGGCCAGCGCCAGCGTCGGGTGGTGCGCGCGCAACGCCGCCCGGGCGGCGGCGAGCCGGTCCAGGTGCCCCGGAAGGTACTGGGGCAGGGCCCCACCCCAGCGTTGCACGTGGGAGGCCAGCGGCGCGGGCAGCGCCGACCCCAGCACCCGGGACAGTTCCCGGTGCACGGTGGCCACCAGGTCGGCGTCGGCGAGCTGCAGCTGCGTCTCGTCGCCGTACCGGCCGACGGAGGCGCGGACCAGCGCGAGCCCGTCCGGCCGGGCCAGGTGCCCCCACTTGGTGGTGAAGAACGTGGCGGCCTTGACCAGCAGGCCCTCGCTGGCCGGCACGAGGAAACCGGAGAGCCGGGGCAGTGGTGGTGCGGGCAGGGCGAGGGTGACCAGGGCGACGCTGGCGTAGTCCAGCCGGCCGACCGTGGCGGCGGCCTCGGGGGCGACGTCGGCGAGCAGCCGGGCGGTGGGCCGGGCCGGCGCGGTGAGCACGACCGCGTCCGCCTCGACGTACTCCGGGTCGCGGGTCGGGCCGACGGTGAGCCGCCAGCCGTCGGCCGTCGGCTTCAGTTCGCGTACCGCCGCGTTGCGGCGGATCGTCGCCCCGCTGGCCCGGGTGGCCGCCTCGACCAGGGTGCCCAGCCCGCCGGCCAGGGTGCCGAAGATCGGGCGGGGGCCGCCGGTCGGCGCGGTCCGCGCGAAGCCGGCCTGCGCCGACCGTACCGCCCCGGTCAGGGTGTGCGCGACGCGCGCCGCGCGGGCCAGCGCGGGCATGGTGGTGGCCAGCGACAGGTCGTCGGCGCGGCCGGCGTACACCCCGCCCAGCAGCGGGTCGACCAACCGGTCCACCACCTGATCGCCGAGCCGGGGGCGGACCAGCGCGCCGACGGCCACGTCCTCGTCCGGACCGAGCAGTGGACGGCCGGCGTCCCGGTCGGCCGCCGCGTCCACCTCGGCGACCTCGGCCACCACCGCGAGATCCCCGGGTACGCCCATCAGCGTGCCGCCCGGGATGGGGCGCAGCCCGGCGTCGATCACGAGCGCGGCCTGCCCGACGCTCGGGTGGACGATCCGATCGGCCAGGCCCAGCCGGTGGACCAGGGTCACCGCGGCGGAGTCGCCGCCGGTGGCGGGGTCGCGCATGAGGAACGATTCGGCGCCGAACTCGACCGTCGCGCCGGCCAGCTCACCGGTGCGCAGCTTGCCGCCGAGCACGCCGGACTGCTCGTACACGGTGATCTCGGTGCCGGCGGGTGCCCGGTCGCGCAGCCGGACGGCGGCGGCCAGCCCGCTGATCCCGCCGCCGACCACCGCGATCCGCCACGGTCGCCGCATCGTCGTCCTACCCTATTCGGTCGGTCGCGCGGAGACCTCGTGCACCAGCGCGACCACCCGGGTCAGCACGTCGGGGTCGGTCTCCGGCAGGACGCCGTGACCGAGGTTGAACACGTGGCCGGGGGCGGCGCGGCCCTGCGCGAGGATCCGCCGTACCTCAGCCTCGACCACCGGCCATCCGGCGAGCAGCAGGGTCGGGTCGAGGTTGCCCTGCACCGCCTTGTCCGACCCGATCCGTCGGGTGGCGACGTCGAGCGGGGTACGCCAGTCCACGCCGACGACGTCGGCGCCGGCCTCGCCCATCGCGCCGAGCAGTTCGGCGGTGCCCACCCCGAAGTGGATCCGGGGTACGGTCTGCGACCGCTCCGGCTCGGCGCGTCTGTCGCCGCGCCGCGATCCGGAGCAGTCGTCGGCCAGCCCGGCGAGGACGCTGGCCGAGTGCGGCAGCACGTAGCGGCGGTAGTCGGCCTCGGAGAGCGCCCCGGCCCAGGAGTCGAAGAGCTGTACCGCGGAGACCCCGGCGTCGACCTGCACCCGCAGGAACGCCAGCGTCACCTCGGCGAGCCGGGCGCAGAGGGCGTGCCACAGCTCCGGCTGGCCGTGCATCAGCGCCTTGGTCTTCGCGTGGGTACGCGACGGCCCACCCTCGACCAGGTAGCTGGCCAGGGTGAACGGGGCACCGGCGAACCCGATCAGCGGGGTGTCGCCCAGCTCGGCGACGAGCAGCCGGACCGCCTCGTCCACGTAGGACACCTCGTCGCGGCCGATCGGTCGGATCCGCTCGACGTCGGCGGCGGTGCGTACCGGCTGGGCCACCACCGGCCCGGTGCCGGCCACGATGTCCAGGTCGACGCCGGCCGCCGCGACCGGGACCACGATGTCGCTGAACAGGATCGCGGCGTCGACCTTGTGCCGGCGAACCGGCTGGAGGGTGATCTCGGCGACCAGTTCGGGCCGCCGGCAGGACTCCAGCATCCCCACGTTGGCCCGGATCTTGCGGTACTCCGGCAGTGACCGGCCGGCCTGGCGCATGAACCAGACCGGGGTGTGCGGCCCGGGCTCGCGGCGGCAGGCCCGGACGAAGGGTGAGTCGGCCGGTCCGCCGCTGCGGAGGTCTCCGTCTCGGGCGGCAGTGCCCGTGGTGTCGGTGGTCATCGTGGCCATCGTGCCACGGGGGTCGGGAGCCGGAGCCGGCAGCGCCGCCTTTTGTGACTCTCGCCCGCCGGGCCGTCCGGCCCTGGCGCGGCGGCCTTCGGCGTGCCGCTGCCGGCGGGCGGGTCGCCGGCGGCATAGGCTGCCGTCATGGCCCCCCCGATCGCGCTCCCGGAGATCTTCGCCCGCGCGGTCGCCGGGCTGCGGTCGGTGACTCCCCGGGCCGAGATCGAACTGGAGGAGGTCGGCGCCCCCCAACGGCTGGCCCCGTACGCCTTCGCCCTGTCCGCGGCGGTGCTGCGCGACGAGGACGAGGTCGCCACCGGCCGCCTGGTGCTGCTGCACGATCCGGCCGGGCACGAGGCATGGCGGGGCACCCTGCGGCTGGTCACCTACGTCACGGCGGAGTTGGAGGTCGACCTGGCCGCCGACCCGTTGCTGCCCGGGGTGGGCTGGACCTGGCTGACCGACGCGCTGGAGGCGTACGACGCCCGGCACCGGGCGGCCGGCGGAACGATCACCCAGACCATGTCGACGAGGTTCGGGCAGCTGGCCGGCCCGCCCGCGGTGGGGGACATCGAGATCCGGGCCTCGTGGACGCCGCTCGACGCCGACCTGGGCCCGCACCTGGAGGCCTGGTGCGCGTTGCTGGCCTCGACGGCGGGCCTGCCCCCGCCGGGGGTGACCGCGCTGTCCGAGCGCCGTCCCGCCACGGCCTGAGCCGTCCCCCGGTCGATCATCGCGCCCGACTCGGCTGTCACCGTCAGTTCGGGGGGCGGACACTCGGCCGACACACGGCGGACCGGCTACGCACACGAGATCGCGCGGCGCACTAGGGTTGTCAGGTGACCGACGAACCACCCCTGCGCCGTCGGGCCGTCGAAAGCCGTACGGGAGACGCTCCACCCTCGGCCACGCCGGGTCCGCAGGACGCGGGGACCGACCAGCCCAGCGGCGGCCCCGTGCCGTTGACCGCGCCCCGCGACGGCACCCCCCAACCGGTGGCCGCCCCCGGCGATCTCGACGAGGTCGTGGCCCGCTTCGCCGCGGGCACCGGCCCGGTGGCCCTGGACGCCGAACGCGCCTCGGGCTACCGCTACAGCCAGCGCGCCTACCTGGTGCAGTTACGCCGCGAAGGTGCCGGCACGGCGCTGATCGATCCGCTGCCGCTGCCCGATTTGTCCGCGCTCGACGCCGCGATCGCCGGGACCGAGTGGGTACTGCACGCCGCCAGCCAGGATCTCGCCTGTCTCGCCGAGGTGGGGCTGCGTCCCCGGCGGCTCTTCGACACCGAGCTGGCCGCCCGGCTGGCCGGCTTCGAGCGGGTCGGCTTGGCCGCGCTCACCGAGCAGCTGCTCGGCTACACCCTGGAGAAGCACCACTCGGCGGCGGACTGGTCGACCCGTCCGCTGCCGGAGTCCTGGTTGACCTACGCCGCGCTGGACGTGGAGCTGCTGGTGGACCTGCGCGACGCGCTGGACGAGGAGCTGGCCCGCCAGGGCAAGTCGGAGTGGGCGGCCGAGGAGTTCGCGGCGCTGGTCCGCAACGGTGCCCGCCCGCCCCGGGTCCGGGCGGAGCCGTGGCGGCGCACCTCCGGCATCCATCGGGTACGCGGGGCGCGCGCCCAGGCCCGGGTGCGTTCCCTGTGGTATGCGCGGGACCAGATCGCCGCCCGGCGGGATGCCGCACCGGGGCGGGTGCTGCCCGACTCGGCGATCGTCGCCGCCGCGGAACTGGATCCGAAGGACGAGAAAACCCTGCTCACCCTGCCCGGCTTCGGCGGCCGGTCGGTGCGCCGGCTGGCGCGTACCTGGCTGGCGGCCCTCGACGACGCCCGGCAGTTGCCGGAGGAGGCGCTGCCGGTGAGTCCGGTGGTGGAGGGGCCACCCCCGCCGCACCGCTGGGCGGAGCGGGACCCGGTGGCGGCCGGACGGCTGTCGCGCAGCCGGGAGGTGGTGGTCCGGGTCGCCGGCGAGCACCGGCTGCCCCCGGAGAACCTGATCGCCCCCGACTCGATCCGTCGTCTCGCCTGGCAACCCCCGGCAGACATCACGCAGGACACGGTGGCCGAGACCCTGCGCACCCTCGGCGCGCGGGAATGGCAGCTGAGCCTCCTCCTCCCCGCCCTCACCGACGCCCTCCTGCCGCCGTCTGGTTGATCATTTCGCGCCTGCGACACGCCACGCGGGGCAGGTGAACTTCATGATCAGCTTGGCCGGGCGACCGGGTGGGGCG
>NZ_SMKF01000204.1 GCF_004348325.1 Micromonospora sp. KC213 | reverse complement strand
ATCCACAACTCCCCGGCCACCCCAACAGGACACAACCCCCCATGAACGTCGACCACATAAACCCGCGTGTTCGCCATCGGACGACCAATCGGGACGCTCGCACCCCTGAAAGAGGCCTCCCCCTCCTCCAGCAGATAGGCGCACGACGACACCGCCGCTTCAGTCGGGCCATACACGTTGAAGACGTCAAAGTTTCGCCCGCCCGGGCTGAACACTCCGCTTGGCAGCGCCTCGCCGCCCACAGAAACCACGCGCAGCGCAGGCAGCCGGTTCAGGTCCTGCACGAACGTTCCGGCAAGGTACGCGGGCGTGAAATTGGCAACGGAGACCGAGAAGCGTCGCATGATCTCGATAAGCTGGTCCCCGCCCCAGATCTCGTTGCCACGAACAACCAGCGTCGCGCCCGCCGACAGCGCCAGGAAAACCTGCTCCGCAGACGTGTCGAAACTGACGCTCGCCAACTGCAAAACCCGGTCGGCGGAACTGATCCCGAACCGGGCAATGCCATCTTCCACGTCGGCAACCAAGGCCCGGTGTTCAATCATGACGCCTTTGGGTGTTCCGGTTGAGCCGGAGGTGTAGATGACGTAGGCCAGGTGGCTGGGGGTCAGCCCGAGCGCAAAGCGGTCCGGGTTGACCTCCAACCCACCAGCTAGCTCCACGACAGTCAGATCAAGCACCCGGCAGGCCGCGCCCTCGTCTTCCAGCATCGCCCCGACAAGCCCGGCCGTGTTCGCGTCGGCGAGCACGACCAAGGGATCGCTGTCCGAAACCATCAAGGCGAGACGCTCCACGGGATAGGCAGGATCCAGCGGCACATAAGCTCCGCCCGCCTTCAACACCCCCAACAGCGCAACGATCATCAACGGCGACCGCTCCACGCAAATCCCGACCCGCGTGTCAGGACGCACCCCGAACTCGATCAACCGGTGGGCCAAACGATTCGCCCGCACATTCAACTCACGGTAACTGACCTCACCACCCTCGTAGACCAACGCCACCGCGTCAGGCGACCGGGCCACCTGAGCCTCGAACATCTCATGCACGCACGCCTCATCAGCAAAGGCAACCGCCGTGTCATTCCACTCCTGCAGCAGAAGACGGCGCTCCCGCGGACCCACCAAATCGAGGCGGCCGACAGGTCGCAATCTATGACTGGGGCTGCACCCGGCGCTGGCGAGCGCGAAAAAGTGACGGACCAGATATTCCACCTGACCGGGATCAAGGATGGCCGTATCGTAGATCCATCGAACGGCCCCGTCCCCTTCCCGTATTTGCATGGTGAGAGATCTGCCGAGCGCGCAGGCGGCGTCAAAATCGTCTTGGCCGCCTGCTTCCTCCACGGTGATCACACTGGCTGCTACGGACCAAGGGTGAGCACTTCGCAGCAGTTGATCCGCACCCAACTGCGGACAGCGATCCACTAGGTCGAGCGGATATGTGCCGTTCCTGTGCAGGGTTTCCCGTTCAGAATGAATCACGGCAGCGATCTCGTCGAAGCGACGATCGAGATTGATCTCGACATTCATCGGGACGAGGCGGGCCAACACAGGCGAAAGCAGCCGTGAGCTTATGCCGGAATCCCAAGCAAGTTGGACCTCCGACAGCATGCATGCGCGTGCGAGATATATCGCCAGACTTGCTAGGAGATGATCAATCCGCGCAGTGGGATCTGCGTCATCCAGTTCCGGGCAGCGTTCCCACGCTGTGGCTTCGAAGCAGCGTTCTTCATGCAGGTCACTCCGGCTACGGAACGGCTGTTGCAACGAACTGAAACGCTCCAAGCGTCCCACCCAGAATTCTTCCTGGGCTGCCAGTTTTTGATGCGCATCTCTTAATACACTGCTTTCAACATCGCCCAGGACGGGCAACCTGTCGCCGACCTTGATACAAAGGTCGCTTGCTAGAGCGAGCGGATCTGCCTCGGCGCGTCCAACCTTCGACAGCCCACTGACAACAACATCTTCACTACTTGTTGTGATCCGCCAGCCGTCTTCAGTGATTTCAAGCACGGTGCCTGGCGAGGCTCCTGATCTTTCTCCCAGCACTTCCAGCCGGCCGACACACACGGCCAACTGGGGATGGTAGATCTTCGCGCACGTCAAAGGATTCAGGCGCTCAGCGCCATAATCCATCGCCCGGACCATCCTGGAGGCGTCTTGCGCCGCGTGATCCCAGCGAAGAAATCCGGCGGCTTCCGGGCGCCTGTAGCGAGAGGAAAACATCCGGTCTTCGGGATGTTGGGGAAGGCCTATCAGGCCGTCGGTGTTGAGCCCAGAGAGCAGATCCTCGAAGGCTTCTTCAGCCTCCTGATAGCATCTGAGGTTCAAGCTGAGCGCGGTGTCATCATCCGATATTTCGAAGTGACGCTGGACAAGAATGTCGCCCGCATCGACCGCGCCAATCATGCGATGCCAAGTGACACCATGTCGCGTCTCCCCCGACAATATCGCCCAAGAAGTCGAATGCCTGCCAGCATAGCGCGGTAACGGGCTATCGTGATAGTTGATCGCACCTATCGACACGCGCGCAAGCAATGATGCGGGCAAGACTTGTGGATTGACGATCGAGAATAGCCAACCCACTCTTTCCATGGAAAGCAGTCGATCCAAGCTAGAAATTGAGCTCAGGAGTTGGACACCTTCAGCACTGGCCCAGTTCTCAAAAAGCTGGTCGTAAGCGAGTACGGCTCGAATCCCGTACCCCGCATGGCGAAGGCGCGTTGCGCAATGGATCGCAAAAGATCCGCTACCTACGATAACGCAAGAGTGATGGGTGCTTGTTCCAGAGTTGTTGTTCAACCGATCAGCTTGTCCAGCTTCGCTCATCTTGAGGGCCGATTCACGGGCTGCAACTCCATGGTCATCAATGAGGCGTACGAGGGATGGAACTGGACCAGACGAATGGCGTCCCGTTCGGCGACGTGCCTGGCGACCGCTTGGGCAATGAACGTCTTCCCGGTGCCGGGTGGGCCGAAGAGCACCACCTGGGATCGTTCCTGCCACAGATCGAGCAGCATCTGCAACCAACCTCGAGGCAGGTTCAGGCGATTGGCGAGGTTGTCGATGGCCGGCGGCAGCGCAGCCACAGCGCGTGAGGCTTCCCTCCCACGGCTGTTGCTGTCACTAGCGCAGTCGGTAGGCTCCGCGACCCCCTCGATCAGCGCGGTGGGCCAGCCCTCGTCGGGACGCTCGTTGTAGGCGCGGAACAGCTCCCTCACGGTTACCTGGGTCCACGCCCAGCTGCCCGGTACAAGCACCGAGCCGCTCTGGCCGAACCCTAGATCGATGAACCTGCGGCCGACTGACCGCACCATGTCGTCGTCTCGGGAGGGAATGATCGTCCCGTCATCCACGACCTGCCCCAATCAGTTGCCGAAGATCAATACGGAGGCCAACGGTGACGCCATCCGCACCCAAGCAACTTATCGAGGTAGGCATACCCAGCAAAGGTCCGACCGGGCACAAGGGACTCCGACTATGTACCGACGGCTGTCCTCGCTGCTGGCCCTGGCTCTACCTGCGTGCGGTACGCCCACCGCGTCGGCTGCCCCGCAGCCCCTCGCCCGCGTCCACACCGGGCCAGGCTTGTCCTAAGGGACGTCTCGTAACTCGCTTGTGCGTCCATGGTGAATCATGTCGGGGTGGAGGTGATCTCGGCGTCCCGCTCGGAGTGGATCTTCGCGATCACCGGGCTGCAGCCCGCCCAGTTCCGCAGGCTGGTCCGGCCGGTCGCTGAGCGTGGCGGGGACGCTATCGCCGCCGGCTGGCCGGGCCGGCAGCGGTCTGTCGACCTCGCCGACCGGGTGCTGCTGGTCGCCGCGTACTGGCGCACGAACCTGACCATGCGGCAGATCGGCCCGCTGTTCGGGGTGTCGCACTCCGCCGCCCACCGGGTCATCGACACCCTCAACCCCCTGCTCGCCCTGGCCCCGGGGCGACGGCGTCGGGTCGACCAGATCACCATCGTCGACGGCACCCTCATCCCGACCCGGAACCACCTCCTGGCCGCTCCGAGCAAGAACTACCGCCACAGCACGAACCTGCAGGTCGCCATCGACGCCACACCCGCCTCGTCGTCGCCCTCGGCGACTGGCAACCCGGCAACCCGGCAACCGCAACGACACCATCGTCTACCGCACCAGCGGCATCGACCAGAAACTCGCGGGACGACCGGTCATGGCCGACGGCGCCCACCGCGGCAACCCCAAAGTGATCATCCGTACCGCAAACCCGCCGACGGCAGCGACCTACCCGACTGGAAGGCGGACCTCAACAAGCAGCACCGCACCGTCCGTGCCCAGGTCGAACACGCCCTGGCCCCCATGAAGTGCTTCAGATCCTGCGCGACTACCGCCACGCCGCCCACACATTGACCGACACCGCCTCCGGCATCGCCCACCTCCACAGCATCCTCACCGGATGACACCAGCACCGTTACCCGGCAGCGCCTCACCCAGTTACGAGACATCCTTTGGCCGGACCGATTCCCCCGCCCGTCCTGCTCGCCGTCGACCGGTAGCGCCGTCTGCTGCCACACGGCGACGGCACGGAGGACGAGCCCACGCAGCGGCCCCTTCGGTGAGGGCCCCTCGTGTCCCATGCCAGGGTTGACCCGGTAGCCCACTCCAGGCGGGAGGATCGGTGGCGGACCTTCCGAGTGGGCTGTCGGATGCGTGCTCAGCGCAACGCGGCAACGTCTAGCCTGAACTCGGACCCCCTATCGGCGGATGAATGGTGACCCCTTCCGGGACTGGCTCGTTTGGCGGGCCGGAGGAAGGGTGTGATCACAGTGGCAGACTGGGCTGAGATCCGCCGCCTTCATCGGGCGGAGCAGATGCCGATCAAGGCGATGGCGCGGATGCTGGGGATCTCGAAGAACAGGTGCGTCGGGCGGTGCGTTCTGATGGGCCGCCAAAGTATCAGCGAGCGTCGCCGCCAACTCCCGACGACCTGCCGTCAAGGGTTTGCGGAGGGTTACTCCCCGGACGGTACGGGGAGGGCGACACCGGTCCGCACCGGCGTACCGAGGTTCGGTGTGCCGTCAGCGTTCCAGGAGACTTTTTGTACCCGGGTGGTACGCGTCGTACCGCAGCCCTGCGACGCCGAGCTGTTGGCGTGGTAGGCGATCCAGGTCTCGATGCCATCAGGTGAGGTGAAGAACGAGTGGTGGCCGGGGCCGTAGACCCCGTTCGCGTCGTTGCGCTGGAAAATCGGGTTGGGGAACTTCGTCCAGGAACCGGCGGCCAGTGGGTCACCGCCCCGGTATTCCAGCATGCCGATCTTGTAGTTCGGTCCGCCGCAGTAGCTGGCCGAGTAGGTCAGGAACGTGCGACCATTGTGTTGCAACAGGAACGACCCTTCGTTGACGGCCCCCTCCTGCCGTTCCCAGGCCAGGGTCGGGGCCGAGATCCGGCTCCCGAACGCGGCGGCTGTCCACGGGTTCGTCATCGGTGCGATGAACAGTGACTGCAACCTGTCCGAGCCGAACGCCGAGAACGTCATGTACAGGGTGTTGTTCAGCCGGATCGGGGCCGCGTCGATGGCCCAGCCGTTGTTGGGCATCAGGTTGAGGATCCCGCGGATGGTGTACGGGCCGAGCGGGTCGGCTCCGGCGCTTTCGGCGACATGCGTACGCCGGGGCAGGTCGCCTTGTTCGACGGAGTAGTACAGGTACCACCGGTTGTCGATGAGCTCCAAGTGCGGGGCCCACATCGTGTTCCCGCCGGTACGGACGACTACCTGCTCTGCCGCCGTACGGAGCCCGGCAATCGTGGCTGAGCGGCGCATCACCACGTTGGCGGTCCAGGTCGTGGCGACGTAGTAGTAGAACCCGTTGTGGAACACCAAGGTCGGGTCGGCGCTGTTCGGGGGACCCACCACCGGGTTGGTGAACGTCGGGCCGCCAGCACCGACCTCGAGATGGTCTACATTGGGCAGACCATTCGACGTGGTCGCCGCCAACCGGATCGTGTTGCTGCCCGCATTCGCGTTCACGGTAAGGTTTTTGGTGACCCACGTGCTCCACGCACCGGTACCCTCGAACGACGGCGTCTGCACCGTGGTCCCGTTGACCGCCAGGCTCGCCGGTCGGGTGGTGGTGCCGTTGGCAAACCGGATCCCTAGCGTGACACTGCCGGCCGTGGCAACGTTCACCGTGAACTGCACGGCAGCCCCGGTCGCATTGGTCGTGTTACAAAACCCGCTCCCGGAATACCCGGACCAATCCGAGTCGATCGTCCCCTCACAGGTGGCCGGGGAGGTCTCCGCCTCATACCGCGTTGTCGCGGCCGACGCCTCCGGCAAACCGACAGCCGCCCCGGCGGCGACCACGCTACAGAGGTTGAAAGGCTGACTTCCGTCGGCGTGGCTCCGTGATTGAGGTCGATGAGTTCGATAGGTCGGAGGAATGAGGTATCCGGCTGGCGGTGGCATGAATGCGGCAGCCCGGGTCCGGCGGGAGAAGGTCCGGATCCAGGCTGCGGGCATGTTCGAGGAATCTCGATCGACCACGCAGATCGCTTCTGAACTGCGGGTCACTGAGAAGTCGGTGCGGGACTGGCGGAGGAGATGGGCGGCAGGAGGGGCGGACGCCCTCGCGTCGACTGGACCGGGTGGCTCGGACTGCAAACTCTCTGCCGACCAGCAAAAACAACTCGCCGAGATGCTTGATGACGGGCCGCTCGTGCACGGCTGGGACGACGCCCGCTGGACTCTCGCGCGGGTGGCGGAGCTGATCGAACGCTGCTTCGGCGTCTCCTACACCCTGCGCGGGGTGTCCTACCTGCTGCATCGCATGGGCTACAGCCAGCAGGTTCCAACCCGCCGAGCGATCGAACGGGACCGGGAGGCGATCGCGAGCTGGCATCGCAGGCGGTGGCCGTCGGTAAGAGGTTGGCGGCGGCGCAGGGTGCCTGGATCTGCTTCCAGGACGAGGCGGGTCAGGTCCTGCGACCGCCGGTGAGCAAGACCTGGGCCCGGCGCGGCCGGACGCCGGTGGTCGAGGTCTCCGGCAAGGGCTCCGGCCGGGTGTCGGTCGCCGGCCTGGTCTGTCTCAAGCCCGGTGAACGCGGCCGGCTGATGTGGCGCACGAAGCTGCATCGTGGCCGCAAGGGCGAACGCGGCAGTTTCAGCGAGGACGACTACATCGCCTTCCTCGACCAGGCCCACCAGCGGTTACACGCGCCGATCGTGCTGATCTGGGACAACCTCAACACCCACGTCAGCCGCCGCATGCACGCCCTGATCGCGGCCCGGCCGTGGCTGACCGTGATCCGGCTGCCGTCGTACGCACCGGATCTCAACCCGACCGAGGGCGTCTGGCGCTGGATGAAACGCGGCCTGACCAACATCGCCGCCCACGGCGTTGACCACCTTGCCGAACTGGTCAAACGACGGCTACGCGCCTGCCAACAACAGACCGACCTCCTCGCCGGCTTCTTCGCCAACACCGGCATGACCCTCGACCCCGAACCGCTATGACGGCCTCTTCCCGAGCCGCCGACGTCAGTCCAGAACGGCAGTCGCCTCGACCTCGACCATGAGATCCGGCTCGCCCAGCGCGCAGACACCCAGCAGCGTGATCGGCTTGACCGGATCCACGCCCAGTTTCGCGGCAGCGCGGGCGACGCCCTCACCGAGCAGTGGATACTTCTCCGGGCTCCAGTCGACCACGTAGATCGTCAGCTTGGCCACGTCATCGAACGAGCCACCGACCTCGGTCAACGCCCGGCCCACGTTGAGGTAGGCCTGCTCCACCTGTGCGGCGAAGTCGCCGGCACCCACCGGGTTGCCGTCGGCGTCGCGGGCGACCTGACCGGCCAGGAACACCAGCCGAGATCCCTCGGCAATCGCGACCTGCCGATACACATCGGGCTTCGGCAACCCGTCCGGGTTGAACAACGTGACGGCCATGCGCACTCCTCATTGTCGAGTCGATCCTGCCGTACCATAGCAGCGCTATGTATCGTGCCAGGCATGCCAAGACCGAAGGACCCGGAAGTCCGCACCATGCTCATCACCCGGGCGGCCCACATGCTCCGGGTACGGGAGCCGGTCACCCTCCGCTCCCTGGTCGCCGGAACCGGGATGTCGACCATGACGGTCTACACGTATTTCGGCGGCATGGACGGGCTGTGGGGAGCACTACGCCAGGAGGGCTTCCGGCGCCTGGCGAACCGTCTCCGCAGGGTCACCCAGACCGACGACCCGGTCCGTGACCTGACCGCACTGGGAGCGGCCTACGTCTCCACCGCCGTAGCCGACCCCGATCTCTACCGGGTCATGTTCGACGACGGATTCAAGCTCGAAGACCCGGCCCAGGCCGACGAGACCCTGCACCACCTCGTACACACCATCAATCGAGCCAAAGCCGCAGGGCGGTTCCGTCCCGAGATCGACCCACTCGTGCTCGCCACGCAGAGCTGGGCAATCGGGCATGGCCTGACCTCCCTGATCACCGCCGGTCCGCTGCCCATCGAGGCGTTCGCGCACGGCGCACCGATTCTCACCGCGGTCTACATCAGCAACGGTGACGAGCCCGAACGCTGCCGGCGATCAGTCACGCTCGGTTGGAGCGAGATCGACGTATGACAGACTTAGGTACGCCTACGACCCCATGGACAACCCTGAGCCCGGGCCCTCATGCAGAAGCTCGGGCTGCGGCGCTCATGCCGCTCGCAGCCGGATACCTCGTACTCCGGAAAGTCACGTCGACAAACCCCAGTCTTTCAACCTCTGTAGCGGCAGCGCCTAGAACAACGCCGACACGCCAACGAGACCGGCCCGCAAGCCGCACACTTGTCACGTTCATCCACCTCTCTGCTTGTTGCGCGGGAGTGTGGATCTAACGGTGTTTCCGGCCTGACCTGCCGGGCGTTGTGCCTGGTGAGGAGGGTGCCGTGATGACCGCGACACTGAACGACCAGACCGGACGGAAGAAGCGGCCTGAGCTGTCGGCG
>NZ_SMKF01000203.1 GCF_004348325.1 Micromonospora sp. KC213 | reverse complement strand
TATAAGAGACAGGAGGGGTACGGGCGGGCGCCGTGTGCACGACGCCCGCCCGCGTTCCTTGCCTCAGGTCAGGACTACTTGAACTCGGCCGTGGCGTACCGCTCGTCGGTGAGCGGGCTGGCCTTGATACCGGTCACGTCCTTGCCGAACACGATCGCCGGCGGCGAGTGCGAGACCGGCACGCCGGGCAGGAAGTCCATGACGGCCTTGTTGAGGGCCTTGTACTTCTCCACCCGGGTCGCCATGTCGGCCGTGCTGTCCGCGTCCTTGAACTGGTCGAACAGGGCCTTGTTGGTGAAGCCCCACTCGTCCTTCGGCCGGTCGAAGAAGGTGCCGATGAAGTTGTAGGCGTCGCCGTAGTCACCGGTCCAGCCGAGGAAGTGCAGGTCGTGCTTGGTGCCGGAGGTGGTCGCGTTGAGGTAGTCCGGGCTCCACTTCAGCGGGATCGCCTGGACCGTGATGCCGACCGCCTTGAGGTCCGCCGAGAGCAGCTCGAAGAGGTCCTTCGGGTTCGGCATGTACGGCCGGGTGACCTCGGTCGGGTAGTGGAACCGCAGCGTCAGGTTCGACGCGCCGGCCTCGGCCAGCAGCTGCTTGGCCTTCTCCGGGTTGTAGTCGTACTTGGTGACGTCGCCGTTCCAGCCCTCGACAGTGTCCGGCATGAAGTTCACCGCGACCTTGGCGCCCGGGGGGAGCTTCGAGTCGACCAGCGCCTGTCGGTTCAGCGCGTGCGCGATGGCCTGCCGGACCTTGAGGTCGGCCAGCTTCGGATTGCCCTTCTGGTTGATCCCCAGGTAGAGCACGTTGAACGCCGGACGAGTGAGGACGTTGAAGCCCTCGTTCTTCAGCGGTTCGACGTCGGCCGGGCCGACCAGGTCGTACCCCTGGATGTCGCCGGAGCGCAGCGCCTGCTTGCGCGCGTTCTCGTCCGAGATGGTCTTGAAGATGATGGTCTTCAGCTTGGCCTTGTTGCCGTGGTAGTCGTCGTTGCGCTCGATGGTGAGCGTCTTGTTGGCGACGTCCCAGGACTTGAACTTGAACGGGCCGGTGCCGGTCGGGTGCGCCGTGGCGTACGCCGGGTACTTGATGTCCTCGGCGGTGCCGCCCACGTTGCTGGCGTCGTACTGCTGCAGCGCCTTGGGGCTGTGCATGCCGAACGAGGGCAGCATCAGCGCGGCCGGGATCTTGCTGGTGACCCGGGTGAAGGCCAGGTCGACAGTGGTGGCGTCCTTGGCCGTGCAGGACTTGAAGAGGCTCGGCGGCAGGTCGGCGTTCTCGTTCTTGGCGAAGCCGCCCATGACGTCCTGCCAGTACGCGGTCACGTCGGGGCTCTGCATGAGACCCTTGGCGTTGTACCAGCGGTTGAAGTTGGCGCAGACGGCCTCGGCGTTGAAGTCGGTGCCGTCGTGGAACTTCACGCCGGAGCGGAGCTTGAAGGTCCACGTGGTGCCGGTGGCGTCCGGGGTCCAGGACTCGGCCAGGCCGGGGGTGACCTTGGTGCCGCCCTCCTCCGGACGGACCAGCGTCTCGAAGACCTGGCGTGCCACGCGCAGCGACTCGCCGTCGCTGGCGAAGCTCGGATCCAGCACCTTCGGGTCTCCGGCTACGCCGAACACCAGGGTGTCCTTCTTGCTCCCGCTGCTGTCTCCACGGTCGCTCTCGGCGCAGCCTGCTACCGCGAGGGCCGCGACCGCGACGGCCGCGATGGCGGCCTTCGGCCTGGGTGCACGCATGGTGCTTCACCTCGTCCTTGGGGTACGTCAATGTGGTGACGTGGTCACCGATGGCGGTGACCATAGCCCTCACGTCGACACGGCGGAAACTGCCCGGTGGACGGTTGGTACCGAATCGTATCCCAGCCAACAGCTGGCCTATGGATCGAAGGCCACAGCCACTCCCCGCCGAACGATCCAGCATCCACGATGCCAAACTGTTA
The DNA here is from genome assembly GCF_004348325.1 of Micromonospora sp. KC213. Lineage (GTDB taxonomy): Bacteria > Actinomycetota > Actinomycetes > Mycobacteriales > Micromonosporaceae > Micromonospora. The sequence continues at coordinate 7,135 of NZ_SMKF01000203.1, read as the reverse complement.
CGTCATACCTACCTGCGAAGGCCATGGGTGTCAGATCAGGAAGGCGCAGGTCGCGAACCTGCCCCTGGACAGACGGGCAGCCGCTCGACGGCCGCACGAGCCGCCCCCGTACCCAGGTCCCTGAAAGTCACCCGATGGCAGGCCAGCACGGTCGCCATGCCGAACGTCGTGGCGTAGCGCTCAGTGCCGTAGACGACCACCGACAGGGCCGGGGCACGGTGCACCTCCCGCACCTCCACGCGGTTGACCCCAGCGACCGCCGCCAGCCGCTCGTCGGTCGGCGCCAACTCACCGACCGCGATCACCGCGTCCGCGTACGCGTGCGCGTCACGGGTCAGGGCGGCTTCGGCCCGCGCCTCCTCCGCCCGGTTGTCCGCCGCCAGTCGTCGGCTCTCCACCTCGATGGCCACCAGGACACCCACCCCGGCCAGCAGCAGCAAAAGAGTCAGCACCGCCGGCGTCCAGGACATTGAGCCCCGCCGTCGCATCATCACAGGCCATCTCCCCCGGGCACCCTGGTGGGCCCGCGCTCGTCGCGCGGGCCCACCAGATCCCACTCAGTTGTAGCCCACTGCGGACAGCCGGGATGTCACCGCGCTGGAGTACGTCACCGCACCGGTGTCCTTGGGATGGAAGGAGGCACGGCTGATGCAGACGTTCAGCCCAGCGACGATCCAGCCCACGCAGGTGGCGTAGGTGTCGCCGTCCACCATCCGGAAGTCGCCCTCCCCCGCGGGACCGGCGACCACACCATTGATGTCGTCCGGCACAAGCACGTCGTGGTTGGTGTCGTACTTGCGACACGTACCGTGATCAAGCATGCCCTCGACCATGTCGGTGAACTGCACCCGCTTGCCGGCTACCCGGGCCGCGTCTGCGGTCGCGCGCTGGGCGTTTCGCATATGCAGGGCCAACCGGTTCAGCATGTCCATCTCGGCACCCGTATAGCGGGCAAACACGCACGAGTCTTGGTGATAATCGGCAAAGATCCGGGGATAGCCGACCAGCATGACGGTGGCATTGGGCGCGCTGGCAGCCACCGCGTCGATCAGTCGGCGTACCTCGACCTGGGCATCGTCGATCCGTAGCCGGACCGTCTCCTCATAGCTGGCAGTGGCGCAGTTCTCCAGGGCGCACCGGGTCATCGTGCTGGGGAAGCCCGCGTCGTTGCCACCGGCCGAGAGCAACACCAGCGTGGTATTGCCATCCAGGACGCCGGACTCTATCTGGGACATTTCCCGGAACTGCCCCTCCGCCGCCAGGTGGTAGTCGCCGATGCTGCTTGGCGGGCTTTGCCAGTAGTACGGCGTCGCCGTGCTACGCATCTGCTCCGCCGTAGTCCCGGAGCAGTTGACGAACTGGAAGTCCATGCTCTGGTCGTGTGCGGCCAGCCGGCTGGCGATCGAGCTGGACGAGCCGGGAAGCCGGGTGAGCAGCGGCCACGACTTCATGCTCCGGCGACAGGCGTTCCACGCGCGGTTACCGTAGTTGTTGTCCGTCTCGTAGTAATAGCTACCGGCTCCCTCGCCAGAGCCGTACGAGTCACCCATCGCCACCACGAAGTGTCGCGGCTTGGCCGCCAACGGGACGAACGCGATCGCGTCCCACGCGACGTCCTCGGTACCGTTGCCGTCCTCGCTGATGTTACTCAGTTCCACCGACTGTGCGCCCACATTGGAGAATTGATACGTCCCCAGGGTTATCCAGCGGTGCTCCTCCGTGCGGGTCGGAATGTAGCGGGTCTTCTGCCCCGCCCCCGTGTTGATCACGTACTTCGCCTGCTGGGTGTGTGCCCCATGGTCGGGGATGTGCACCATCACCTTGGCCCAGCCGTTCAACCTGGTGGTCGGCGTCCACCGGCCGGTCACCTTCTCCGGCGCCGTTTCCGACCTCTGGGTGTGCGCGAACCAGAAGTGACCGCCGAACCCGCCGCCGATCTGATGGGTGTCCACCTTGCCCGGGTAGATGGTCACGTTGTTCGGTCCAACCCGGGACGGATAACTGAACGAGAACTTACCCGCGGGTGTGTAGTCCCGGGCGCAGCCCTGCGGGCCGAGTGGGGTGGCGCTGTCGATGTCGTCAATGATCAAAGCGTTGCTCGGCAATCCCGTCCGCCTGCATTGCGAGTCGTAGATGCTGCTGCCGTACGGGCGCGGCTCCACCGTCGTGTACCGCCGGTTCTCCAACCCGCAGTTGATCGAACAGTCTGTCCAGGCGACCGGCGAGTGCCACCAGCACTTGAGGTCGTCGCGGGTGCAGGGCCCGGGCTCGGCGGTCGGGTAGTCGCCCGGCACGCGGGAGACGGTTGGGTCACAGGCGTTCTGCGCCGGGACACAGAAGGTGAACCTGGGCGGCTGGGCAATAAGCTTGTTGCGCTCCTGCGCGGTGGCGTACGTCGGCGTGTAGGAGCCGGTCTCGTAGTCGTAACGGCGAAGCGAGGTGTATGCGAAGCCCATCACCCGCTCCGGGTACGACCAGTGGTTCGGGTGCTTGGCGTTGTCGTAACCGATGTCGTCGTCCACCGGTGGTTTGGCGTCCGGCACGTCCAGCGGCGCGGTCAGGAACATCTTCCGGTCTGCCGGGTAGTTCGGGTTGGCGGGGTTGTTGGCCCAGCCCACCCCCCAAGGCGCCGCCGGGCTCGCCGGAATCTGGCTGTAGAAGCCGGTGTTGTACGCCCAGATGGCGAACCACCAGTTCTCGATGTATCTCGGGTCGCCATCGTTCGCGATCAGGCCCGCACTCCGGGTCTGATTCCACTTGTCCTGAAGAATGCGTAGGCCAGCCGCGATGTTCGTCGCGTAGTCCAGCGCCACCGCCTTCTGCTTCGTGTGGTCCCACTGCACTCCCGCAATCCACTGGCCCGTGTCGCTCTTCTTCATTCCGGAGGTCACCTGGCCGACGCCGTAGCCGCAGTCGGTCTTCGTCCAGTCGATCTTGGTGTAGTCGGGTGCCATCAGTTCCAGCCCGTAGTAGCCGAGACTGGTCAACGGGTTGCCGGCGAGGCCGTCGACGACGTGGAAGCTGGCCTGCCACAGGTTCGACTCCTGCGCCAGGATGCCGAGAAACACCTGCGCCGGCACGGTGCCTCCGCCGGCGAGCGTCATCGAGGGGAACATTCCCTGAGGTGAGTACGCCGGCAGGCCGTTGTTCGACCAGTTGGCGGGTCGCTGAAAGGTCAACTGCCCGTGTACCGCCAGGTCGGCTGCCCACTCCACCTGCTGTCGCGTGGGCTGGTACGCCTGAACCGTCGGGTCATTACGGCGTACTGCGCAGGAGCCGTCGAGGTCGTAGGCCACCGTCGCCGCATCCGGGTCGGCCAGGGTGGTCACACTGCCGGGGGCGGCCGGGGAGGATTCCCCGCCGACCAGGCCCGAAGGCAGGATGCTGAACCTCACCTCGTCTCCGGCCCGCAGGCGAGCCTTGATGTCAACCCGGTCGGCCTGCCCGTCGCTCGGCCTTCCACTGGCCAGGCCGGCCGCCTCGCGGCCGGTGACAGCTCGGGTGATCACCAGGTCGCCGGTGCGCGAGACATCGCTGTCCGGTGGCGCATCCACCGGCCGCCACCCTGCGGGCAGCCGTTTGCCGACGAGGTGGCGGCTGGCCCGGCCTCCCACCGCGAAAACCCGCCCCACGCCACCGGGGCGCAGCTTCACCGTGCCTGTCGGGACGGTGGCCACGGGGACCAGCCGGCCACCAGCCAGGCGGGCGAGGTCGACCTCGGCCCCCCGGGCTACCTGGAGCGCGACGTCACTTGGCCCGTCCGCCATCAACCGGAAGGGTGACCCCCCGGTCCGCACGGTGGCGCGAATCGCGCCCCGCCGGTCGAGGGTGAGCAGCGCGTCGCCCTTCGCGGCGACTGTTGTGTCACCGACCGGAATGGCCGAGGTGAGCTGCCCGGTCGCCAGCACCTTCCGGCTGCCAGACGGTCGTCGAGTGTCCACCGTGGTCAGCACCGACCGCGCCGTCGTGCCGGCCTGTCGTGACGCCGGCATCTCCAGCCGGGTCAGCACCGCGTTCTCCCCCGCCCCGCAGCCAGGGTTGTGATAGGCCAGGGAGTAGCGCTCGGGCAGCTTGGTGACCGTGCCTGTGTCCAGATCGACGACCGCCGCGAAGGCTCCCGCGTTGAGCAGGTTCTCGCGGTTGGTGAACTGACGTGGCGCGTAGATCGCCACCGCTCGCCGGCCGGAGCCGGTGATGCACACCTGTCCGATCCACTGGTCCGTTGGCAGGCCGGGCTCGGCCAGCGTGGCAGCGTTTCGCCAGCGATACGCTTCCTTGGCGTCTGCCACGAGTACGTGCAGACCGGTTTCGTCTGACGAAGTGGTGACGACCCGGTCCGATGAGCGGCGCCAGGAGGCACCGAGTCGCCGGTCGGGATCAAGGACACGGTCAGGACCGGCCGGTCGCGCCACCGAGCGTGGCGCGGGCGAGGCGAGCGTCGCGGAGGGATCAGCGGGGGCGGCCGAGGCCGCCTGTTGAGCGGGGACCAGCGGCACCAACACTGCTAGTCCGAGTAGAGGGACCAGGAATCGACGCACGGCGGCCCTTTCGGCGGAAGATGCGGGAGGCCTCAGGATCGACGCGCGCATCACAACAACGCCATCGCCTGAGCATCATCCGCCCATCGCCTAACCGTGGCTCACACCGCGCGTCGCCCCTCGAAGGCGCGGCCGAGGGTGATCTCGTCGGCGTACTCCAGGTCGCCGCCCACCGGCAGTCCACTGGCGAGCCGGGTCACCGCGATCCCCATCGGCTTGACCATCAGCGCCAGGTACGTCGCGGTCGCCTCCCCCTCGGTGTTCGGGTCGGTGGCCAGGATCAGCTCCCGCACCGCCCCGCCGCCGAGCCGCGTCATCAGCTCACGGACCCGCAGGTTGTCCGGCCCGATCCCCTCCAGCGGATTGATCGCTCCACCGAGCACGTGGTAGCGCCCCCGGAACTCACCGGTCCGCTCGATCGCCACCACGTCCTTCGGCTCCTCGACCACGCAGAGGACCTCGTCGGTACGACGCGGATCCCGGCAGATCCGGCACTGCTCCGACTCGGCGACGTTGTAGCAGGTGGTGCAGAACCGAACCAGATCCTTGACCTTGCGCAGCGCGCCGGCCAGCCGGTTGACGTCGGCCGGATCGGCCGACAGGACGTGGAACGCGATCCGCTGGGCGCTCTTCGGGCCGACACCCGGCAAGCGGCCCAGCTCGTCGATCAGATCCTGGATGGCGCCCTCGTACATCTGGCGACTCAGAACCCGGGCAGGCCGAGGCCGCCCATGCCGCCCGCGACCGGGCCCATCTTCTTCTCGGTCAGCTCCCGGGCCGCCTCGGCGGCGTTGTGCAGGGCGGCGAGCACCAGATCCTCCAGGGTCTCGACGTCCTCCGGGTCGACCGCCTTCGGATCGATCCTGATGGCCTTGATCTCACCGGCGCCGGAGACGGTCGCGGTGACCAGGCCACCGCCGGCGGTGCCGGTCAGCTCCGCCTCGGCCAGCTCGGCCTGGGCCTTGGCGATCTGCTGCTGCATCTTCTGCGCCTGCTTCAGCATCTGCTGCATGTTCGGCTGTCCACCTGGGCGCACGGATGACTCCCTCTCGCACTCGTCTGCTCGGCCGCGCCCAGCCTAGCCGGGGGGCGGCACCCGTCATCGTCGACCGGTACGCGCCTCAGCGCGCGTCGACCTCGTCGATCCGCTCGGCGCCGAACGCCTCCCGGAGCAACGCCACCGCCTGCTCCTCGCTGGACTGCCGGGCGGTCCGCTCGTCGATCACGTCGTCCAGCGGCTCGTCACCCGGGTCGAACCCCTCGTACGCCGGGGCCGCCGGCTCGGGACGGCCACCCCCGCGCAGCGGCCCGTCGTAGTCCGGGTCGTACGGCGGCTCACCGGCCCAGTCCGCGTCAGCGGTCCGCCGCCCGGCCTGCGCGGGCCGCTGGCCCTTGTTGGCTGCCGCCGCCGCGGCGGCCGCCCGGGCCGCCGCGATCGCCCTGTTCACCGGGGCACCAGAGGCCGGTTGCGGCGTCGCCGCCGGCGCTGCCGGTTTCGGCACGGCCGAGGCCGGCGCGGCTGCCGCCGGCTTCGCTACGGCCGGCGCGGTCGTGGCGGACGGCCGGGTCACCTCCGGCCGGTCGTCGGCCACCGCCGCTCCGGTCGCAGCGCCCCGAGGGCCCACCGTCGGGCCACCGGCTGCCACCGCTGTCCGGTCGGCGGCCACCGCCGTGCCACCGGGGCGGGCCGCCTCCGGCCAGTCGTCCCCGCCACCGGGACGTGCCGGTTCGGGCCACTCCTCGTCATCGGCGACACCGGTGGCATCGGCCGCCGGCGGACCGGGGAACCGGTGGCCGGTGCTGTGGGCACGCGGGTCACCGCCGGCAGAGGTCGTCCGACTGCCGACGGAAGACGTCGCGGTGCCGCCGGAGCCGGTCGGCTGACCGGACGCGGTGCCGGGCCCTGCCAAACCGGCGCCGGACCCACCCACACCGCCGACCGGGCCGGCACCCGGGCCGCCCACGCCACCGGCCGAGCCGGCACCCGGGGTGCCCGCCGGACCGCCCGAGCTCGGCAGGCCGTCGCCGGCCGGGGCCGGGCCGGGCGGCCGGGGCGAGTCAGCCGGCCGGGCCGGAGACGCCGGACGGGCCGGGCCGCCGAGCGACACCCCGCCCCGCTCGCCGGCCACCTCGCAGCGGATCTGCCACCGGCCGCCAAGTTCCTCGTAGAGCGCGTCGGTCAACACCTGGGCGTGGTCGGACATCATCTTGGCCAGCACCGACGACTTCACCGTCAACACCAGCGCGTCGCCGTCCAGGTCACGGACCACGGCGTCACGCATCAACGCGGCGATCCGCTTGTTGCTCCGGTTGACCTTCCCGACCACCTCCGGCCAGACCCGGCGTACCGCGACGGCGTCCAGCGCGCCCGGCGCGGCCGAACCCGGACGGGGCGGCTCCGGGGTGGCCGGGTCGGGCAGCACCGCCGAGGCCGGCACGGGACGGCGGGCGGGAGCATCGACCACCGGGGCGGATCCGTCCGGAGACGGGTCGGCACCCGACGCGGGACGGGATTCGGCAGCCGCCGCGCGCGCGGCGGCCAGCCCGGACGGGGTGGCGGCAGCCGCCGGCGTGCCGGCGGTCTCCGGGTGGGGCGC
>NZ_SMKF01000202.1 GCF_004348325.1 Micromonospora sp. KC213 | reverse complement strand
CTCCCCACCGCCCACCCCGGCCCCTGCGCGGCCCGGTAGGGAACCGGTCAGCTGGTGATGTCCTTGCGGGTGAAGCGATAGAACGCCAGGGACCAGAAGATGGTCGCGTAGCTGATAGCGGAGATGGCGCCCCTGACCACGTCGTCGGTCTGCATCGGGGTGGAGAGCAGACCCAACCAGGCGTTGCTGTAGTGGGTCGGCAGGAAGGAACGCACGGCACCGAGCGCGGTGATCTGGTCCAGGATGCTGGAGAGGATCCACAGCAGCACCGCGCCGCCGACCGCGCCGAGCGCGGCGTCCGTGGTCACCGAGAGCAGGAACGCCAGACCGGCCACCACCAGCAGTACGACCGCCAGGTAGCCGAGCACCGCCAACAGCCGCAGCACGCCCTCCCCCGGCGTCAGCTCGGCGGCCACCTGGCTGCGCAGCGGCGCCCAGCCGTACCGCAGGGTGCCGGCGACCAGGGCCGTACCCGCGAGCAGCAGCAGAGCCAGCACCGAGTACGCGAGCGCGACCAGCAACTTCACCGCGAGCAGCCGCGCCCGGGGCACCGGGACGGCCAGCAGGTAACGCAGGCTGCCCCAACTCGCCTCGCTGGCCACCGTGTCCCCGCAGAACAGCGCCACCACCACGACCAGCAGGAAGGAGGCCGAGACCAGGATCGAGAAGAGGGTGAAGTTCAGCCCGCCCGAGGTGGCCAGGTCGGCCAGGCTGGAGAACTCACCCCGACCGTCCCGGTCGTCGTCGCCGGAGCCGAACTGGAACGCGATCAGGATGATCAGCGGCAGCAGCACCATGAACCCGAGCGCCAGCTGGGTACGCCGCCGCGACGCCTGCCGGCGGAACTCGGCCAGGAACGGCATGGTCGCCGAGGGGCGGTAACCGACCGCCGCCCCGCCCCGGTTGGCCGCGCCCGTGGTCCCGGCCGGTCCGGACCCGCCGGCCGGGCCCGCGCCCGAGGTCGACCCGACAGTAGAGCCCGCCATCACCGGTCCCCGCTTCCCCGAGAGTTCTCGCCCACCAGGGCGAGGAACGCGTCCTCCAGGCGGCGCCGCGGCACCACCCGGTCCACCCCCACGCCGGCCCGTACCAGCTGCGCCACCACCTCGCTGCGGGCGGTGCCGTTGGTGTCCACCACCAACTGACCGTCGCCGTCGGGCAGCACCCGGACCCCGTCGAGCCGGCCGAGCACCTCCCGGGCGGCGGCCGGGTCGGACACCTCGAAGAGCACGCTCGGCGACTCACCGACGATCTCCCCGACCGGGCCGGACGCCACGATCCGGCCCTTGTTGACCACCACGGCGTGCGTGCAGGTCTGCTCCACCTCGGCGAGCAGGTGGCTGGAGACCAGCACCGCCCGGCCGCCGGTGGCGTACCGCTGGAGCACCCGGCGCATCTCGGCGATCTGCGGCGGGTCCAGCCCGTCGGTCGGTTCGTCGAGCACCAGCAGCTCCGGCAGGCCGAGCATCGCCTGCGCGATGGCCAGCCGCTGCCGCATGCCGTGGCTGTAGTTCTTCGTCCGCCGGTGCACCGACGCCCCCAGGCCGGCGATCTCCAGCGCCTCGTCGAAGCGCGCGTCCTCCCACGGCCGGCCGGTGGCCCGCCAGTACGCCTTCAGGTTCTCCAGGCCAGACAGGTGGGGCAGGAAGCCGGGCCCCTCCACCAGCGCACCGATCCGCGACAGCACCGGCGACCCGGGCACCAGCCGGTGCCCGAAGACGTAGATCTCGCCGTTGGTCGGCTGGGTCAGCCCCATCAGTACCCGCAGGGTGGTGGTCTTGCCGGCGCCGTTGGGCCCGAGTAGGCCCACCACCTGCCCCGGGTGCACCTCGAAGTCCACCCGGGACACGGCCACGAACCCGTCGGCGTACTCCTTGCGCAGGTCACGAACGACGAGCGGGACGCCGGCGTACTCCGGATGCACGGAGTCGTCCTGGCGGCGGTGCCGGCGGCGGAGGACGGCGACGACCACGACGAGCCCGACCGCGATGGCGGCGAGCAGCCCGAGCAGCACCCAGCGCCACACGGCGGCGGCGGTGGCGATGGGCACGGCGTCCACGGTCGGCAGCGCCAGTGGCGCGTCGCCCGCGGCGATGGTGTACACGGTCGGCTCCACCGGCGTGGCGTACGCCTGGTCGGAGGTGGCCACGACGAGCCGCAGCCGGTGCCCGGCCTCGATCCGGTGCACGATCGCCGGCAGGGTGACCTGGACCGGTCGTGCGGCGTCGACGCTCGCCGGCAGGCCGCTGAGCCGGACCGGGGCGACCAGCCCGGAGGGGAGGGTGGCCGAGCCGTCCGGGGCGACGTCGTAGAGCTTGACGAAGAGCACGGCCTCACCGGTCGGGGAGGCCGCCCGGATCGATACGGTGGGCGCGCCGACCACGTCGACCGCCTCGCCCAGCGGCGTGGACTCGAAGCGGGCGTGCTGGCCGGGGATGTCACCGGCCACCCCGTCGAGCAGCGAACTGAGCGCCCCGGCGAACGGCACCGCGGAGATCGCGGCCGGGTTGCCGGCGGGCGGGTTGGCGACCGGCTGGGCAGGACCGGCCACCGCCACCTCGCGGCGGGTCTGGCCGACGACCCCCGGGTAGTCGGTGGTGCGGTAACCGCTGGCCGCCAGCCCTCGGTCGAGGGCGTTGAAGCCGGCGATCCGGGAGAAGGTGAAGTCGTCGCCCGGGGCGTCCCCCTCGCCCTTGACGTAGTGGTCCAGCCACTGCGCGGTGAGGAACTTCACCCGGTCGGAGTCGCTGGTCGGTCCCGCACCGCCGTCGTGGCCACCGGTGAACCAGGCGACCCGCACCGGGGTGCCGGCGGCGGCGATACCGCGCGCGTTCGCGTCCGCCTCGGTCAGCGGGAAGAGGGTGTCCGCCTCTCCCTGCACCAGCAGGGTGGGCGCCTTGATCCGGTCGAGCACACCGGCCGGGGAGGAGCGGCGCAGCAGGTCCACGGCGGCCTGGTCGGCCCGGCCGGTGGTGGCGATGCGCAGGTACGCGGCGCAGACGTCCGCGGCGAACCGCCCGCAGGACGGGTCGGCGGCTTCGGCGCGGGTCGGGACCGACCCGACCCCCGGTCCCGCCGCGGGGGCCGAGCCGGACGGGCCGGGCGACGCGGGGACGCCCTCCGGCGGGACGGCGGACGCGCCGGAGAACCCGGCCGGGCCCGCGCCGACGTTCCCGCCGCCACCGAAGAAGATCCCGGCCCAGCCCTTCTTGAACACGCCCTCGGTGGCCGGCCGGCCGGTGCTCTCCGGCAGGAAGGCCCGGGACAGGTCGTTCCAGGTGATCATCGGGACGATCGCGTCGACCCGCCGGTCCTGGGCCGCCAGCAGCAGGGCGAGACCGCCGCCGTACGAGCCGCCGACCACACCGACCCGGGGGTCGCCGGCGGCGTCGGTGCGGATCTCCGGCCGCGCGGCGAGGCGGTCCAGCAGCCGTTGGGCGTCCCGCACCTCGTAGTCGGGGTGGTCCAGGTGAATCTGCCCGCCGCTGCGGCCGAAGCCGCGCGCCGTCCAGGTCAGCACGGCGTAACCCTGGGCGACCAGGTCCTCGGCGTCGGTACGGACGGAGTCCTTCGTACCGCCGAAGCCGTGCGCCAACAGCACCGCCGGCACCCGGTTGTCGGCCGACGCGCCGTCGGGCAGCCAGAGTGTCGTATCCAACTCGACCGGCTCGTCGCCGTCCGGTCCGGATCGGACGGTGACCAGGGCGGACTCGGTACGGAAGCCGGACCGGTCGGGCTGGGCCGCCCAGGCCGCGGCGGCGGCCAGCAGCACCACGGCAGCCGACGCGGCAACGATCCGGCGTCGGCCGCCCAGGACGCGCTTCAGCCGCACGGCCCACAGCGGTGATCTCATACGACAACGGTACGGGCGCGTTCCTGAACGTTGGCTGGGATCCTCCGTCTGGCAGGTTCGTGTCGTCCGATCGATGCACCCGCATGGTCGATCGACTCCCGTCCAGACATTGCCCAGCCCAATGACTTCGGATCCCGGGAATTTCGACTATCGCCCGAATTCCTCCCAGATCCAAGCAGGACAACAGGCCGGACATCGCGGCAGGTGACCGCCGGGTCATCGGACGGTGACATCGCGTGTGATGACGGGAAAAGGACAGTGGACCCATGGCAGCACCGCCGAGCCCGTCGGATACTTTTCCGGTCCGGTGCACGGGACTGCGTCGGCGACCCCGGCACCGGACAGGAGACACCCACCCGTCGCCGGAGGAGACCGACCGCATGACAGTCCCCACCCAGCGGCCCCCTCGACGGCCCACCGGCCCGGGTCGCCTGCTGCCGCTGGTACTCGTCGTGGCGCTGCTCGCGCCGGTCGCGGCGCTCTTCGTCCAGACCTACCGGAGCACCGCAGACGACCGGGAGCTCGCCAACCGCGAACGGCTCGGCATCGAGTACCTTCGCGCGCTCGCCCCGGTCACCGAGGCGCTGGTCGAAGCCCAGTCCGCCGCCGTCGCCGGCCGGCCCGCCGCCCGCTCCTCGCTCGACCAGGCGGTACGCGGCGTCGCCCAGGTCGACCTGCGCATCGGCGGCGAGCTGCGCAGCCAGGAACGGTGGTCGGGTCTGCGCGCCAAGCTGGAGGCGCTGCCCGAGCGGAGGTTCGCCGAGCCGGAGGCCGCCTACTCCGCGTACCGCGAGGTCACCGACCTCCTGCTGGCCCTCTACCGCAAGGTCCGGGAGAGTTCCGGCCTCGCGCGTGACCCGGGAGCGGACTCGTTCTTCCTCCAGGACAGCGTCGGGCGTGACCTGCCCGCCGCGCTGGTCGCCGCCGGTCGCCTCGCCGACCTCACCGTCCTTGCCACGCGCCGCCCCACCAGCCAGGCCAGCCGGAGCATCGGCGAGCTGGCCGAGGCCCGGGTGACCGCGCTCGGCTCCGCGTCCGACCTGGTCGCCGGCCTACGGGCGGCGGTGGACAACTCGGAGCGCACCGACCTCGGCGCTTCGGTGCTGGCCCCGCTGGACACCTACCAGCGCGCCGTCGAGGCGCTCGCGGCCTACTCCGCGCCCGAGCCCGGCTCCCGTACCGGCCTCGCCGATCCGGCCCAGGTCGTTGCCGCCCGCGCCAACGCACAGTCCGCCGCCCGGCAGCTCCAGCCGGTCATCCTCGACCAGCTCGACGCGCAGCTGGTCGACCGAATCGACGGCTACGACCTGGACCGGTGGCTCGCCGCCGGCGCCGCGGCCACGGCGGCGCTGCTCGCGCTGATCCTGCTGGGCGTACTCCTGGGCGAAGCCAACCGGACGCGCCGACGGGCCACCGAGGCAGGCCCCGACACCGGGGCGAAGCCCGAGCGGCAACCGGGCCCCGGAGGCTGGCAGCCGTCCGCGGATTCCCGCGCCACCGGCGGGGCCGCCGCCCCGGACCCGCGCGGCCTGAGCCCCGAGGACCACCGACTGCTCCAGCCCACCGGGCCGGGCCAGCACGTCGGCACCGATCCGTGGGGGCCTCTCGATGCTGCTCGGTAGGCTGCGGATCCGGGGCAAGCTGGCAGTCCTGGTGATCATCCCACTGTTGAGCATGGTCGGGTTGGCCGTGCCGGTGGTGGTCGACCGGATCTCGGAGGCCCGGCGGGCCGCCGAGACCTCGGACACCGTCCGGCTCGCGAACCGGGTCGGCAGCCTGGTCCAGAACCTGCAACAGGAACGCTTCCTCTCCGTCGGGCTGCTGCTCGGCCGGATCCCCCGCCACGAGTTGGTGCAGAAGTCGGCGGAGGTGGACGACCAGGTCGCCGACCTCCACGCCGAACTGGGCGGCCAGCTCACCACCGACCTCCGCGCCGCTCTCGACGGCGTCCGCGGGCTCGCCGAGCTGCGCCCCCGAGTGCTCGCCGGGGCCGCCAGTCCGAGCCAGGTCCTGGAGGCATTCGGCCCGATCAACATGGCCCTGATCGAGGCGCTGCGGCTACCCTTCCGGGCCGACACCGAAACGTCGGTGGGTCGCCAGGTCGTCGCGCTCGACGGACTGATGCGCGCCGACGAGCGGCTCGGGGTTGCCGCCACCCTGATCGTGCTGGTCAAGGCCACCTCGGATCCGCGGGTCGCGGCCGCGTACGTCGCCAACATGGCCGCACTCCAGGTGGACAGCCAGCGGTTCCGCCGCATGATCACCGCCGAGCAGTACCAACTGGCGCTGCTGAACGATGCGGCCGTCGCGGCTCGCGGCACCGCCACCTTCCAGGCGGAGAGCGCCCGCGACCCGATCGCCGTCGTCCGGCGACTGTCGCTGGACGTGATCTTCCCCGCGGCCCGCTCGATGATCACCTTCGGGCAGTTCGTGGAGAAGAAGATCGCCGCCGACGTGATCGAGCAGACCCGGGCCGAACGGCAGCGGGCGCTGGCCGTGGCCTGGCTGGTGGGCATCACCGCTGCCCTGGTGCTGCTGACCGTGGTCGTGCTCAGCATGGCGGTGGCCCGTACCGTGGCCCGCCCGCTGACCCGGCTCACCCGCTCCGCCGACCGGGTCGCCCGGGTCGCCGAGGCCGAGCTGACCCGGGTGGCCGACGACGAGTCCGACGCCACCCCACCGGTACGCCTCGATCCGGTCGACGTCCGCGCCCAGGACGAGATCGGCGACCTCGCCCGCGCCTTCGAACAGGTGCAGAACACCGCCGCCCGGCTGGTGGAGCGGCAGGTGGCGGGCCGGCGCAACGTGGCCCAGATGTTCGGTCACGTGGGACGCCGTACCCAGAACCTGGTCGGCCGGCAGATCGCCCTCATCGACCGGCTGGAACGGCAGGAGACCGACCCCGGCCGGCTGGAACACCTGTACCGGCTGGACCACATCTCCAGCCGCCTGCGCCGCAACGCCGACAGCCTGGTGGTGCTCTCCGGCGCCACCGGCGCCGACAGCCACGTCGCCCCGGTGCCACTGGCCGACGTGGTGCGGTTGGCGCTGGGGGAGATCGAGGACTACACCCGGGTCGACGTGCAGGTGCCGTCCGGGGTGTCCGCCGCGCCCGCGATCGTGGGCGACCTGGTACTGGCGCTGGCCGAGCTGATGGAGAACGCCACCGTCTTCTCGCCCCCGCACACCCGGGTGACGGTTTCCGGCGAGGTGACCGACGGCGGCGCCCTGCTCGCCGTGGCCGATCGCGGCCTCGGCATGACCGAGGAGCGGCTGGCCGAGGAGAACGCCCGGCTGGCCCGCCGGGAACGGTTGGACCTGGCTCCCACCGAAGTGCTCGGCCTCTTCGTGGTCGGCCGGCTGGCCCGCCGGCACGGCTGGTCGGTCGAACTGGCCCACACCCCCGGCGGCGGGGTGACCGCCCGGCTGCGGATACCGCAGTCGCTGCTGGTGCTGCGCCGGGCCGACCGGCCGGGTGTCGCCTCCGCGCAGGTCGCCGTACCGAGCCGGGACCGGCGCACACCCGGGGCGGCCGGATCGAACCGGGAGCCGACCGGTGGACCGTCGGCCCGGCCTGCCGGCACGCCGGCCCCCGCCTTCGATCCGGAGTTGCTGACCCGGGTCACCCGCAGCATGGCCTCCGCGCAGTCCTGGGACGCCTTCGGTACGGCCAGCGCAGCGACCCCGGCCGGGACGGCCGTGCCCCGGCAGACCGTGCCCCGGCCGGTCGGCCGGCCGGGCGAGCAGGTCGGCGCGCCGACGGTCAGCTCCGGTGCGACGACCGCGTGGTGGTTCGCGGCCCCGGACGGGCCGGTGGCCGGTGCCCAGCCGGCCGCCCTGACCCCACCGACCACCGCGGAGCCACCCGCCGCACCGCCGAACCCGCCCACCGCACCGCTCCGCCTGCCGGCCGCACCGGCCGGGCTGCCGACTGCCGTCGGGGTGTCCGCCGAAGCGCCCACGATCCGGCGACGGGTGCCGGGGGCGAGCCTGCCGCCGGCCGGGCTCCCGGCCGGCCCGGCCAACGCCGTCGATTCCGACCCGGAGGCCGCGCGGGCCATGGTTGAGCAGTTCCAGACCGGGGTACGACGGGCCGAGCAGACCCGCTCCGAGCCGCCGGCCGGTGCGGGCACCGACCGGCCCCGGCTTGCCCGGCGGGTGCCCGGAGCGAGCCTGGCCGGCGTACGGCCACAGGTCGCGCCGGCCGTCGTGCGGCCCCAGGACCCGAACGAGGCCCGCGACAGCATCGCGGAGTTCGAGGCGGGCGTCGCCCGCGCTCTGCGCCACGTCGGTACCGAACACGGCCCCAACCAAGAAGGATCATCACGGTGACCAGCCCGTACCTGCACGACAACGTCGGCCGCGCGTCCGGCCCGGAGCTCAGCCCGGAGGCGCGTACCTTCAACTGGCTGCTGGACTCGTTCACCTCCAGCACCGCCGGGGTGCTGGAGGCGATCGCCGTCTCGTCGGACGGTCTCCTGATGGCCATGTCGGCGATCAAGGACCGCGCGAACGCCGAACGCCTCGCCGCCGTGATCTCCGGCATGACGAGCCTGGCCGGGGGTGCGGCGAGCTGGTACGCCCTCGGCGGCCTGAACCGGGTGATCGTCGACATGGCCGACGGGTACCTGCTGATCAGCGCGATCAGCGCCGGCTCGGTGCTCGGCGTGGTCGCTGACCGCACGGCCAACCTGGGCACCGTGGCGTACGAGATGACGCTCTTCGCCGGACGGGCCGGCGGCGCACTCACCCCCCGACTGATCGCCGAGTTGAAGAACGCCGTTCAGCAATGACCCGACCGGCCGTCGGCGAGGAGCCGGATCCGGAACCGCTGGTCCGGATCCGGCCCTACCTGGGCGTGCCGGAGCCGCCCGGCCAGGACGTCCCGATGCCCGAACCGGACACCGACCGGCCGGCCGGGCCCCGACCGTTCGTGCTCACCGCAGGGCGGGTCGCCGGCACCGATCCGGCGATCGGCTTGGAGACTCAGGTGACGGCGCGCGGTGCGGACGGTCCCCCGGCGACCGGGCTGGCACCGGAACTCCAGATGATCATCGCGCTCTGCGCCGAACCGACCTCGGTCGCGGAGCTGTCCGCCCGGGCCCGGTTGCACGTCGGCGTGACCCGGGTCCTGGTCGGCGACCTGCGGGCCGCCGGTCACCTCGATGTGCACGACGGAGACGTCACGGACGCCCCCGCCCCCGACCTCATCCTGCGAGTGATTGATGGACTCCGTGCGATCTCCTGACTGGCCGGTCATCCCGCCGGGCGGACTCGCCGCCAACAGCGCCTCCAGCCGCTACGGCGTACCGGTGGATGGGCCCGTCCCCGCCGCCCCCTGGACGCCCGTGG
>NZ_SMKF01000201.1 GCF_004348325.1 Micromonospora sp. KC213 | reverse complement strand
GCCCCGCTCCACCCCCACCGCCATCTCGATCCCCCGCATCGGGGTCGAGGCCGAGGTCATGACACTCGGCACCAACCCGGACGGCACCGTCCAGGTCCCTCCGCTGGAGCAGGCGCAGCGCGCCGGCTGGTACTCCCCCGGCGTCAGCCCCGGCGAGGCCGGCAACGCGGTGATCGTCGGGCACGTCGACTCGGCGAAGCTCGGCCCGGCCGTGTTCTTCTCGCTCGGCTCGCTGACGAAGGGCGACACCATCACGGTGTCCCGGGCCGACGGCACGCGCGCCACCTTCACCGTGGACGAGGTCCGGTCGTACCCGAAGGACACGTTCCCCAGCGAGCTGGTCTACGGGCCGGGTGACGTCCCGGCGCTGCGGGTGGTGACCTGCGGCGGGGTGTTCGACAAGGCTGCCGGGGGCTACACCGACAACGTCATCGTCTTCGCGAGGATGACCTCCTGACGCCCGCACGGCGTGCCTCCGGGCGCGAGCACCGGAGGCACGTCGACGGACGCCTCAGGCCGCGGCGGAGGTCCGCACCAGGGTGCGGATCTGGCGCAGCAGCACCGAGAGGGCGGCCAGGTCGGCCCGCGACTCGTCGAACTCCCCCATCGCCCGGCGAGCGCGGTGGATGGAGGTGGCGTTCGACTGCTCCCACTCGCGTACCCGGTCCTGCGCCGGCAGGCGGTCCGGGGTGGAGTCGAGCACCTCGGCGGTGAGCGCGGCCAGCGCGGCGTACAGGTCGTAGCGCAGCGCCATCCGGGCCAGCGTCTGCCAGCGGTCCTCCCGGGGCAGCAGGGAGATCTTGGACAGCAGGGAGTCCACCCGGAACAGGTCGGACAGGACGAAGTAGACCGAGGCGACCTCGTCGACGTCCCGTCCGCTCGCGGCTGCGGTCTCCACCACGTCCAGCAGGCCGAAGCTGTACATCAGCCGGGTGGCCTGCTCAGCCAGTTGTCGGGGCAGCCCTCGTGCGGTCATCTCGTCGATGTGCGCGGCCAGCGACTCGCGTTCCCGGCCGTGGAAACGGGTCTCCAGGTCGGGCAGGAGCCGGGCCACCCCGGACCGCAGCCGGTCGATCTCCGCCGGCACGTCGATCGGCGAACGCCGGTTGGTGACCAGCCAGCGCACCGCACGGTCGAGCAGTCGCCGGGTGTCCAGGTAGACGTTGGTCTGCACCTCCGGGGAGACCTTGTTGTCCAGTGCCTCGACCGCGTCCCACAGCTCGCGCAGCCCGAACACCTCGCGCACCACCACGTACGCCCGGATCACGTCGGCCGGCGAGGCGGCCGTCTCCTCCACCACCCGGAAGACGAACGAGATGCCGCCCCGGTTGATCGCCTCGTTGACCAGCACCGTGGTGACGATGTCCCGGCGTAGCCGGTGCCGGGCCATCCGGTCGGCGAACCGCTGGCGCATCGGCGTGGGGAAGTAGTTGACCAGGACGTCGGTCGTCCACTCCTCGTCCGCGAGCCCGTCGGCCAGGATCTCCCGCTCCAAAACGATCTTGACGTACGCGAGCAGCACCGCGAACTCCGGCGCGGTCAGCCCGGACTCGGCGCGGACCGCCAGTTCCTCGTCCGGCGGCAACGCCTCCAACGCCCGGTCGAGCTGGCCGGCCCGCTCCAGCTCGTTGATCATCCGACGGTGCACCGGGAGCAGGGACGTCGCCTGGGCCTGGGCGTTGTTGATCGCCCGCGCCTGGTCGTAGTTGTCCCGCAGCACCAGCTCGGCGACCTCGTCGGTCATCTCGGCGAGCAGCTGGTCCCGCTCGGCGATGTCGAGCACCCCGTCGGCGACCGCCGTGTTGAGCAGGATCTTGATGTTCACCTCGTGGTCGGAGCAGTCCACTCCCGCCGCGTTGTCGATGAAGTCGGTGTAGAGCCGGCCGCCGGCCAGGGCGTACTCGATCCGGCCGAGCTGGGTGCAGCCCAGGTTGCCGCCCTCACCGACCACCCGGCAGCGCAGGCTCCTGCCGTCCACCCGGATCGCGTCGTTGGACTTGTCACCCACCTCCGCGTTGGTCTGGCTGGAAGCCTTCACGTAGGTGCCGATGCCGCCGTTGAAGAACAGGTCGACCGGCGCGGTGAGAATCGCCCTCATCAACTCCTGCGGCGACAGCCGCGTCACGTCGTCGTCGAGGCCGAGCACCGTGCGGACCTGCGGCGAGATCGGCACCGACTTGGCGGTACGCGGGTACACCCCGCCGCCGGCGGAGATCAGCTTCGGGTCGTAGTCCTCCCAGGACGACCGGGGCAGGTCGAACAGTCGCTTACGCTCCTGCCACGAGGTCGCGGCGTCCGGATCCGGGTCCAGGAAGATGTGCCGATGGTCGAAGGCGGCCACCAGCCGGATGTGCCGCGACAGCAGCATCCCGTTGCCGAACACGTCGCCGGACATGTCGCCGACGCCGACCACGGTGAAGTCCTGGGTCTGGGTGTCGTGGCCCAGCTCCCGGAAGTGCCGCTTGACCGACTCCCAGGCGCCCCGGGCGGTGATGCCCATCTTCTTGTGGTCGTACCCGGCGGATCCGCCGGAGGCGAACGCGTCGCCGAGCCAGAACCGGTGCGCCGCGGAGATCTCGTTGGCGATGTCGGAGAACGTCGCCGTGCCCTTGTCGGCCGCCACCACCAGGTACGGGTCGTCGCCGTCGTGCCGGACCACGTCGGTGGGGGGCACGATCTCCCCGGCGACGATGTTGTCGGTGACGTCGAGCATCGCGCCGACGAACTCCTGGTAGCAGGCGACCGCCTCGTCCCGGTCCCCCGGCTTCCGCTTGAGCACGAAGCCGCCCTTCGCGCCCACCGGCACAATCACGGCGTTCTTCACCATCTGCGCCTTGACCAGGCCGAGCACCTCGGTGCGGAAGTCCTCCCGCCGGTCGGACCAGCGCAGGCCGCCCCGAGCGACCGGCCCGAACCGCAGGTGCACCCCCTCGAAGCGGGGTGAGTAGACGAAGATCTCGAACCTCGGCCGTGGCGCCGGCAGCTCCGGGATCGCCTGCGGGTCCAGCTTGAACGCGACGTACGACTTCGGCCGCCCGTCGACGCGCTTCTGGTAGAAGCTGGTCCGCAGGGTGGCCTGGATCAGGGTCAGATACGACCGCAGGATCCGATCCTGGTCCAGGCTGGCCACCTCGTCCAGCGCCTCGCCGATCGCGGCGACGAGTTCGCCGCTGCGCTCCCGGCGCTGCTCGGCGGTCGCCGCGCCCGGGGCGAACCGCACCTCGAAGAGTTCCACCAGCAGCGCCGCGATCCGCGGGTACGCGATGAAGGTCTGCTCCATGTACTCCTGTGAGAAGACCGTGCCGGCCTGGCGCAGGTACTTCGCGTACGCCCGCAGCACCACCACCTGCCGCCAGGTGAGACCGGCACGCAGCACCAGCTCGTTGAAGCCGTCCACCTCGGCCTCGCCCCGCCAGGCGGCGGCGAAGGCGTTCTCCACGTGCGGGCGGACCTCGGCCAGCTCCTGGTGCCCCTCGGGCAGCCGCAGACCGAAGTCGTACAG
Organism: Micromonospora sp. KC213; assembly: GCF_004348325.1. Lineage (GTDB taxonomy): Bacteria > Actinomycetota > Actinomycetes > Mycobacteriales > Micromonosporaceae > Micromonospora. The sequence continues at coordinate 5,742 of NZ_SMKF01000201.1, read as the reverse complement.
GAAGACCCGACCGTCGATCCGGTCCACCTCGTACGGATGCTCGTCGACCACCTTGACGCCGAGCGAGTGCAGCACCGGGAGCACGGCGGAGAGCATCATCGGTTCGCCGTACCGGTAGACCTTGAACCGGACGTCCATGATGTCGTCGACGTCCACGCCCCGGCCGCCACCTGTCCGTGGCGGGAACTGCTTGCGGAACAGGTGCATCTCCAGCTGGCCGGGCTCCTCCAGCAGCTCCAGCTTGGCGAGGTCCTTCATCGCCTCGTACGGGGTGTGCCCGTCCTTGTAGCCCTCCGGGAAGGCGTCAGCGTACCGCGCGAACAGGTGTTTGGCCTGCTCGTCGCCGAGCTTGCGCTCCAGCACCAGCCGGTAGTCGTCGTCCCACAGCCGGGTCGCGTCGGCCAGCTCCTCGGCGAGCAGGTCGGCGTCGATGTCGCCGGGCGGGTTGGTCGGGTCGGTCCGGACGATGAAGTGGACCCGGGCCAGCATCGACTCGGTGACCCGGGTGGTGTAGTCGACCCCGACGCCGTTCAGCTCGCGCAGCAGGATGTCCTGCATGCGCAGCCGGTTCTGGGTGGTGAAGCGGTCCCGGGGCAGGTAGATCAGGCAGGAGATGAACCGCCCGTAGGCGTCCCGGCGCAAGAAGACGCGCAGTTGCCGGCGGCCGGCCATGCGCAGCACGCCGGTCACCGCGTGGTACAGGTCGTCGGTCTTGATCTGGAACAGCTCGTCGCGCGGGTACGTCTCCAAAATCTGCAGCAGGTCCTTGCCGGAGTGGCTGCGCAGGCTCAGCCCGGAGCGGTCCAGCACCTCGGCGACCTTGCGCCGGACCACCGGCAGCTCCTGCACGCTGGTCCGGTACGCGGCGGTGGAGAACAGGCCCAGGAAGCGTCGCTCGCCGACCACCGACCCGGTCTCGTCGAAGATCTTGAAGCCGATGTAGTCCAGATACGCCGAGCGGTGCACGGTGGCCCGCGAGTTCGCCTTCGTGATGATCAGCAGGCGCTTCTCCAGCACCTTCTCGTGCGCCTCCGGGTTCATGGAGGACAACGACCGGGCCTCCGGGGAGTCCGACCGCAGGATGCCCAGGCCGGTGCCGAGCACCGCCTCCAGCGCCGGGCCGCGGCCGTCGGCGCGGTCCACCAGCCGGTACTCCCGATAGCCGAGGAAGGTGAAGTGGTCGTGGGCCAACCAGCGCAGCAACTCCACCGAGTCGGTGATGTCCTTCTCCGGCACCGGCGGGCGGTTGTCCGAGGTGCGCGCGGCGGCCAACTCGTCGGCGAGGGCCAGCGCCCGCTGGCGCATCTTCGGCCAGTCCTCGACGGCCTCGCGCACGTCGGTGAGCACCCGTTGTAGTTCGCGGCGGAGCTTCTCCCGCTCCTCCGGGTCGCGGACCGGGTCGGTCTCGATCCGCATCCAGCTCTCCACCAGGTCGCCGGCGATCGCGTCGTCCGGCTCGACGTCGGCGCAGACCTCGGTCAGCCGGCCCAGCGGCTCGCGACGGACCACGACCAGCGGGTGCACCAACAGGTGCACGTCCAGGTGATGCGAGTTCAGCAGCGCCGTCACCGAGTCGACCAGGAACGGCATGTCGTCGGTGACGATCTCGATGACCGTGTGGTGCTGCTCGGCGTCGGGTGAGTGGATACGCAGCTTCAACTCGCCGGGCACCCGCTGCTGGGCCAGCTCCCGGTGTGCCCGGGCGGCCGTCAGCATCTCCTCGGCCGTGAACCCGATCAGCTCCTCGTCCGGGGCGAACCGCCAGAACCGGCTCACCAGGGTCGCGGCGTCCTGGTCGTCACCGGCCAACGCCACTGCCTGCGCCACCAGGCGTTCCGCGTTGGGCACCGGCTCGTCGAGTTCGCCGTCCTCCCCGTCCGCGCCGAGCACCTCGGTCGGCAGGCTCAGGTCATAACGGGCGTCGGATCTCGAACCGGTCAAGCCGGTCACTCCTGTGTCGAGTCGACCGAAGCCGTCCCCGTCGGTCGCCGAATCGAAGCTGTCGTCCCGGCCGGTGTCAGCCTGCCGGAGGTCGGGTCCCGGTTTGATCGCCGGACGCCGGTCCATCGGTGCCACTCCCCTCGACCCACCGCGTTGTGGGTCACTCTGCCGCCCAGCCTAGGGCCTGCCCTTCGGCCCGTACGTCGGCGGACCACCGGCCGGACGTCCGGTTCGGGACTGTCGTCCTTTCGCCTGTTGCAGATCCGTGGTCGGCCGGTCGCCGAGTACCCCGACTGGCGATGTTCATCACACCTGTGTCGGATCGTCTTCACGCAGCGTGCCGGCATGCCGGTCGGTACGGAAAGTCGGCCCGTACTAGCCTGCGGGGCGGCGTCGAGACCACGGAGGTGTAAGGCTCATGAGCCTGTCCTACCCGTACCACCGGTTCCGCACTCCGGCCCGCCGGAGGTTCGCGACGCTGGCCGCCACCGTGCTGACCGCCGGCGTGCTCGTCGGGTGTTCCGACGGTGGCGGGCCGGAGCGCGACGTGGATGCGTTCCTGGCCGGGTGGCGCTCGGGCGACCTCGACGCGGTCGGCTTCCGCGACCCGACCGGCACCCGGCTGCCCGCCGATCAGGTGGCCGAAGAGCTCAAGGCGCTCTCCGGGGAGCTGGCGGCCACCCCGCCCACGCTGCGCCGCACCGGCGAGGCCACGGTCACCAAGGACATCGCCACGGTGCCGATCCGGGTGGAATGGTCGCTGCCGGGCGGAGCCACCTGGGCGTACGACCGCCCGCTGCGGCTGCGTCAGGGCAAGGGCGACCAGTGGCAGCTGATCTGGGAGCCGCAGATCGTCCACGAGCAGGTCGAGAAGGGCGACCGGCTGACCCTGCGCCGGGAGCGCCCCACCCGCGCCGCCGTCCTCGACGCGGCCGGGCAGCCGATCGTGGCGCCCCGCCCGGTGGTCCGGATCGGGGTGCAGCCCGGCGAGGTGGACGACCCCACCGCCCTGGCGAAGCGGCTCGACGCCGCGTTCCGGGCGGTCCGGCCGCCGATCACCCCGCCGGTCGACGTCTCCGACCTGCCCCGCCGGCTCAGCGCCGCGGATCCGGACGCCTTCGTCGAGGTGGTCACGTTGCGCCACGAGGCGTACCGGCAGATCAAGTCGCGCATCTACCACCTACCCGGCACGAAGTTCGCCACCGAGCAGCGGGACCTCGCCCCCACCCGGGAGTTCGCTCGGGCGCTGCTCGGTTCGGTGGACGAGGCGCAGGCCGACGACCTCGCCCGGCACCCCGGAAAGTACGCCCAGGGCGACCAGGTCGGCCACGGCGGCCTCCAGGGCCGGTACGACGACCGGCTGCGCGGCGTGCCGGGGGTCGCGGTGCTGATCGCCCGCAACGGAGCGGACGGCCGCCCGCTGCCCGGGGTCGAGGTGTACCGGCACGAGCCGACCGCGGGGCAGCCGCTGCGCACGACTCTCGACGTCGCCACCCAGAACGCCGCCGACGGCGCGCTGCGCGGCGAGAAACGCCGTTCCGCGCTGGTCGCCGTCCGGGTCAGTGACGGTGCGGTGCTGGCCGCCGCCAACGGCCCCGGTGCGGCCGGCGAGAACCTGGCCTTCACCGCCCAGGTGCCGCCCGGCTCCACCTTCAAGATGGTCAGCGCCCTCGGCCTGCTGGACCGGGGCGCGGTCACCGCTGGCACCACGGTGGACTGTCCGAAGACGTTCGTGGTCGACGGCCGCTCCTTCAAGAACTCCGACGACTTCGCCCTCGGCCCGGTGCCGTTCCGGACGGACTTCGCGAAGTCCTGCAACACCGCCTTCACCGCGCTCGCGCCGAAGCTGGGCCCCGACGGGCTCGCCGGCGCCGGCCGCACTTTGGGCCTGGAGGGGCAGTGGGACCTCGGGATGGACGTCTTCACCGGCCGGATCTCCGCCGACGGCGGCCCCACCGAACAGGCCGCCGCCGCGATCGGCCAGGGCACCACGCTGGTCAGCCCACTGGCCATGGCCGGCGCCACCGCCGCGGTGGCCCGGGGCCGGTTCGAGCAGCCGAAGCTGGTGACCGACCCCGCGCCCGCGAAGCCGGCCGAGCCCGGACCGCAACTGAAAGCCGAGTCGGTCGAGCCGTTGCGGACGATGATGCGCGAGGTGGTCACGGCCGGCACGGCCCGGGCCCTCGCGGACGTGCCCGGTGCCCCGGTGCACGGCAAGACCGGCACCGCCGAGTACGACAACGACCCGTCGCACACGCACGCCTGGTTCGTCGGGTGGCGGGGTGACGTGGCGTTCGCGGTCTTCGTCGAGCAGGGTGGGTCGAGCACGTCGAGCGCGGTCCCGATCGCCGAACGGTTCCTCCGCGCCCTGCCCTGACCCTAACCGCGTAACGATCGAGGACCGCCCGGCGCATTGCTGTCCCACACTATCCACCAACGGGCCAATGGTCGCGGTTAGGCCATCGTCGCCGGAGCGCCCCGGAAAAGCGCCGCCGCCACGACGTACGCCTATCCGGTGCTGCCCATTCGTGCGATCCTTGCCAATGGCGAACGGTTGGATGATACGACTTCCGACAACGCCGGGAAGGGTGTCACGGTGTTCCCTGACTTCTATGCCACGGCCGCACAGGTTCTCCCGGTACTGCTGCTGGCACTGATCTGGGAATCCCGTTTTCTTGATCGCCTCGCCGAACAAAATCGTCGGCCTCGCCGCACGGACCCGGACGGCGTCCTCTTCTGGACCCGCCCGCGGGTGCGCGCGTACTCGCTGTTCATCGTCGTCACCATCATGGCCGGCACCGCCCTGGCGCTGCTGGTGTTGGCCGGGGCCGTACCGCCCGGCCCGGCGTCGCGGGCGGTCTTGACGGTCTGCGTGCTCCTGGCGCTGGCCACCCTGCTCACCCGCGTGGTGGTCGACGTGGTCGCGGCCACCCGGTCCCCGGCCCGGGCGCTCGAGCCGACCGCCGGGCCGACGGAGACCGAGGTGGGGCCGACGTCCTCCGCCGCGCCGGTGACGGTCGAGCCGCAGGGGAGGTGAGCCCGGTGGATCCGGTCGACGTGGTCTTCGTCCACGGTCTCTTCTCCTCCCCACGGGCCTGGGAGCCGATGGCCGAGCTGCTGGCCGGCGACCCGGACCTGCCTGCGCTGCGCACCCACTTCTTCCCGTACGACTCGCGGGTCGTCCGGCTCCGCCCGGACCGTCGGATCCCGCATCTCAACGACATCGCCGACCGGCTCCGCACCTACCTACGCGACGACGTCGGTACGGCGACACGGATCGTGCTGGTCTCGCACAGTCAGGGCGGCCTGGTGATCCAGCGGTTCCTGGCCCGGACCCTGACCCGCGCCGCCGGGTACGAACTGGCACCGATCCGGCGCGTGGTGATGTTCGCCTGTCCCAATTCGGGCGCGGAGTTCGCCCGGTCGCTGCGCCGGCTGGCGATACCGTGGCGCAATCCCCAGGAACGGGAATTGCGCCCGCTTCAGGAAACGATCATTGAGACCCATCGGGCGTTGGACCGCGGCATCCTGAACGCGCACGCGTACGGCCCGAACGAATGGCCGCTGCACATCGCCGCCTACGCGGGTATAACGGACAACATCGTCCCGCCGATCAACGCCAACGGGCTGTTCCGCGCCGGCGGCGTGGTCGATGGCGATCATTTTTCGGTGATCCGGCCGAAGACCCGGGCCGACTCCAGCTACCTGGCGTTGCGCAACGAGATCGTGTCCGCCGCCACCGATCCCGGCCCTGTCTCTTATACACACCTGACGCTGCCGACGATCTTACGCGTGTAGATA
>NZ_SMKF01000200.1 GCF_004348325.1 Micromonospora sp. KC213 | reverse complement strand
AGCTGGCCGAGCGGACCCGGGCTGCCGGCGTACCGGTGCACGTGACCGTCACCGGTCAGCCCCGGGAACTGCCCGCCGAGGTCGACCAGGCCGGCTACCGCGTCGTCCAGGAGGCCCTGACCAACGTCGCCCGCCACGCCGGCCCCGCCACCGCGCAGGTCCACGTCGAGTACGCCCCGGCGCAGTTGACCGTCTGCGTGACCGACGACGGTCAGGCTTCGCCGATCGGACCGGTGACCCCAGGAGTGGGCCTGCGTGGCATGCGGGAGCGGGTCACCGGGCTGGGCGGCACGCTGCAGGCCGCGTCGCGCGACAGCGGTGGGTTCGGGGTACGGGCCACGTTCCCGCTGGGCGATTCAACATGATCCGGGTTCTGCTCGCCGACGACCAGGCTCTGATGCGCGCCGGATTCCGGGCCTTGCTCCAAGCCGAGGACGGCCTGGAGGTCATCGGTGAGGTCGCCGACGGCGCGTCCGCAGTCGACCTGTCGCGACGCCTACGGCCGGACGTCGTGCTGATGGACGTGCAGATGCCGGGACTTGACGGCATCGAGGCCACCCGGCGCATCGCCGCCGACCCCGACCTGGCCGCGGTACGCGTGCTCATCCTCACCAACTACGGGCTCGACTCCTACGTCTTCGCCGCGCTCCGCGCGGGCGCCAGCGGGTTCCTCCTCAAGGACGCCGACCCCGCCGATCTGCTGCAGGCCATCGCCGTCGTGGCTCGCGGCGACGCACTGCTCGCCCCGGCGGTCACGCGTACGGTCATCAGCGAGTTCCTCGCCGGCCAGCCGCCCGCCGAACCGGCGGCCGGCCGGAGCCTGCTGACCGCCCGGGAACGGGAGATCGTCGAGTTCGTCGCCCGAGGGCTGAGCAACGAGGAGATCGCCGAGCGCATGGTGATCAGTCCGTTGACCGCCAAGACACACGTCAACCGGGCGATGACCAAGCTGCACTGCCGCGACCGTGCCCAGTTGGTCGTGTGGGCGTACGAGTCGGGGCTGACCACGCCGCGCCGACGGTGACCCGGTGCGGGTGGCCGCTGCCCACCGCCGGAACAGGCGGCGGAGCAGCAGGTCGGCGAGGACGTGACGAGGCGCGAGCAGGGTGACTGCGTTCATCGGGCGCCCCGTGACGCGAGGTAGGTGAGCCAGCCGCCGTGCGCGGTGATGTCGACAGCGTCCTCGGTGGCGGTGGCTTCGCAGAGAAAGCCGGTGACGGCGCTTCCGTCGGCGAGCCGTACCTGCCCGAGGACCATGGGTTCCGGCAGAGCGGCGAGGAACGGGCCGAGCGCGGCGGGGGGCAGCTCCCACACCTCGCCGTCGATGCTCGCCCCGCCGGAGGTGACCCGGACCAGACCGGGCTTCGGCGGCTGGGTCGGCAGGGCGTGCAGGCGGTACTCGGCGGCGGTGCGGACCCGGCCGACGAACCGGCCACCGACCGTGGTCAGCTGCCCGTTGAGCGGCTGGCCGGTCAGGTGCGCGCCGACGACGAGCAGCCGCAGCCCGGCGGCGGCCGGGACCGGAGCGGGCTTCCCGGTCAGCAGTGCGGCCACGCCGGCCGCGACCGCGTCGGCGAAGCCCCGGGTGATCACCTGAACACCGAAGGGGCCGTCGCTGGTCTCGCCGGCCGGGACGGCGACGGCGGCCAGGCCGAACAGGTTGCAGAAGTTCGTGTACGTCCCGACGCGCGCGTTGACGCCCACAGGATCCGCGGCGACCTCCGCGATCGTGGGGTGGATCGGAGCGGTGGGCAGCAGCAGCGCGTCCGCGTCGCCCCATGCCCCCATCGCCTCGGCGCGCAGCCGTTCGAGGCGCTCGGTGTCGGCGACGAGCACGTGCGCGGGGATGTCCCGGGCCGCGGAGATGATGGCCCCCACCGTCGGGTCGACGTCGTCGGGGTGCGCGTCGACGAACGCGCCGACGGCGGCGTACCGTTCGGCGACGAAGCCGCCGCCGTAGAGCAGCTTCGCGGCGTCGAGGAACGGCGCGAGCCGGATCGGCCGCAGTCGGGCGCCGGCGGTCTCCAGGGCCTTGGCGGCCTGGTCGAAGGCGTCGAGCCACTCCTGCGACATGCCGACCAGTTCGTGGCGTTCCGGCACCGCCACCACCGGCCGGGGCGGCGCCGCGAGGGGCGCGTCCGCCGGCCACACCGGGTCGCTCATGATCGAAACCGCCTGCTGCGCCGCGCTGAGACCGCGGGCGAAGACGGTCACGCAGTCGAGGCTGCGGCAGGCGGGCACCACCCCCTCGACGGGAACGAGGCCCCGAGTCGGCTTGCTCCCGACGATGCCCTGGAACGCCGCCGGCACCCGCCCGGAGCCGGCCGTGTCGGTGCCCAACGCGAGGTCGGCGATGCCCAGGGCCACGGCCACCGCGGATCCGGAACTGGACCCACCGGAGACCCGCCGTGGGTCGCGGACGTCGCGCACCGCGCCGTACGGGCTGCGCGTCCCCACCAGCCCGGTGGCGAACTGGTCCAGGTTGGTCTTGCCCAGCACGATGGCCCCGGCGTCGACGAGCCGCTGGACGGCCGGGGCGCTGCGGGCCGGCCGGTAGGCGTACCCGGGGCAGCCGGCCGTGGTGGGCAGCCCGGCGACGTCGATGTTGTCCTTCACCGCCAGCAGCGACCCGGCCAGTGGCAGGCTCTCGCCCGCCGCCAGGCGGGCTTCCAGGGTGACCGCGTCGGCCAGCACGTCTTCCTGTTCGCGCAGGGTGATCCAGGCTTCGGGGCGCTCGCCGAGGGCGAGCCGGGCGTACGCGTCGCGGACACGGTCCTGCGGGGTCATGTGGTGGTCCCTCCGGCGAGTACGAGCAGTGGGCTTCCCGGCGTGACCTGGGCGCCGGGGGTGACGAGGACGTCCGCGACGTGTCCGTCCCGCGGGGCGGTGATTACCGTCTCGAGCTTCATGGCCTCCAGCGCGAGCAGCGGCTGTCCCGCGACGACCCGGTCGCCGGGGCGCACGTCGACGCGCCACACGCTGGACACGAACGGCGCCTCGACCAGCGCGCCTCCCTCGGGCACGGTCACCTCTCCGGCGGCCGGCGGCGCCTCCGGCTCGGGGCGCGGGTCGAACTCGCCGGCCGCCGTCCACGCCGCGCGTTCCTGTCCGAAGGCGGCCGCCTGGCGCCGCCGGAAGTCCGCGATGGAAGCGGCGTTGCGGGCGAGGAAGTCCTCGTGGTCGGCGAGGCGGAAGGTGCCGTCCTCAATCCGTAGCCGGTGTCGCCCGGCGGCCACGTCGGCGCGCAGGTCGAGCAGTTCCTCCGCGCCCACCGGGTACCAGGAGATCCGGTCGAAGTGGCGCAGCAGCCACGGCGAACCGGGTTCGAAACCGCCGGCCTGCCGCCAGCGCGACCACACCTGCACGGTGCGGCCGACGAACTGGTAGCCGCCGGGCCCCTCCATTCCGTAGATGCACAGGTACGCGCCGCCGATCCCGACCGCGTTCTCCGGCGTCCAGGTACGGGCCGGGTTGTACTTCGTGGTCACCAGGCGGTGCCGCGGGTCGAGCGGTGTCGCGACCGGCGCGCCGAGGTAGACGTCGCCGAGCCCGAGCACCAGGTAGCTGGCGTCGTGGACGGTGCGGTGGACGTCGTCGACGCTGTCAAGGCCGTTGACCCGGCGGATGAACTCGATGTTCCACGGGCACCAGGGCGCGTCGTCACGGACGCCGGCCATGTAGCGGGCGATCGCCTCCCGGGTGGCCGGGTCGTCCCAGGACAGCGGCAGGTGCACCACCCGGCTCGGCACCGCCAGGTCGCGGGCGGCGGGCAGCTCGTCCTCGACCTCGCGTACCAGGTCGAGCAGGCGGCGTACGGGCAGCCGGTCGGGGTCGACGTGGATCTGCACCGACCGGATGCCGGGGGTGAGGTCGACGACACCGGCCAGGCCCTCGGCGCGGAGCCGGTCCATCAGCGCGTGCCCGCGCATCCGCAGGCCGAGGTCGAGGGTCATCGGCCCGTACTCGACGAGCAGGTTGTCGTCGCCGCAGCGGCGGTACGTGACGGCCGGGGCGGCGTCGGTCGCCTCGCGGCGGGCAAGGACACCGTCGTCGCCGCTGACCACCGGCGTGACCGGAGTGAGCCGCCGGGCCCGCAGGGCCGCCGCGGTGTCGTCGGAGACCGGCACGAACCGTACGGTGTCGCCGGGGCTGAGCTGGCCGAGTTTCCAGCGTTCGGCGGTGACCACCGTGGCCGGGCAGACGAACCCGCCCAGGCTGGGCCCGTCGGGTCCGAGCAGGATCGGCACGTCGCCGGTGAAGTCGACCCCGCCGACCGAGTACGGGGTGTCGTGGATGTTCGACGGGTGCAGCCCGGCCTCGCCGCCGTCGGTACGCGCCCAGCGGGGTTTCGGGCCGACCAGGCGGACGCCGGTGCGGGCGGAGTTGAAGTGCACCTGCCACTGCGCGGCGTAGAAGGCGTCGATGTCCGCGCGCAGGAAGAACTCGGGGGCCGCGTGCGGCCCCTCGGTGACGGCGATCCGCCAGTCCCGCCGGATCGCCGGCCGCTCGCCCAGCGGCACCGGACCGGCGACGGGCCCGGTGGGCGAGCCCGGCCGCAGGACGTCGCCGACGCGCAGCGCCCGTCCGCCGTGGCCGCCGAACTGGCCGAGGGTGAAGGTGGCCGCGCTGCCCAGGTACCGCGGCACGTCGATGCCGCCGGCCACCAGCACGTAGCTGCGCAGCCCACCGTCGGTCGCCCGGCCGACGTCCAGCACGCCGCCGGCCGGAACCTCGACCGGCTCCCAGCGCGGCACCGGCACGCCGTCGACGGTGACCGGCGCGGACGCGCCGGTCACGCAGACCATGGCCGGGGCGGTGAAACGCAGCGCCGGGCCGTCGACGGTGCACTCCAGACCCGGCGCGCCCTCGGGGTTGCCCAGCGCCCGGTTGCCGAGGCGGAACGACAGGTCGTCCATCGGCCCGGACGGTGGGACGCCGACCTCCCACAGGCCGGTGCGCCCGGGCCAGTCCTGCACGGCGGTCAGCGTGCCGGGCCGTTCGACGACGATGCGCGGCTCGTCGTCGCGTACCCCGGCGAGGGTGGCGGTGCAGTGCCGCGCGGCCAGGACCGCCGGGTCGGCGGCGGCGGCGCGCAGCAGGCCGAGGTTGGTCTCGATGCCGTCGACGCGGGTGGCGGCGAGGGCGTCGCGCAGCTTCGCGTACGCCTCGTCGCGGGTCGCGGCGCTGACGATCACCTTGGCGAGCATCGGGTCGTAGGAGGTGGTCACCTCGGTGCCGGCCGCCACCCAGCCGTCGACGCGGACGCCTTCGGGGAAGCTCACGTCGGTGACCAGGCCGGCGCTGGGCCGGTGTCCCTGGGTCGGGTCCTCGGCGTAGAGGCGGGCCTCGACGGCGGCGCCGCTGGCCCGGCGGGGGGTGTCGAGGACGGTGTCGTCGTCCTGGGCCAGGCGCAGCATCCACTCCACCAGGTCGATGCCGAGGATCTCCTCGGTCACCGGGTGCTCGACCTGCAGGCGGGCGTTGACCTCGAGGAACGAGGCCTGTTCACGCTCGGCGTCGTAGACGAACTCGACGGTGCCGGCCGACCGGTAGTGCACCGACGCGCACAGCGCCGCCGCCGAGCGGTGCAGCTGTTCGCGGACCGCGTCCGGCAGTCCCGGCGCGGGCGCTTCCTCGATCACCTTCTGGTTGCGGCGCTGCAGGCTGCAGTCGCGGTCACCGAGCGCCACGACGCGGCCCCGGCCGTCGCCGAAGACCTGCACCTCGACGTGCCGGGCCCGCTGCACAAACCGTTCCAGGAAGACACCACCGCTGCCGAAGTTGGCCACGGCGAGACGCTCGACCCGGTCGTACGCGGCGGTCAGCTCTTCCGGCGTGTGGCAGGCCTGCATGCCGATGCCGCCGCCCCCGCCGGTGGCCTTGACCATGACCGGGTAGCCGATGCGTTCGGCGGCGTCGAGCGCCTCGTCGAGGCCGGACAGCAGGCCGGTTCCCTCGATCATCGGCACTCCGGCGGCCCGGGCGAGGTCCCGGGCGGTGTGCTTGGCGCCGAAGGCGGTCAGTTGCGCGGGTGTCGGCCCGACGAAGGCGAGTCCGGCCTGCTCGACGGCGGTGGCGAATCCGGCGTCCTCGGAGAGGAATCCGTAGCCGGGGTGCACGGCGCCGGCGCCGGTGGACCGCGCCGCGTCGAGAACGCGGTCGATGCGCAGGTAGCTGTCCCGGGCGGGGGCCGGGCCGAGCCGTACGGCCAGGTCGGCCGCCCGCACGTGCGGGGCGGCCCGGTCGGGGTCGGAGAAGACGGCGACGGTCTTCAGGCCCATCCGGGCGGCGGTGCGGATGACCCGGCTGGCGATCTCGCCCCGGTTGGCCACGAGCAGGGTGTCGAACATGGGACCGTCCTTTCGCGTCAGGGGGCGGTGACGACCATGCGCACCGGCGTCGGGTCGAAGCCGTTGCACGGGTTGTTGATCTGGGGGCAGTTCGACACCAGGACCAGGACGTCCATCTCGGCGCGCAGGGCGACGCGCAGGCCGGGCGCGGAGATGCCGTCGACGATGCCGAGGCTGCCGTCCGGGTCCACGGGGACGTTCATGTACCAGTTGATGTTGCTGACCAGGTCCCGTTTGCCGAGCCCCCAGCGGGCTGCCTCGATCAGGAAGTTCTCGACGCAGGCGTGCTGGTGCTTGGTGTGGTGGCCGTACCGCAGGGTGTTGGACTCGCGGCTGCAGGCGCCGCCGACGGTGTCGTGCCGGCCCACCTCGTCGGCCACGACGGTCATCAGCGGCCGGCCCTCGCAGGAGCGCAGCACGCTGCCGGTGGTGAGGAAGATGCCGCCCTGCGCGGCGAGGGTGTCCGGCGCCGAGTACCGCTCGGCGGTGTCGTCGGCGTTGTAGAGCAGGCAGTCGACGGCCTGGTTGCCGTGCAGGTCGACGATGGTCAGCACCTGTCCGCTTCGCACGATCGCCGACCAGGGCGCGCGGGCGGCGACGGTCTCGGCGAGGACGGTTGTTCCCGTAACCAGAGCGGTCATGCGATCCCCCGGGCGGTGAGGTAGTCGGCGGTGTTGAGGAAGGCGCGCTCGCCCTCCGGCGAGCGGGACCAGAGTTGGTCGGTCGGCGCGGTGGGGGCTCCGCTTGAGGCCCTGATCTCGACCGGGGAGCAGGTGTACGCCTCGCGCGGGTCGAGTGGGTGCGGGACGTTGGCGAGCAGCACCGTGACCGGCATTTCGGCGCGCAGCTCGACGCTGCCTCCCGGGCCAGCCGAGCCGAGCCAGGTGAACCTGCCGTCGTCGCCGACGCGTACCCCCTGGAAGAAGGAGATGCTCGGGGGCAGGTCCCGGCGGGTCAGGCCGTGTTTCGCGGCGGCCAGGGTGAGCAGTTCCCGCCCGGCGGGCGACGGGCCGTGCGGGCTGCCGTCGCCGTACCGTTCGGTGTTGCTGGCCCGGGTGGAGGTGCCGCAGAAGGTGTCGGAGCGGTCCCGTGCCCCGGCGGTGACCGAGGCGAGCACCCGCCCCTGGTCGGAGAGGAGCAGGTGGCCCTCGCCGACGTACGCCTGCCAGAGCACCTTGACGGTGTCGGCGACGTTGAGCCGCTCCCACGGCTCGTCGGCGTTGAACAGCAGCACCGAGACGCAGGCGTCGCCGTGCGGGTCGGTCAGCCGCAGCCGGGTGCCGCGGGCGAGCCGCTTGCTCGCGTACCCGCCGCCGGGGATCGTCTCGGCCCAGGTGAGGTTCTCGCCGAGCCGGGTGGCCGGCACGATCGGCATGCACTCGACGACGGTTCCGTCCTGGGCGCGGGCGTGCTCACGGGCACCGGCGGTGGTGGCGGTGGAGCCGGTCATGCGGTCTCTCCTTCCGCGACGGCGGTCGCGAACGGCAGCCGCGGCGGGTGCAGGGACAGGGCACGGGTGCGGTAGCGCAGGTAGGCCAGCCCACCCAGAAGCAGTGCGCCGCCGATGAACAACAGCGAGAAGTAGTGCAGGTACCAGTGGGTGCCGGCGGGGTCGTAGATCTCCTGCCGCGGCCAGCCGAGGTTGAGGATCATGCCGATGCCGTAGAGCACCGCCAGGACGTTGACGACGATCCCGAACCGGCCGAGGGCGAACAGCCCGCCGCCACGTTCGGTGCTCGCCGCCTGCTCGCCGTTCGGCCAGCCCTTGAGCCGGCGTACCAGCAGCGGGACCGTGACCAGGGCGTAGGCGATGTAGAGCATGACGATGCAGACGCTGGTGATGGCGGTGAACAGGGCGGCCTGACCGATGTTGACCAGCAGCACCCCGATCGCGCCGGCACCGACGACGATGGCGGGCAACGCCGGGGTACCGGTGCGCGGCGACACCTTGCGCAGCGCGCCGGAGAACGGCAGCACGCCGTCGCGGGCCATCGAGAAGACCATCCGGCTGCCGGCGGTCTGGATGGCCAGGGTGCAGACCGCGATGGCGATCGCCACGTCGATCAGCAGGATCCGGCCGCCGGTCTCGCCGAGCCGGCTGGTCAGCACGTACGGCAGACCCTCGGTGGCGAGCCGACCGTCGGTGAGGCTCGGCGCCGCCATCAGCGCGACCAGCAGCATCAGCCCGCCGCCGATGCCGGAGGCGGCGAGCGCCCGCAGGATCGTCCGGGGGGCGGTGTGGCGCGGGTCGCGGGTCTCCTCGCTCAGCTCACCGGCGCTGTCGAAGCCGACCACCACGTAGGCCGCCATCAGCGCCGAGACCAAAAACGGCCCGACGTACGCCAGTCCGGTGCCGGTGCCGCCGGTGTCGAAGACGACGCCCGGGCCGCGTTCGACGTTGACCAGCAGGAGCACCACCACCGCGGCCACCCCGATGATCTCGAGGGTCACCCCGGTGCTGTTGACGATCGCCATCAGCCGCACGCCGATGACGTTCACCAGCGTGGTCAGCGCGATCAGGATCGAGCCGAGGATGACGGCGTTGGTGGCCCCACTCGTCGAGGTCAGCGACGGGTCGCCGCCGACGAGCTGGAACCCGGACCAGATGGAGGGGAGCACCACCTGAAGGGCGATCGCGGCGGCCGCGACGGTGGCGATCTGGGCGATGATCATGACCCAGCCGGCGAACCAGCCGACCGCGGCGTTGGAGAGTCGCCGGGACCACTGGTAGATGCAGCCGGACAGTGGGTAGCGGGCGGCGAGTTCGGCGAAGTTGAGCGCCACCATGAACTGGCCGGCGAAGACCAGGGGCCAGGTCCAGAAGAAGGCCGGGCCGCCGAAGGAGAAGCCGAAGGCGAACAGCTGGAAGACCGTGGTGAGGATCGAGACGAACGAGAAACCGGCGGCGAACGACGCGTAGCTGCCGATGCTGCGGCGTAGCTCCGGCTCGTACCCGAAGCCGCGCAGATCCGCCGCATCCGTGGTGGGGCCGGTCGAGCCGGACGGGGGCGGTGCGGGCGGAGCTGGGGTAAGGGACATGACCGCCTCCTCGGCTCGACGC
>NZ_SMKF01000001.1 GCF_004348325.1 Micromonospora sp. KC213 | reverse complement strand
GTGGGGGGCGGCGTGGTGGGGGAGTTCCACTGCTGATTGGTGCCGCCGTGGCAGGACCAGAGAATGAGCCTCGTGCCGTTCGCCGTTCCGGCGCCGTTGGCATCCAGGCACAGCCCGGACTGTACTCCGCTGATCGTGCCGTTCGCGTTCACGTTCCACTGCTGGTTCGTGCCGCCGTGGCAGTCCCAGATGATGACGGCCGTGCCGTTGCTGGTGCCCCGACCGTTGGCGTCCAGGCACTTGTTGCCGTGCACCATCAGTTGCTTGCTCGAGGTGTAGGTCCAGGTCTGGCTCGTTGCTCCGGTGCAGTCCCACAGTTGCGCCTGGGTGCCATTGCCGGACCCTGAGACATCCAGGCAGCGTCCGGACTGGACGCCCACGACAGGGGCGCTCTGCCCCGGTTCAATGGGCGCCGCCACCGCGATACCGGCGACGGAGAGCAGGAGAAGGGTGGCGCTCAGCACAGACAGCGAACGCCGGGATCTCGAAACGACCATGTGGTGCCTCACGGTGTCGTAGGGAGGACGCTCCGGTGCGCGGGTGCGCACCGGAGCGGTCCCTCCGGATCGGCTATGCGGGGCTGAACCGCCACTGCTGGTTGGTGCCGCTGTGACAGCTCCATTGGAGGAGGCGTGCACCGTCGGTGGTCGCGCCGCCGTTGACGTCGACGCAGAGCCCACTGGGGACACTCTTGACGGTGTAGACGCCCGATGTGGTGGTGGGTGTGACGAGGAACTTCTGCTGGTTGCTGTTGTTGCAGGTGAACTGTTGCAGGAACGCGCCCTGGGCGGTGGAGCCACCGGTCACGTCGAGGCACTTGTTGCTGTGCACAGCCTTCAGGTAGACGGCACCGCTTCCGGCGTCCACGGCCTGCCATTTCTGGTTGTTTCCGCCGGTGGCCGCCCACTGGACGATCTGGGCGCCGTCGGCGGTGGAGGCAGCGTTGACGTCCATGTACTTGCTGCTGTGCTGCGCCGCCACGGTCCAGGTCCGGCCGGCCACACCGCCGCCGGTGCTGGGCTCGCCGACCCCGGTGCCGCCGAACCTGAACGAGTCGAGGTCGAACCAGTTGGTCGCCGTGCCCTTGAACACCATGTAGAGCGTGTGCGTGCCGGCGAGGGCAGCGGTGTTCACCGCCGGCGTGGACTGGTAGTTCTCCCACCCGCCGGTGCTGGGCACCGGTGTGGTGGCCAGCAGTGTGCCGGTGGGTGAGTCGGCACGCAGTTCGATGGATCCACCGCCGCTCGGTGACGACAGCCGGTAGCTGACGTTGGTGATGCCCGACAGGCTCATCGGGTTGAACGCCACCCAGTCGTTGTTGGAGATGTCGCCGATTCGCTTGCCGCTTTCGGCGGCGGCGTGGTCGATGACCCGTACACCGGATTGGCTGGTGTGGTACTCGGCTTGCTTGTGCTTGGGGTGCAGGATGGCTCTGGCCCTGCCGGTGAGCGGGGTCGCACCACCGGGCCCACCGCTGTCGGTGTATCGGGCGTTGAGGACGTAGTACAGGTTGGCTCCGTCAGGGTGCCCGCCGAGCAACTCGGTCGGGATGGTTCCCGAGCATCCCGGGTAGTCCGTGGTCTCGTGTTCGTGGTCGTCGTGGCCGAGAGCCGGGTTGACGAACACCTTGGTGCAGTCGATCACCCCGCCGTCCGGGTCGGTGACCGTGACGGTGTAGGGCACCTTGTCGCCGAAGGTGAGCATGCCACCGTTGACCGGCACGGTGATGGTCACCACCGGCGCCGTGTTGCCGACGACGATCTGCACGTTGGCGAAGGCCGACTTGCCAGAGCTGTCAGTGACCTTGAGCTGGGCGGTGTAGTTGCCGTTGCTGGTGTAGGTGTGGGACGGGTTGGCCGCCGTGGAGGTGGCGCCGTCTCCGAAGGTCCACTGGTAGCGCAGAGTGTCACCGGGGTCCGGGTCTGCCGTGCCGGCGCTGTTGAACTGCACGGTCAGCGGTGCGGACCCGCTGGTGGGTGTGCCGGTGGCCTTGGCGACCGGTGACCGGCCGCCCTGGATGTAGTCGATGCGGTAGAGACCGGAGTCGTTGTTGCCGCCGCCGAAGCTGGAGCCCCATTCGACGAGGTACAGCGAGCCGTCCGGGCCGAACTCCATGTCCATGGGCTTGTTGAAGTTGCCGGCCGGCATGAAGGGGTTGGTCCGGGTGACCGCTGTGGCCGAGTCGAAGTGGACCTCCTTGATGTAGTCGCGCTCCCACTCGTAGAAGAAGTGGACGCCGTCGTAGTAGGGCGGGAACTTGGTCTGTGACGGGTTTGCCGCGTTGTAGCGGTAGACCGGCCCGCCCATCGGTGCCGCGCCGTTGGCACCGAGCTCGGGGAAGGTCGGCGAGGTGCCGTAGCCGTACCACATGTTCGGTGCGACAACCGGCTTGAGGTTGGTCAGGCCGGTGTTGTTGGGGGAGTTGTTGACCGGTGCGTTGCAGTTGAACTTGGCGCCGACCACCCGGGTGTCCGGGTTGTAGGGCGCGTACGGTTGGTTGTCGCCGTGGCAGAACGGCCAGCCGTAGTTGCCGGGGGTCTTGATGACGTTGAGTTCGACAAGCCCTTCCGGACCGCGGTTCGTGGCGGGGCCGCCCCGGTCCGGGCCGTAGTCGGCCAGGTATACCCAGCCGGTCTGCGGATCGATGGAGAACCGGAACGGGTTGCGGAAGCCCATCGCGTAGACCTCTGGCCGGGTCTGCGCCGTGCCCTGCGGGTAGAGGTTGCCGGCCGGGATGGTGTAGCCACCGTTGGCCGAGGGCCGGATGCGCAGCAGCTTGCCACGCAGGTCGTTGGTGTTGCCGGCGGTCCGGGCGGCGTCGAGGTTGGCCTTACCGGGCCGCCAGTCCAGCGGGGCGTAGCCCTGCCAGCTGGGGTCGAGGTTCGGCGGGGTGTCGTCCCCGGTGCCGATGTAGAGGTTTCCGTCGGGGCCGAACTCGATGTATCCACCGGTGTGTCCGGGCTCGGGGAAGGTGCGATCCCGGTACGCGGGGATGTCGATGATGGTTACCTGGCTGGACATGTTCAGGGTGTCGCCGGTGAGGGTGAACCGGGAGACCCGGTTGATGTCGGTCGCGCTGCTCGCCGGTGAGTGGTACAGGTACACGTAGCCGTTGCTGGCGAAGTCGGGATCGAGCGCCAGCCCGGTGAGGCCGTCCTCGCCGCCGGTGTAGACGCTCAGCGTGCCGGCCGTGACGGTGGTGTTCGTCGACGGCTTGAAGATCTTGAGCTGCCCGGCCCGCTGGACGTAGAGCACCCGCCCGTCCGGGGCGACCGCGAGGGCCATCGGGTCGGCGGTGTTGTCGTCGAGGGTGCGTTTCTCGAAGTTGCGCCACACGGTGCCGCCGCAGTCGCCGGGCTCGTTACCGGCCGCCCACTTGACACCGCCGAGGACGTGGTTGCGGAAGTTCGTCTCGCTGTAGGATGCGGCCGCGTGCCCCATGGCGGTGGCCCAGACCCGGCCGCCTGCGGTGTTGCGGCACCAGGAGATCGGGTGGTCGGGACCCATCGCGCGGGAGCCGGGGTTGTACGTGCGCTCGTCGGCGGTGACCAGGACGTGGACGTCGCCGCGCGGGTTGCGGTCGAAGTTGTACCACTCCTCGCTGCGGTTCCAACGGTCCGGCAGGCCGGCCGTCGACGGGTGTTTCTTGTCGGCGACGATGGCGGTGCCGGGCAGTACGCCGGGGGAGTGCTCCGGCATGTGTGCGCCGGCGTTGATGGTCTGGTCCCACCACGGGTATTCGTTTTCGATACCCATGTCCGTGGCGTTGTGGATGGCGACGATGCCCTTGCCGCTGGCGAGGAATCCCTCCACCGCCTGGCGTTGGGCCGCCGTGGTCCACACCATGCCCGAGGTCTGGAACATGATGAGCACGTCGAAGGTCGCGAGGTTGGCCGGGGTGAAGACGCTGGCGTCTTCGGAATGGACGAGCTCGAAGTTGTCGGCCGCCGCTTGCTGCTGAAACATCGCGACGCCGGCGGGGATCGAGTCGTGCCGGTAGCCGGTTGTCTTGGTGAACAGCAGGGCGCGGAAGGCCGGAGCCGCCGACGCCGGTTGGACGAGCGCGAGCGACAGCAGCAGGCCCGCGATCGCCCCGAAGATCAGTGTTCTGCGATGCATACCGTCTCCTATTTCGGCGGGCAACGATGCCGCGACCACGGGCACGTGCGGGCGACACCTGCGATGCGCCAGGGTGGCCTGGTCGGGTCGAAGGCGTGCCTGTGCCGTCAGATCGTCATGCCGTCCGCCGTGACGGGCAGTCAGGTCCCTCGGGGAGGTAACGCAGCGTCACATCAGATGTGACCTTGTCCCGTGGTCTGCCGGGCCAGCATGCAGCTAGATATCGGAAAATGTCAATACGACTCTGGCGGGGTGGGTTGGATAACACATCCTTGCATAACGGTTTCGTTGTTGGTCGTTGAGGAGGCGGCGTCGACGGGTCGAACGGCGAACCTCGTTTTGTGGCGGGTGTCGTGGGATTGCCAGCGCTCATCAATGCATTTACCCTCTGGGTGCGATCTCTGACCGCATAAAGGCGAGGGTTCGCAGCTTTTCGGCCGAAGCTGCGGGCGGAGCCTGCTGTTTTGCGCGGTACGCGAACGACTCGACTGTCGATGACTCGATCCCGCTGACTACAGACGTAGGGGCCCGTGATGTCCGACCCGCTGCCGTCGCCGCTGCTTGTCCTCCGGGGGATCGGCAAGTCGTTCCTCGGCGTGCGGGTCCTCCAGGGCGTCGACCTCGATGTCGAGCCGGGTGAGGTGCACGCCGTCGTCGGCGAGAACGGGGCCGGCAAGTCCACGCTCATGAAGGTGGTGTCCGGCGTGTACGCACCTGACGAGGGCAGGGTCGAGTTCACCGGCACACCGCGGACCTTCCACGGCCCGCGAGACGCCCAGCGGATCGGCATCGGCGTCGTGTACCAGGAGTTCAACCTGTTGCCCGAGCGCACCGTTGCCGAAAACGTGTATCTGGGCCGGGAGCCCTTGCGTCGTGGCTTCGTCGACCGCAAGGCGATGCTCAACCGCACCGCCGCGCTTCTCGCCTCGATCGGGGAGAGTGCACTGCCGGCCGACGCGCGCGTGGGGCAACTTGGTGTGGCACAACAGCAGGTGGTCGAAATCGTCAAGGCGCTCGCGCTCGACGCGCGGCTGCTCATTCTGGACGAGCCCACCGCGGCCCTGGCCGACCACGAGGTTCAGCAGCTCTACGCACTGGTACGGCGCTTGCAAGAGCGGCGGATAGGTGTGCTGTACGTTTCGCACCGCCTCAAGGAGGTCTTCGAGCTGTCCAGCCGGATCACCGTACTCAAGGACGGCCGCCGGGTGACGACACTGGACACGGCAGACACGAGCGTCGACGAACTGGTGCGACACATGGTCGGCCGGGAGCTGTCCAGCTACTATCCCGACCGTGCGCGGCCGGAGGAGCTCGGCCCGGTCCGCCTCAGCGTCAGGGCTGGAGGAAACCACAAGCTGCGCGGCATCGACCTGCGGCTGCGCGCTGGCGAAGTACTCGGCGTCGGTGGCCTGCAGGGCTCCGGCCGGTCGGCGCTGGCCCGCGCGCTGTTCGGCGTCTCGCCGTTCACGACCGGCCAGATCACGCTCGACGGCGAGCCGGTCCGGCTCCGTTCGCCTCGCGCCGCGATGCGAGCCGGTATCGCCTATGTCACCGAGGACCGCAAGGGCGAGGGCATCGTCGCCGGGCAGTCGGTGCTGGACAACGCCCTGCTGGCCAGCCGTGCCGTCGTTCCGCGCTGGGCTGGCCGCGGTGCCCGCGCCATCCGGTTCCGGGAACTGCTCGCCGCTGTTCAGGTGCGCGCCGCGGGGGAGGACCAGGAGATCCGTTTCCTGTCCGGCGGCAACCAGCAGAAGGTCGTACTGGCCAGGTGGCTGGCACTCAGTCCCAAGATCATGCTTTTCGACGAGCCGACCCGGGGCATCGACGTGGGATCCAAGTCGGCCATCCACGACCTCGTCCGCCAGCTCGCCCGCGACGGCGCGGCGGTACTGATGATCTCGTCCGAGCTGCCCGAACTGCTGGGCATGAGCGACCGAATCGTTGTCATGCGCGACGGCCGGATCGCCGGCGAACTACCCGCTGGCGCGACGGAGGAGGACGTCGTGGCGCTGGCGGTCGGCAGTATGCGGGAGGTGTCCGCATGAGCGAGCGGATTATCGGGTACCGCGCGGGCGGAGCATCACGGCCGCCCGCAGCGAAGCGGGGACGGGCATGAGCGACGCGTTGTCCCTGCCGGCCCGGCGGGCCTCGCTCGGCGTGTTCGGGGCGCTGGCCCTCACCCTGGCAACAGGTTGGCTCGTCGTCACGCTCGACGGCGGCCAGCTGTTCAGCTTGCCGACGACGGTGAGCCTGCTGCACGTCGCCGCCGGTCTCGGGCTCGTCGCCGTCGGGCAGACCCTGGTCATTGTCGGTGGTTCCCTCGATCTGTCCGTGGCGTACGTGGTCAGCCTCAGTACTCTCGTCACCGCCGAGACCATGGGCGGTGACAACGGGGCGCTGTTGCCGGCGATCGGCCTGGCGCTCGCGGTCAGCGCCGCGATCGGCCTCTTCAACGGCCTTCTGGTCACCAAGGCGCGGATGAACGCGTTCATCGCGACCGTCGGCGTCGCGCTGCTGCTGAAGGGGTACCTCGACAACGGCTACGACGGCCCGGCCGGCAAGACCGCCCCCGTGCTGGTGCAGAGCCTTGGCTACCAGCGCGTCGGACCGGTGCCCGTGTCGTTCCTGTTGCTGCTCGCCGTCGCCGCCGCGGCCTGGTTCGCGCTCGCCCGCACCCGCTTCGGCCACCACCTGCTCGCCGTGGGCGGTGACCCGGAGGTCGCCCGGCTCTCCGGGGTGCGCAACAGCCGCGTCCTCGTCACCGCCCACGTACTGTGCTCGCTCTGTGCCGGCCTAGCCGGGGTCTACCTCGCCAGCCGGCTCGGCTCGGGTGCGCCGCGGGTGGGCACCGAGGGCCTGTACGACCTGGAGTCGATCGCCGCGGTGGTCCTCGGTGGCACCGCCCTGGCCGGCGGGCGCGGTGGCGTGGTCGGCACCGTCGGCGGCGTGCTGTTGCTCGCCAGCATCGACGCGATCTTCAACCAGCTCGAGGTCGACGCCTTCTTCAAGCAGGTGATCCGTGGCGTGATCATCATCGCGGCGGTCGCCATCTACGCCCGGCGGGCCCTGCGGAAGGCGGCGTTCTAGCCATGCACACCATCGAGCGTCGCCCGCTTCCGTTGCGGCTTCTACGGATTCGCCCCGGCAGCGTCCTACCCATCGTCGCCGTCCTCGCGGTGCTGGTGGTCCTGCTCACCATACGACAACCCGACTTTCTCTCCCCACCGTCACTGATGTCGTTCCTCGGCCGCTCCACGCCGATCATCCTGCTCGCCGCCGGCCAGTACTTCGTGATCGTCTCTGGCGAGTTCGACCTGTCCGTCGGCTCCCTGGTCACCGCGCAGGTCGTCGTGGCCTCCCGGCTCATCGACAGCGAGCCGTCTCGCACCTGGCCGGTCGTCGTGCTGCTCCTCGCCTTCGGCGCCATCGTCGGCCTGGTCAACGGCCTGGTCACGACGCGGTTGCGGGTGCCCTCGTTCATCACCACCCTCGGCATGTTCCTGATCCTCGTCGGCGCGGTCTATCTGTGGTCCGACGGCGCCCCGAAGGGTGGGCTCTCCGAGGAGTTCCGGCGGTTCGGCCGGCGTGCGTTCGAGGATGTGCCTGGACTAGGCCGCATACCGTACGCGCTCCTGGTTCTGATCGTCGCGGTCGGACTGGCCGTGATCCTGACCCGCTCCGACTTCGGCCGGACCCTGGTCGCCGTCGGCGGCAACCCGCGGACCGCCCAGCTCAGCGGCGTACGGGTCTGGCGTGCCAAGACCATCGCATTCGTCCTCAGCGGACTGGCGGCAGCCGTCGCGGCGATCCTGATCGGCGGGTACAGCGGTGTCTCGTTCCAGGCCGGCGCCGGCCTGGAGTTCGGCGCGATCACCGCAGTCGTCCTCGGCGGCGTCGCTCTCGGCGGTGGTCGCGGCTCGGTCGTCGGCGCGATGCTCGGCGCGCTGACCCTCGAGACGCTCTTCGCGCTGATGAACTTCTACGGCGTCTCCGGCGCCCTCAGATCGACCGTCCAGGGCGCGATCATCCTGCTCGCCGTGGCGGTTTCGTCCGTGCGTTCCTCGTCCAGGTAAAGGGGATTCCGTGAGACCTTCCATAGCAGCCCTGGCCGCCGGCGCCCTGCTCGCGCTCGCCGGCTGTGCCACCGACGAACCGACCGCCCCCGCATCGAGCGCCACGTCCGAGGCCACCGGGTCCGGCACCGGGGAACAGTCGAAGTTCTTCGTGCAGGCCGACTACGACAACGAGCTCGCACTCCTCGACGCCCAGCCGACCGGGCCGGCCGGCAAGCCGTGGGAGCAGGCGCTCAACCCGAAGATGGTGGACACCGCGAAGTTCAAGAAGCCCGGGCCGCACAAGATCTGCTTTTCCAACGCCGGGTTGAACAACCCCTGGCGGCAGGTTGGATTCAAGACCATGCAGGCCGAGGTCGACACGCATCGGGACCGGATCAGCGAGTTCGTCCACGTCGACGCCGAGGGCAAGGACCAGAAGCAGATCGCGGACATCAACGATCTGCTCGGTAGGGGATGTCACGCGCTCATCGTCTCGCCGAACACCACCGCCACGCTCACTCCGGCCGTCGAGGCCGCCTGCCAGAAGGGTCTACCGGTCATCGTCTTCGACCGCGGCGTCGACACGAGCTGCCCGGTGACGTTCATCAACCCGATTGGCGGCTACGGCTTCGGCCACGTCTCTGCCGAGTTCGTCGCCCAGAAGATGAAGCCGGGCGGCAAGGTGCTCGCGTTGCGTATCCTGCCCGGCGTCGACGTGCTGGAAACCCGTTGGTCCGCGGCGAAGGTCGCCTTCGACAAGGCCGGCGTCAACGTGGTCGGCGTCGAGTTCACCGACGGCGACCCGGCCAAGACCAAGAAGATCGTCGACGACTACATCCAGCGGTACGGCACGATCGACGGCGTCTGGATGGATGCGGGGGCGGTCGCGGTCGCCGCGGTCGAAGCGTTCCTGGACGCGGGCAAGCCCGTGCCACCGATCAACGGCGAGGATCAGCTCGACTTCCTGAAGCTGTGGAAGGACAAGAAACTCACCGCGATCGCGCCGACGTACCCGACCTATCAGTGGCGGACTCCGGTCATCGCCGCGCTGAGGATCCTCGACGGCGAAGCCGTGCCCGACCCGTGGAAGCTGCCGCAGCCGGTCATCACCCAGGACAACCTGGACCAGTACCTGGACCCTGGCATGCCGCCGCTGCACTACGCGATGTGCGGCTGCACCGACCTGCCGGGTTACCCACAGCGCTGGAAGTAGGCGGCGATGCGCGCCATCGGCATCAGCCCGTGGGTGTGGGCCTCGCCGGTCACCGACGCGGTCCTCGCCGAATTGGTCCCACGCATCGCCGCGTTCGGCTTCGACGCGGTCGAGTTGCCGATCGAGGAACCCGGCGACTGGGATCCGGTGCGTACCCGTGATCTGCTTGCGGCGCACCACCTCCGCGCGGCGGCCGTCTGTGCGGTCACCCCGCCGGGGCGTGATCTCGTGAACGCCCCACCGGAGGTGATCGAGTCGACCGCGGCGTACCTCAGGTACTGCGTGGACAGCGCGGCGGCCGTCGGGGCCGCATGCGTCGGAGGCCCCGTCTACGCCGCGGTCGGGCGTACCTGGCGCATGTCGGCCACCGCTCGGGTGGCCTGCTACGCGGACTTCCGCCGGGCACTGGCGCCGGTGGCCGACCATGCCGGGGAGCGGGGCGTGAGCATCGGCGTGGAGGCGCTCAACCGGTACGAGACGAGCGTCGTGAACACCGTCGAGCAGGTGGTGGAACTGATCGACGGCCTCCCGCCGAACGTCGGCCTCATGATCGACACGTATCACATGAACATCGAGGAGGCCGACCCCTACGCCGCACTCGCCCTCGCCGGTCCGCGAATCAAGCACGTCCAGGTCAGCGGCACCCACCGGGGTGCCCCCGGCACGGATCACTTCGACTGGCCCCGCTTCTTCGCCGCGCTGGCCGAGGCCGGCTACCGCGGTGCCGTCTGCATCGAGTCGTTCACCGCGCAGAACGAGGCCATCGCCACTGCCGCCTCGATCTGGCGCCCGCTCGCCCCGTCGCAGGACGCCCTCGCCCGAGACGGGTTGTCCTACCTTCAAAGGGTCATCGAAGGATCGACAACTGTCACTTGACGTGGAAAGCGGCGACGCCTAAAGTTCGCCCTAACGTCATACGTCATATGTATCTTCCGCCGCTGGTGGAGACCGCGGTTGCGGCCTCGACCTGTCTCGGCCCCGACCCGTCGGACGGCTCGCCACCGTCCGACGGTCGGCGCCGGCGAAGCGGATCTCACGGCCCCGCCCGTCCCGCAACCCGGCCACATTGAGGCCGGGTTGGCCCGGGTGCCGCACCGCGGGATCGCCCCTCCCCGCCCCATCGTCAGGAGGAGTCGCGTTGTTTGTGTCATCGTCCTTCGCGGTGCGAAAACACCTGCTGGCCGCATTCTCCACGGCGGCGTTGACCGCCGCCGCCGTCGTGGCCTCCGCCGCGCCCGCCTCGGCGGCCCCCACGACCCTCTATGCCTCCCCGTCCGGCACCGGCACCGTCTGTTCCAGCGCGCAGCCGTGCTCGCTGACGGCGGCCCAGGCCGCGGTGCGGTCGCTGAACGACGCGATGTCGGACGACATCGTGGTGCAGTTGGCCGACGGTGTGTACCGGTTGTCGGCACCGTTGCGGCTGACCGCCGACGACTCGGGCTCCAACGGTCACACGATCATATGGCGGGCGGCCCCTTCGGCACGCCCGGTGATCAGCGGGGCCCGGGCGGTCACCGGGTGGTCACTGGCCGACGCGGGTCGGAACATCTGGCGGGCCAACGTCGGCACCGGCATCGATGCCCGGCAGCTGTACGTCGACGGCGCGGTCGCCACCCGTGCGCGCGTACAGGTGAACCGGGCGGACTTCACCGCCTCCAACGTCGGGATGAGGTTCTCCAACGCTGCCTTGAGCTATCTGAACAACCTGGCCAACCAGAACCGGGTCGAGATGGAGAGCGTCAACTCGTTCACCGACCGGTACTCGCCGGTGCAGAGCATCAGCGGAAACCTCATCACGATGCAGCAGCCCGCGTGGAACAACAACAACTTCGGCTACGACACCTTCACCAGCCCGCACCGGGCCGGCCCGCTGTACCTGACCAATGCGTACGAGTTCCTCGATGTGCCGGGCGAGTGGTATCTCAACCCGGGGACGGGTGTTCTGTTCTACATCCCGCTCGCCGGCCAGAACATGAGCACCGTCAGCGTGGAACTGCCGACGCAGCAGTCCCTCGTGAGCATCGGGGGCACCTACGACGCGCCGGCGCATCACATCACGTTCAGCGGGATCACGTTCACCGGTACGAGCTGGTTGGGCCCCAGCAGCAACCAGGGCTACGTCGACCAGCAGACCGGCGCCTACCTCGCCGGGAACTGGAGCTGGCCCAGCTTCTCGTCATGCCACAACGGCTGCCCCCAGTTCGAGGCCGCCCGACCGCACTGGTTCCAGATGCCCGCCGCGGTACAGATCTCCGCAGCCAACTCCATCACCCTCACCGACTCCCGGTTCGTGAACCTGGGCCAGACGGCCATCGGCGTCGGCAACGACGCGAACGCGCACGCGAGCGGGGTGGGCCTGGGCGCCAGGAACATCACCATCACCCGGTCCGAGATCGCCAGAAGCTCAGCCGGCGGCATCCTGGTCGGCGGCGTTCGCGCCGACGCGCACCACCCCAGCGACCAGCGGATGGTCAACCGGGACATCACCATCAGCAACAACCGCATCCACGACCTCGGGGCGGACTACCGGGGCATCGTCTCTGTCCTGACGACGTACGTCACCAACGCCACCGTCTCCCACAACGAGGTCTACAACATGCCGTACTCCGGTATGTCGATCGGCTACGGCTGGGGCTCCAACGACGCCGGCGGCAGCAACCACTACGCCAACCGCGGCCTGTACAACTACCAGCCGCGGTACACCACACCCACCACCGCCGCCAACAACCGGCTCATCGGCAACTACATTCACGACGTCATGCAACAGATGAACGACGGCGGATGCATATACACGCTCGGATGGAACCCGGACGCGCTGATCAGCGGTAACCACTGCCTGCGGACCAACGGCTACTTCGGGATCTACTTCGACGAGGGCTCGAAGTACTACACCGCCACCAACAACGTCTTCTCCAACACCGGTACGTGGGCGACGGCCAACTACTGGGGTGGCGAGAACATGGGCAACTGGACCGTCACCAACAACTGGTCGACCAATGGCAGTACCAATATCACCAACGGCGACCGCGGCAACGTCGTCCATGGCAACGTCACCGTCGCCAACGGCAACTGGCCGTCGGGCGCCCAGGCCGTGATGGCGTCCGCCGGGCCGCAGGACGGCACCACCCCGCCGGGCGGTCGGATCGTGGGTGTGCAGTCGGGACGGTGCCTGGACGTGCCGGGCGCCACCAACGGCACCCAGGTCCAATTGTGGGACTGCACCGGTGCCGCGAACCAGACCTGGACCCACACGTCGAGCAAGCAGCTCATGGTGCACGGCACCAAGTGTCTGGACGCCATCGGGCAAGGCGTCAGCAACGGCACTGCCGTCATCATCTGGGACTGCAACGGTCAGGCCAACCAGCAGTGGAACGTCAATTCCAACGGCACCATCATCGGCGTCCAGTCCGGGCTGTGTCTGGACGCCAGCGGTACGGGTACCGCCAACGGCACCAGGATCCACCTCTGGTCCTGCCACGGCGGCACCAACCAGCAATGGATGCTGCGATAACCGGAGTCAGGTAGCCGAACCTGGCTGACGTATAGAGGGAGCCGACGCGAGAGTGCCTCGCCAAGGGCGTGTGGGTCGGTCGCGCGACCGACCCACACGGTGGGGCACTTCCTCTCATCCTGCTCGCCCTCCGGGCCGGCGAGCTGCCCGTCAGGCGGGTGTGCGCCGCGACGAACTACGGAAACAGCGGTGGGACCCGTGTCGAGTCATACCTCCGATAAAGGAGACACGGTCGTGTTGCTTCGAAAACTCTCCGTCCCCTGGATAGGGGCGATGATGGCTGCCATGATGGTGGCTGCCGTCGGGGTGTCCGTCGTCATGACTGTCACCTCCGCGGCGGCCGCCACCACCGCGGGCTGCGGCAAGGCTCCAGGGCTGAACAGCGGCACCCACACCATCCAGAGCAGCGGCAAGAGCCGCAGCTTCATCCTTCGACTACCGGACAGCTACAACAACAACTATCCCCACCGGCTGGCCTTCGGGTTCCACTGGTGGGGCGGCACCGCCAACGACGTCGCGTCCGGCGGAAGCGACGGATACGCCTGGGCGTACTACGGCATGCTCTCGCAGTCGAACAACACCACGATCTTCGTCGCCCCGCAGGGCATCGGCAACGGCTGGGCCAATTCCAACGGTGAGGATGTCACCTTCACCGACGACATGATCCGCGTGATCGAGAACGCGCTGTGTGTCGACACGACACAACGGTTCTCCGTCGGGTTCAGCTACGGCGGGGCGATGAGCTACTCGCTGGCGTGCTCCCGGCCCACCATGTTCCGTGCGGTCGCCGCAATCGCGGCACCTGGACCGATCAGCGGATGCAGCGGCGGCACCCAGCCCGTGGCGTACATGGGGATCCACGGTATCAACGACAACATCCAAAGCGGACGGTCGTTGCGGGACAGGTTCGTCAGGAACAACGGCTGTGCCGCGCAGAACGCCCCCGAACCCGCGGCCGGCAGCCGGACCCACATCACCACCACCTACTCGTGCCGGGCCGGGTACCCGGTGGTCTGGGCCGCGTTCGACGGCGGCCACCAGCAAGGTCCGGTCGACGGGTGTGCCGGCTGTGAGAGCGGCGCGAGGAGCTGGGTCAAGCCGGAGGTGTGGCGGTTCTTCAGCCAGTTCGGGTCCACTCCGCCGCCGAGCAGCCCACCACCATCGAGCCCGCCGCCCGGCCAGCAGAACGTGATGATCGCCAGTGGCCAGGTCGGCCGTTGCGTCGACGTTCCCAACTCCAGCACCAGCAACGGCACCCGGGTACAGCTGTGGGACTGCCACGGTGGCACCAACCAGCGCTGGACCCACACCGCCAACCGCACACTGACCGTCTACGGCAACAAGTGCCTGGACGCCAGCGGCGCGGGCAGCGGCAACGGTACCGCTGTGATCATCTACGACTGCCACGGCGGAGCGAACCAGCAGTGGAACCTGAACTCCAACGGAACCATCACGGCGGTCCAGTCGGGACTGTGTCTTGACGCCGTCGGTGCCGGCACGACGAACGGGACACAACTTCACCTCTGGGCCTGCCACGGCGGCGCCAACCAGCAGTGGAGCCTGCGGAACTGACAGTATGCAACTGCTGAGAACCACCCGCCCGGGAATCGGTTTCCCGATGCGGCTGCGACGGGGCGATGGTCGTGCTCGCCTTGGCTGGCGGGAACACGGTGCCGGCCATCGCCCGCCTGTGCAGGCCGACGAGGACACGGTCCGGCTGGTCATCCACCGGTGCAACGAGATGGGGATGACCAGCCTCGACCCTCAGGGGGCGGGCGGCCGTTCACCCGCTGGAGCGTCCGCAAGCTCGCCGACCCCCTGAGCTCGCATGCTGTCCGCCGGGTCGACCCGCAGCGCGATGCCCAACTCGCCCGGATCGAGTACGTCAACGCCCACTTCCCAGTCAGCCAGGAACCCACCGCCAAATCACAGGCGCGCCCAGGTGCTCGCCGAACCGGACTCGCGGCGGCCGCTCAGCCATCAGCCCAGGCGCGCTGTCACCCGTCACCCGCATCAACATGCTGCTGGCCACTACACCTAGCGCCGCAGGCGGGTCGGCTCGCCCGGTCCGCTGCGGCGCACCACCCAGGCCTCGGTGATGTGGGTGAACATCGTCTCGGCGGCACCGGCTGGGTCGTGGGCGGCGATCCGCTCGTAGATGCGCCGGTGGCCGTGGTTGGACGCCACGCACAAGGCGCGCTCGGTGCGGCCCACGTAGCGGGCCGTGTTGATGACCTGGCTTTCCAGGGCGCGTACGACGGCGCGGGCGATGCGGTTTCCCGACGCCTGCATGACGGTGTCGTGGAACATCCGGTCGTGGTTGTGGTAGGAATCGGGGTCGTCGACGAGCTCGTCCATCTGGTCGACCAGTGCGCGCAGCCGTTCGACGGTCTCGTCGTCGGCCAGCCGGGCGGCGAGGTTCGCCATGTCGGACTCCAGCACGCGGCGGGTGACGACCAGGTCGTCGAGAATGGCGAGGCTCTCGTCCTCGGCGATGGTGGCGCCGAGGACGAGTTCGTCGAGCATGTTCCACATCGCCGGCGGGGTGACCATTGTGCCGGTGCCTTGGCGGACCTGCACCAGCCCCTTCTCCTGAAGGATCTTCACCGCCTCGCGCACGACGGTGCGGCTGACCGAGAAGGTCTGGCAGAGCACCGGCTCGGGTGGTAGCGGCGAACCCGACGGATGGATCCCGCGGACGATCCGCTGCACCAGTTCGGCCGTGACCGCGGTGGCGAGGTTGGCCGGTCGCCGAGTCCAGGCAGGGGGCCCGGCGACGCCCGTGGCCCACTTCGCTGCTGCCGTCATATCACCCTCCGAGACCCGTGGGCACATCACGAGCGCTCATCACTATACGCCAATGCGTTGACGTCATACGTCATACGAGTTACGTTCCCGTGTGATCCTCCGCCAACGGCCGGTCCCGGCCACCTCCGGAGAGGAAACAGCTATGAAGCAATGGGCACGGTGGTCGGTGGTCGTGGTTGCCGGGCTGGCCTTGGTCGGCTGTGGTAGTGCCTCAGAATCGGACTCCTCGTCCGGTGGTTCGGACGGCAAACTCGTCGTCTGGGACTGGAAGTCGGGTGACCCCTCTGCGGCCTCATACATTGAGAGGGCGAAGGCCGACTTCGCCAAAAAGCATCCGGGCGTGACGGTCGAGTTCGTCGCGCAGCCCTTCGAGCAGTACTACACCCTGCTCGGTGCCGCCATTCAGGCCGGCAAGGGACCGGACGTCATGCTCTTCAACGGCGGCGGACAGATCCGCGACCGGGTGGATTCGCTGGTGCCACTGGATGAATACGTCGGCGATGACAAGCAACGGCTGGCGGGGTGGGAGGCATTCACCAAGGACGGCAAAACCTACGCCGCCCCGGTGACCCTGCAGGGTCACCCGATCTACTACAACAAGTCGCTCTACCAGAAGGCTGGGCTGGACCCGGAGCGGCCGGCCGCCAACTGGAACGAGTTTGTCGCGAACTGTCAGGCCATCACCAGGGCCACCGGAGCGAAGTGCTTCGCGCAGGGCAACAAGGAAGGCATCGGCATCCAGTTCTTCCTTTCCGGCCTGGCCTCGGGCGTCCTCTCGCCGCAGGAGTACGACGACTGGATAGCCGGCAAGCGCAACTGGACTTCGCCGGGCGTCAAGCGGGTCTTCTCGCTGTGGAAAGAGGTCAACGACCAGGGCCTGAACAACGACGGGGCCAACTCGACGGCGATGTTCAACGACGCGTTCGCGGTGTTCCAGTCCGGCAAGGCCTCGCACGTGATCGGCCTGATGTCGGACATCGGGCACTGGAAGGACTTCGCCGAGTTCCTCGACGCCCGCAACGTCGGCGTCATGACGTCACCGGTCGTGACGGCCGGCACCACCCCGAGCCTTCCCTACGATGGCGGTATCGGCTACGCGGTCGCGAAATGGACCAAGGACCCGAAGGTCGCCGCCGACCTGGTGCGGTCGTTGACCTCGACCGACGCGCTGAAGGTGTTCTACGCCGAGGCGGGGGCGATCGCCTCGGACACCACGATCGACGTGTCCAGCGCCGGCCCGGCCGTCGCGACGATCGTGTCGGAGATCAAGGACGGTAAGCCGGCCCTGCACGTGGCCCTGTCATCCAAGACGCTGGACCTGATGGGACGGCTGTCGCAGCAGCTGCTGAGCGGATCGGTCACGGTGGACAAGGCGGTAGACGAGCTGGCCAAATCCGACCAGGCGGGTTGATCCGTGTCGCTTCGGAGCTCGTCGCCGCCGGCTCGCCCGGCTGACGCCGCGGGGGCCGACGGGCCACCCACCGGACACAGAGGGGCTCGTCGCGCGGCTGCGGCTCGCTCACGCCGTCCGTCCGGCGGCCGACGCACCGAACGTCTGGCACCCTATGTCCTGGTCGCTCCCGCCGTCCTGATCATCGTCGTACTGCGGCTGTGGCCGCTGCTGCTGGGCGTCAACTTCTCCTTCACCGGCGACGGTGAGCGCAACGGCACCACGGTCGGCCTCGACAACTACCGCGACCTGCTCGAGGATCCGCTGTTTCGCGGCGCACTGCGCAATGTGGGACTGCTGGTACTGCTGCTGCCGATCGCCGTCGCCATCCCGGGCCTGCTGGCCACGTTCATCTACCTCCGCGTACCGGGGCATCGGTTCTTCCGCGGCGTGTACTTCTTCCCGGCCGTACTCTCGCCGGTGATCGTCGGCGCGATCTTCAACCTGCTGCTGGCCTTCGATGGTCCGTTGAACGCCGTCCTCGGCGGTATCGGCATCGGACCGGTCGACTGGCTGGGCGACCCACGCGTGGCCATGGTCACGGTCGTGGCCGTGCACATCTGGGCGACCTTCGGCATGGCTCTGGTGGTGTTCCTGGCCGGTTTCGCCACCCTGGACGGCGCGCTGCTGGACGCCGCCCGGGTCGACGGGGCCTCGCTTGCGCAGACCATCCGGCACGTCATCATTCCCGGCCTGTCCCGGACCATCCAGTTCGTCTTCGTGACCACGATGATCGGGATGCTGACGTCGATGTTCGGTCTGCTCTACATCATGACCAGCGGCGGCCCGGAGGGGTCGACCTACCTGCCGGAGTACTACATCTGGATCCAGCAGGGCCAGATGAACCGCCCCGCACTGGCCTCGGCCGCCTCGACGGTCCTGTTCCTGATCATGCTCGTTGTCGGCCTGTTGCAGCTCAGCCTGCTGCGCCGGAGCGGAAGGACGGAGTGATGTCGCGGATCCGGTGGGGCAGGTGGCTGCTGGCCGTGCCGATGGCGGCGCTGGCCCTGGCAACGATGTATCCGCTGGTCTTCACCGCCAATGTGGCGATGAAGACCCGCCGCGAGTACATCCTCGACCGGTTCTCGCTGGCCAGCGCACTGCGGTGGGAGAACATCGCCGCGGCGTGGCACAGCGTGGGCATGGCCCGCTACCTCCTGAACTCGGTCGCCGTGGTGACCTGCTCCGTAGCGTTGCTGCTGCTGATCGGGTCGATGGCCGGATTCGCGCTGAGCCAGCTGCGCTTCCGCGGCTCCTCGACACTGTTTCTGGTCTGCCTCGTGGCGCTGTTCATCCCGTTCCAGGTGATCATGGTGCCGCTGGTGAGGATCATGGCCGAGGGCGGCCTGACGGACACCTATCCCGGACTCGTCCTTGCCTATGTCGCTCAGTTCCTGCCCTTCACGGTCTTCCTGATGACCAGCTACTACCGGGGCGTGCCGACCGAGATCGTGGACGCCGCGCGGATCGACGGAAACACACCGTACGGCGTCTACCGGCGGATCATGCTGCCGATGGGTGCCCCCGCGCTGCTGTCGGTGGGCATTCTCGACGCGTTGTTTTGCTGGAACGACGTGCTCATCTCCCTGCTGCTGATGCCGTCGGCCGATCATCGCACGCTGATGGTCGGCGTCACGTCGCTGCGCGGCCAGTACTCCGACGACATTCCCACCTTCGCAGCAGGTGTCCTCATCGCCGCGGTACCGGTGCTGGTCACGTACCTGTTCCTGCAGCGCCAGATTGCCGACGGGATGACGGCCGGCTCGACGAAAGGCTGACATGCGGATCACCGGATACCGGACCTTGATGACGGTGCAGAAGTGGGGTCGCGCGGTGGGCGACGCCAACGGCGTCTACCCCGACGGCGTCATGCCGGTGCCGATCATCATGGTGGAGACGGACGAGGGAATCACCGGAGTCGGCCTGGGAGCGCACGTGGAAGCCGATGCCGTCTTCGCCGCCATCGACGGCGAGGATCCCCGGGCGGTGACCGCGCTCTACGATCGCATGCTGCGTCAGACCTTCAAGGCCGGCCACGCCGGCGTCGTGTTCGGCACGATCGGCGCGTTCGACACCGCACTGTGGGACATCAAGGCACAGGTCGCCGGCGAGCCGCTGTGGAGGCTTCTCGGCGGCCGGGACCGGACCGTCCACGCCTACGCCTCCGGCCTGGACTTCGCCCTGACCGACGACGAGCTCGTCGCCACGTATGAGGCATACGGACGACGCGGGCTGCGTGCCGCGAAACTGAAGGGCGGCCTGGACATCGAGCGCGACCGGCACCGGTTGATGCTCGTGCGCGACGTGCTGACCGAGGCGGCGCGCGGGGTGCGGCCGGGGCTGATGCTGGACGCGAACGAGTCCTGGAGCCGCAAACAGGCGGTCCGCCATATCAGCGAGATCGAACGCACGCTGGACCTGACGTGGATCGAGGAGCCGGTCCGGCGCTGGGACGCCGACGGCCTCGCCGCGGTCAGCCGCGGCGTTCGCACGTCGGTCGCCAGCGGTGAGAACCTGACCGGGCTGGAGCAGTTCCGCCCGCTGGTCGCCGCCGGCAGCCTCGACATCGTCCAGACCGCCGCAGTCTGGGGAGTCACCCATTTCCTGCGCGTGTCCGCGCTGGCCCAGGCCCACGACCTGCCGGTCAGCCCGGTCGGCAACACGCCTGTCGCTCTGCTGCACGCGGCGACCTCGGTGCCCAACCACATCGCCAGCGAGCTGCAGGACCTTGAGCCGCCCGTCGGGCTGGACGTGGACGTGGACGTCGAAGACGGCGCTTTCATCCTGGGCGACTCGCCGGGCCTGGGAATCCGGGTGGACGAGGTCGCGATCACCGCCGCCGGTGGAGAAAGGAAATTCGTGCCCCGTGGGCCACAGGTACGACCGGAACAGGCCGGCCGGCGGCTGCTCGCGGTCACCGATCGTGGCGGGGCCACGCTCCTGCCGCCATCCGTCGATGGCCGCCCGGTCCTGGTCGCCGCCGAGACGCCGTGGGTCGACCGACGCTGACCTCCGCCGAGCTCGCCGCCGGGACCAGGCCAAGCCCCACAGGAAGGAAAGTCGCCGTGGCATCGCCCGCGACCGGAGTGTTCGGTCCTTGCGCAGGCTCCACGCACGCGCAGGCGTCAGAGGCGGTCGGACCAGCCGAAGCCCGGCCGGAGGCGTAGACCGGTCATGGCACAGGCTGCCGGCGCCGACGAGACGAGCTTGGTCACCGCCGCCCAGGCCGGCGACGGGCGTGCCCTCGACGAACTCTTCACGGCCTACCTGCCGGTGGTGTACACGATTGTCGGCAGGGCGATCGATAGCCGTCCGGACGTCGACGACGTCGTGCAGGACACCATGCTGCGTGTCCTTCGGGCGCTGCGCACCCTGCGCACTCCGGACAGCTTCGAGCCGTGGCTCATGGCGATCACCATGCGCCAGGTCAGCACCTACCTGCGGCGACGACAGGCGACCGCCGGACGGACCACCGATCTTGGCGAGGTGATCGACGCGGCGGACGCCGACACCGAGGGCCTGACCATGCTGCGCCTGGAACTGTCCGATCAGCGGCGGCAGGTGGTGCGGGCCAGCCGGTGGCTCGATCGTGACGACCGGCTGCTGCTGTCGCTGTGGTGGCTGGAGGCCGCAGGGCAGCTGACCAGGACCGAACTGGCGGCGGAACTGGGAACGAGCGTGGCCCACGCCGGGGTGCGAGTCCAGCGGATGCGCAACCGACTGGAGTTGAGCAGATCGCTCGTGGCGGCACTGGAGGCCTCGCCCATCTGTACCGGGTTGACCGCGGTGCTGGAGGGTTGGGACGGGGTACCTGGTCCGCTGTGGCGCAAGCGCGTCGTACGGCACACACGATCCTGTCAGCGCTGCCTCCGCGCCGCCGACCGGCTTCTCGCGCCGGAGAGCCTGCTGGTCGACCTCGCGCTTCCTCCCGCTTCGATGTCGCGCCGCCGTGGTGCTCGGCAAGGGCAGGCTCGTCGCAAGAGCGACGGTGACCGGCCCAGTGGCGGCCCTGGCCACCGCGCCCGCGTCCGGGTGGCGCAGGTAGGCGTCAAGGCTGAACTCCTCGGCCGACTCGCCCAGGTGATCGGGGCCTGCCCCGCGCAGCGGCGATCGGGCACGGTCCTCGTGGGCGCTCCGGTCACGGCGACGGCGGGGTACTCTGCCGCACTCCGTCGCATCGAGACCCGTCCGGAGCCCTTGCCCGGCACCGGCACCTGTGGGGTGTGACCGAGGCGATCAGCCCACGCTGGGGTCCAGCGCTGGTTCTCGCCGAAGCCGTGCGCAGCCGGCCTCTCGTCCAGAGTCTCGGGCCAGACGCCACACCGTGCCGTGACCTCCGGCACCGACACGCCCTGGGCGAACCATCCAACCGCTTTCCGCCCCGCGGAACGGGGCGACCATTGGCCACCGGGACCGATAACAGAAACCGATATGCCTTTTCCTGCCATCGTGACGACAATTCGGTGTCGACAAGGTGTTATTGATGGCGTACCTGGCAGGTCCGGGGTTCGGTCACCTGCGCCAGGGACGAGTCCAGGGGTTTGCCGGTGATGCGCCTCTTGAATAGTTGGAAACAATCTGGCAATATGATATCCGTCAATGTATGACGGATATTAATTTCCGTCCGCCGGAGCTAGGTGCAAGCGAGTCAGTGATGTCGATGCCGGTGCGGCGAGGTGGCCGGACTTCGAAAGGTTCTGACAATGAACGATCTCGTCCATTCGGCGAGTCCGCCCGAGCGGCGGTGCACAAGAGCAACACTGTCCCTGTTGCTGGTCGGCCTGCTTGGAGCCGGCATGTCGTTGATCTCCGCTGGTTCCGCCACCGCCGGCACCACGCTGGGCGCAGCGGCGGCGGAGAAGGGGCGGTACTTCGGCGCCGCCGTCGGGACGTACAAGTTCAATGACAACACGTACATGACGGTCCTCAACCGCGAGTTCAACAGCGTTGTCGCCGAGAACGAGATGAAGTGGGACGCGACCGAGCCGCAGCGGGGAGTGTTCAACTACAGCGGCGGCGACCGCATCGTCGGTCACGCCCGGTCCCGGGGCATGTCGGTGCGCGGCCATACCTTGCTGTGGCACACCCAGCAGCCCACATGGGCGCAGCGACTGTCCGGCACCGACCTGCGCAACGCCGCCATCAACCACGTCACCCAGGTGGCCACCCACTACCGGGGGCAGATCCACTCCTGGGACGTGGTCAACGAGGCGTTTGCCGACGGCGGCAGCGGCGGCCGGCGTGACTCGAACCTGCAACGCACCGGAAACGACTGGATCGAAGTGGCGTTCCGCGCCGCCCGCGCCGCCGACCCGGGCGCGAAGCTGTGCTACAACGACTACAACACCGACGGTATCAACGCGAAGTCGACCGGCATCTACAACATGGTCCGCGACTTCAAGGCCCGCGGTGTGCCGATCGACTGCGTCGGCTTCCAGTCCCACCTGGGCACCTCGATCCCCGGCGACTATCAGGCCAACCTCCAGCGCTTCGCGGACCTGGGCGTGGATGTGCAGATCACCGAGTTGGACGTCACTCAGGGAGCCAACCAGGCCAGCATCTACGCCACCGTCACGCGCGCCTGCCTGGCGGTCGCACGCTGCACCGGCATCACCGTGTGGGGCGTGCGGGACTGTGACTCGTGGCGTGGCGGCGAGAACGCGTTGCTGTTCGACTGCGCCGGCAACAAGAAGCCCGCCTACACCGCGGTCCTCGACACACTGAACGGCGCACCGAACCCCAATCCGACCACCCCGACGCCGGGGCCGAACGGTAACCGGCTGCGCGGTGAGGCCTCCGGCCGCTGTCTGGACATCAGCGGGGCTTCCTCGGCCAACGGCGCACAGGCACAGATCTGGGACTGCCACACCGGCGCGAACCAGCAGTTCACCCAGAACGCAGCCGCCCTGCAAACCATGGGCAAATGCCTGGACGTCGCATCCAACGCCCCCGCCGGCACCCGGGTGCAGATCTGGGACTGCCACGGCGGCGCCAACCAGCAGTGGACCCTCAACAGCAACGGCACGATCAGCAACACCCAAACCGGCCTGTGCCTGGACGTCAACAGCGGCGGCACCGCCAACGGCACCGCGGTCATCGTCTGGAACTGCCACGGCGGCACCAACCAACGCTGGACACGAGTCTGAGGCTCGCTTCCACACCAGCTCCGCCTGCTGGTCGCAGAGTCGGGAGCGCGGCTTCCAGGCCGCACGGCGGCGGCGACATGACGCCAACATGTTCGTCGCCCGCGACCTGGAAGGGCCGGCGTGGAGGGGGCAACCTCCGCGCCGGCCCGGCCCGTGACCGCAGCCACCAGCGCCCATCCTCTGCCTGCGTGCTGAGCGCTCCGACCGCTGCCCGACGGAGCGCATCAGCGCCGGGCCCGAGCCTGACAGTCCGCCCCCGCCGCACTGTTCGGAAGGATTCCGATGTCTGAAGTGACACGGAGGCAGCTTTTCACCGCCGGAGCCGCCGGGGCGGGAGCAGCCCTGCTCCCCGCGGGTTGGACCGCCGTAGCCCGCGCTGGCTCGGTGCCGCCGCCGCAGGTGCTCGCCGCCAACGACATGGCGCTCTGGTACGACGAACCGGCCGGCGCGGACTGGTTGCGGGCGCTGCCGATCGGCAACGGACGCCTCGGCGCGATGGTGTTCGGAAACATCGACACAGAACGACTTCAGCTCAACGAGGACACCATCTGGGCCGGCCGTCCCTACGACTCCGCCAACACCCGCGGCGCGGCCGCGCTGCCGGAGATCCGGCGGCTGGTCTTCGCTGACCAGTGGGGCCAGGCGCAGACGTTGATCGACCAGGCCATGCTCGGTCGGCCGGCCGGGCAGTTGGCCTATCAGCCGGTCGGAAACCTGCGGCTCGCCTTCGGTAGCGCCAATGGGGCGTCGCAGTACATCCGGACGCTCGATCTCACCACCGCGATCGTCACCACCACGTACGTGCACAACGGTGTGCGGTACCAGCGTGAGGTGTTCGCGTGTGCTCCGGATCAGGTGATCGTCGTGCGTCTCACCGCCGACCGGGCCAACTCGATCACGTTCAACGCCACCTTCGACAGCCCTCAGCGAACCACCGTGTCCAGTCCGGACGCGGCGACGATCGGCCTCGACGGAGTCTCCGGAAACATGGAAGGCATCAACGGGTCGGTCCGGTTTCTCGCCCTCGCCAACGCCGTCGCCACCGGCGGCACGGTCAGCAGCTCCGGCGGCACCCTGCGGGTTGCCGGAGCCACCAGCGTCACCCTGCTGGTCTCGATCGGCTCCAGCTACGTCAACTACCGCATCGTCAACGGCGACTACCAGGGCATCGCGCGCACCCGCCTCAGCGCGGCCCGCAGCCTCGGCTACGAGCAGCTGCGCAGCAGGCACCTGGCCGACTACCAGGCGCTGTTCAACCGCGTCTCGATCAACCTGGGCCGCACCGCGGCGGCCGACCAGCCGACCGACGTGCGGATCGCCCAACACGCGAGCGCCAACGACCCGCAGTTCTCCGCGCTGCTGTTCCAGTTCGGCCGATACCTGCTGATCTCCTCGTCGCGTCCCGGCACCCAGCCGGCCAACCTACAGGGCATCTGGAACGAGTCGATGGCTCCGCCCTGGGACTCGAAATACACGATCAACGCCAACCTGCCGATGAACTACTGGCCCGCCGACACGACGAACCTCTCGGAGTGCTTCCTGCCGGTCTTCGACATGATCAGGGAGCTGGCCGTGACGGGTGCCCGCACCGCCCAGGCCCAGTACGGCGCCGGCGGGTGGGTCACCCACCACAACACCGACGGGTGGCGGGGCTCCTCGGTCGTGGACGGGGCGCTGTGGGGCATGTGGCAGACCGGCGGCGCCTGGCTGGCCACCCTGGTCTGGGACCACTTCCTGTTCAGCGGGGACATCGAGTTTCTTCGCGCCAACTACCCGGCGATGAAGGGTGCTGCCCAGTTCTTCCTGGACACCCTGGTCACGCATCCGACGCTTGGATACCTGGTCACCAACCCGTCGAACTCGCCGGAGCTGCCCCACCACTCCGGCGTCAGCGTCTGTGCCGGCCCCACCATGGACAACCAGATCCTGCGCGACCTGTTCGAGGGCGTGGCTCGGGCCAGCGAGACGCTCGGCGTGGACATCCCCTTGCGGCCCCAGCTCCGGGCGGCCAGGGACCGGCTGCCACCGATGCGCGTCGGTTCCCGCGGCAACATCCAGGAGTGGCTGGCCGACTGGATCGAGACCGAGCGCAACCACCGGCACATCTCCCATCTGTACGGGCTGCATCCCAGCAACCAGATCACCAGGCGCGGCACCCCGCAGCTGTACGAGGCCGCGCGGCGAACCCTGGAGTTGCGCGGCGACGACGGGACGGGCTGGTCACTCGCCTGGAAAATCAACTACTGGGCGCGGATGGAGGACGGCGCGCGTGCGTACAAACTCATCCGCGACCTGGTCCGGACCGACCGGCTGGCGCCGAACATGTTCGACCTGCATCCGCCGTTCCAGATCGATGGCAACTTCGGCGCCACCGCCGGCATCGCCGAGATGCTCCTGCACAGCCACAACGGCGAGCTGCACCTGCTGCCGGCGCTACCGTCGGTCTGGCCGACCGGGCAGGTGGCGGGTCTGCGGGGGCGCGGTGGATACACCGCCGGCATGTCGTGGACCGGTGGCCAGGCCGACGAGTTCCTCGTCCGGGCCGCCCGCGACGGCACCGTCAAGCTGCGCGCCCGACTGTTCACCGGAAGCTACACAATCGTCGACGTCATCGACGGCAGCACACCCGCCACGACCCGGCCCGAGACCGACGTCGTCCAGCTCGCCGTCCGGGCCGGTCACACCTACCGTGTCGCGCGGCCAGGGGTGACGCCGTCGCCGACGCTGAGCGCCACCCCGACCGTGAGCCCGACCGCCTCGCCCTCGCCGACGGTGAGCCCGAGCAGTACACCGCCGCCGTCCGGGGCGCGTGCGGCGTACGCGGTGACGAGTTCCTGGCCGGGCGGCTTCCAGGCCGAGGTGACGGTGACCGCCGGCGACTCGCCAATCCGGGGGTGGACCGTTTCCTGGACCTTTCCCAATGGACAGGTCATCAACCAGATGTGGGGCGGCTCCTACACGCAGAGCGGGGCGAACGTGACGGTGACCAACGCCGCCTACAACGGCGCGCTGCCGGCTGGCGGTTCCGCGAGCTTCGGTTTCATCGCCACCGTGACCGGAGCCAACAACCCACCGAACGAACTGGACTGCACGACGACCTGAGCCGCATGGTGGCCGGCTCGATCACCCTGGTCCGAGCCGGCCACCAGACGC
The DNA here is from genome assembly GCF_004348325.1 of Micromonospora sp. KC213. Lineage (GTDB taxonomy): Bacteria > Actinomycetota > Actinomycetes > Mycobacteriales > Micromonosporaceae > Micromonospora. The sequence goes on along the minus strand of NZ_SMKF01000001.1, from coordinate 159,593 downwards.
CGGTACCGTGCTGCCGCAGATCGTCAGGACTGGGCGAACGCGGCGTCGAACGCCGCAGCCGGCGGCTCGAACGCCAACTGCCGGACGAAGCGCAGTGCTTCCGGAGCGCCGATCAGCCGGTCCATGCCGGCATCCTCCCACTCGATCGAGATCGGCCCGTCGTACCCGATCGCGTTGAGCGCCCGGAAGCAGTCTTCCCACGGCACATCGCCGTGCCCGGTCGACACGAAATCCCAGCCGCGCCGCAGATCGGCCCACGGCAGATGCGACGACAGCCGTCCCCGCCGGCCGTCACCGGTGCGGACCTTCGCGTCCTTGCAGTCGACGTGATAGATACGGTCGGCGAAGTCCAGGATGAAGGCGGCTGGGTCGAGTTCCTGCCACACGAAGTGGGACGGATCCCAGTTGAGCCCGAAGGCCGGCCGCCGTCCGACCGCCTCCAGCGTGCGCACGGTGGTGTAGTAGTCGTAGGCGATCTCGCTCGGATGGACTTCGTGCGCGAAGCGCACACCCACCTCGTCGAAGACGTCGAGGATCGGGTTCCAACGGTCGGCGAAGTCACGGTACCCGGCGTCGATCATCGTCGGCGGTGCCGGCGGGAACATCGCCACGGTGTGCCAGATCGACGAGCCGGTGAACCCCACGACGGTACGGACGCCGAGCTTGGCCGCCGCCCGCGCGGTGTCCTTCATCTCCTCGGCAGCCGCCTGCCGGACCTGCTCGGGGTCACCGGAGCCCCAGATACGCGCCGGCAGGATCGCCTTGTGCCGTTCGTCGATCGGGTGGTCGCACACCGCCTGCCCGGCCAGGTGGTTGGAGATCGTCCAGACGCCGAGGTTGTACTTGGCGAGTGTCTCGCGCTTGCGGTCGACGTACGAGTCGTCGGCCAGCGCACGGTCGACCTCGAAGTGGTCGCCCCAGCAGGCGATCTCCAGACCGTCGTATCCCCAGTCGGCTGCCAGCCGGCACACCTCCTCGAACGGCAGATCGGCCCACTGCCCGGTGAACAGGGTGATCGGTCGCGCCATCGGTACTCCTTGTCATTCCTTCTCGACGTGGGTCCATGCGCCCTCCGCGGCGGCGCTGCGCTCGACCGCGTCGAGCACGAGTTGAACACCGAGGCCGTCGCTGAACGAGGGCTGCGGATCGGTGCCGGTCGCGATCGCCTCGAGCAGGTCGCGGGCCTGGTGGGTGAACGAGTGCTCGTATCCGATGAGGTGGCCGGGCGGCCACCAGGCCGCCATGTACGGGTGCTGCGGCTCGGTGACCAGGATCCGGGTGAAGCCCTGTTCCTCGGCCGGTCGGCTGGCGTCGTAGAACTCCAGTTCGGACAGGCGTTCCAGGTCGAACGCGAGCGACCCGGCCGAGCCGTTGATCTCGATCCGCATGCCGTTCTTGCGACCGGTGGCGAACCGGGTCGCCTCGTACGTGGCGATCGCGCCGCCGGACAGCCGCGCCAGGAACAGGGCGGCGTCGTCGACGGTCACCGGACCGGTGGTCGCGCCGGAGGCCGCCGCGGACAGGCCACTCGACGCAGCGGGTAGTGGGCGTTCCTTGACGAACGTCTCGGTGAGCCCGGACACCCCGGTGATCCGCTGCCCGGTCACGTACTGAGTGATGTCGATGATGTGCGCGCCGATGTCGCCCAGCGCACCCGAGCCGGCCGTCTCCCGGCGCAGCCGCCAGACCAGCGGGAACTGCGGGTCGACGATCCAGTCCTGCAGGTACGCCGCACGGACGTGGCGGATCTCGCCGACCCGGCCGGCGGCGACGAGATCGCGCATCAGGGCGAGCGCGGGCACCCGGCGGTAGTTGAAGCCGCACATCGACCGGACCCCCGACCTGCGTGCCGCGTCGGCGGCCGCGACCATCGCGCGGGCCTCGTCCACGGTGTTGGCCAGCGGCTTCTCACACAGGACGTGCTTGCCTGCGGAGAGCGCCGCGAGGGCGATCTCGGCGTGCAGGTCTCCCGGCACACATATGTCGACCAGGTCGATGTCGTCCCGCTCGACCATGGCCCGCCAGTCGGTCTCCGACCGTTCCCAGCCGAGCCGGTCCGCGGCCGCGCCGACCGCCGTCGCGTCGCGGCCGCAGACGGCCACCATGCGCGCCCGCAGTGGGAGATCGAAGGCCCGGTTCACGGTGCGCCATGCCTGCGAGTGGGCGCTACCCATGAAGGCATAGCCCACCATGCCGACCCGTACGTCGCTGCGATTCATTGTCGACCTCCGTCAGGACTTGAAACCAAGCGGCCGGTACCGCTCCACGTTCTCCTTGGTCACCGTCTCGGACTGCAGCACGATGAGCTTCGGTACCTGGAGTTCGACGAGGTCCTCCATGCCTTTGCCCTGGGCGGTGAGCCGGGCCAGCGAAATGGCCGAGGACGCCATCGTGGGCGGGTACGTGACCGTGGCCTCCAGCGGGCTGTCACCGGCTTTGATGTGATCCATGGCGTCCAGCGATCCGGCGCCGCCGACCATGAAGAACTCCTTGCGGCCAGCCTGGCGGATCGCCGCGAGCACGCCGACGCCCTGGTCGTCGTCGTGGTTCCAGATCGCATCGATCTTCGGGGCCGCCTGGAGCAGGTTTGCCGTCACCGCCTGGCCGGAGTCGACGGTGAACTGCGCGGCCACCCGATTGGTCACCCGCAGTCCGTACGTCGCCAGCGTGTCGGCGAAGCCCTTCGAGCGGTCCTTGGTGAGCTGGAGGGTGTCGATGCCGGCGATCTCGGCGATGACCGCGCCGGACCTGCCCTTGAGCTTCCTGCCGATGTAGTGCCCGGCGGATACCCCCATGCCGTAGTTGTCCCCTTTGATCAGCGTGAAGGCTGCGGCCGGATCGGCGAACTCCCGGTCGAGATTGACCACCGGGATGCCGGCGTCCGTGGCCTGCCGGGCGACGGCCGTGAGTTGGGCGCCGTCGTAGGGCAGCATCACGATGGCGTCCGGCTTCTGCTGGATCAACGACTGGATCGCGGCGATCTGGGCGGGCGCGTCCCTGCCCGGGTCGACCGCGAGCAGTTTGACGTCGGAGTACTTTCCGGCCTGCGCCTTGGCGTTGTTGGTGATCGCCGCTATCCAACCGTGGTCGGCGGCGGGGGCGGTGAATCCGATGGTCACCGTCTTTCCGGGGGCGGCATTGTTGCCACCGGACACCTTCGTCTGATCGTTGTCGTCGTTGCCCTTGGTTTCGTTGGACGTGCAGCCGGCGAGCAGCGCACCGGCTCCAAGGGCTGATCCGCCGAGCAACAATCTGCGGCGGGACGTGGACATGGCTCCTCCTGAAAAAGGGTGCGAGGTGCCGGGCGACCCCGGGTCGGGGTCGCCGGCTGGGCGAGAAGGTCAGGTCGGGGTACGGCCGCGCCGGGTCCACGCGAACGCGGGAACGCGAAGCCGTCCCATCTGGAGTTGCTGGACAAGGACGGCGCAAACGATGATCGCGCCGTTGACGATGCGTTGGGTCTCGGTGGGCAGGTTGTTGACGGTGAACAGGTTGGCGATCTGGCTGAAGATGAGTACCCCGAACAGGGAGCCCATGATCGTGCCCCGGCCGCCGGTCAGCGCCGTACCGCCGATGATCGCGGCGGCGATCGCGTTCAGTTCGTACAGGTCGCCGTTGGTGTTGGAGCCCGATGTGGTCTGGGCGACCACGATCAGCGCGGCGATACCACAGCACAGCCCGGACAGTGCGTACAGCGCCAACGTGTGGCGCTTGACGTTGATGCCGGCCAGCCGGGCGGCTTCGGCATTGCCGCCGATCGCGACCGTACGCCGGCCGAAGGTGGTGCGGTTGAGCAGGATCCAACCGAGCACGACCACGACGGCAAAGATCACGACGATGTACGGGATGCCGAGGACCTTGCCACTGGCCAGATCGTTCACGAACGCGACCCGGTTGATCTGGGTTTGCGACCCGGATATCTTCTGCGCCAGCCCACGGGCCGCCACCATCATCGCGAGTGTGGCGATGAACGGGACCAGCCGTCCGTACGAGATGAGCAGCCCATTGACGATGCCGGCGCCGGTGCCCACCGCGAGAGCCGCGAAGATGACGCCGGTGACGCCGAAGCTCTGCGTGGCGACCGTCGTGCACCAGACGCTCGCCAGGGCGAGTAGGGCACCCACCGACAGGTCGATTCCGCCGCCGATCATCACGAACGTCATGCCGATCGTGATCACTCCGATCGCCGACGCGAGGCTGAGTACGGTCAGCTCGTTCGACCACAGCTTCGCGGGGTCGAGGAAGATGTCCGGCCGGGTGACTGCGCCGACGACGAGCAGCGCCAGCAGTACGGCGGCGAGGGTGGCCGTCCGTTTGACCGATTCCAGCGACAACATCCGGCGGCCCGGCTCCCGCACAGCCTCCGGTTCCGCCGTCGTGACGCGGGTGCTTACCGTCACGTCGGGCTCCCTTCCAACAGCGACCCCGCCATGACGAGATCGAGTACGGTGTCCTCGTCGAGCTCTTCGGCCGGAGCCTGGTGGATCAGCCGGCCCTCGCGCATCACCAGCACCCGGTCGGACAGACCGAGCACCTCCGGCACCTCGCTGGAGACCAGCAGGACGCCGACGCCGCTGTCCGCCAGGCGCCGGATCATCTGGTACAGCTCGGCTCGTGCCCCGACGTCGACGCCGCGGGTGGGCTCGTCGAGCAGCAGCAGGCGGGTGCCGCCGAGCAGCCACCGCCCGACGACGACCTTCTGCTGGTTACCGCCGGACAGCGTCCGGACCGGCCGCTGGACGTCGCGTGGGCGCAGTTCGAGGTCGTCGGCGATGCGGGTGGCCGCCTCCCGCTCGGCACCGGTCCGGGTGAAGCCCACGGTGGCGAAGCGGCGGAGGCGCGCCAGGGTGATGTTGCGGTAGACCGGTTCGCCCATCAGCAGTGCCTGCTGCTTGCGTTCCTCCGGCGCCATCCCGAGACCGGCCCGGACGGCCGCGCCGACGTCGGCCGGGTGCAGCGGTCGGCCGTCGACGAGAACGCGGCCGGTGTCCGGTCGGCGGGCGCCGTACACCGTTTCCAGCAACTCGGAGCGGCCGGAGCCGACCAGGCCGGCGATGCCCACGACCTCTCCCCGGTGGACGGCGAAGGAGACGTCTGAGAACTCGCCCTGCCGCCCGAGGCCCTCGACGGCCAGTAGCGGCTCGGTGTGCGAGGCCGCACGGCGCTCGGGGAACACGTACTCGATGCTCCGGCCGGTCATTCGGCGCACCAGTTCCCGGGTGGGCGTGGTCTTCGCGTCCAGGTTGACCGCCGAGGTGCGCCCATCCCGCAGGACCGTGACCCGGTCACCGATCTCGCGGATCTCCTCCAGCCGGTGGGATATGTAGATGACCGCGATGCCCTCGGCGGTGAGGTCGCGGATGACCCGGAACAGATTCTGTACTTCGCCGTGAGCCAGGACGGCGGTCGGCTCGTCCATGATCATGAGCTTGGCCCGGCGGGACAGCGCCCGGCCCATGCTGACGATCTGCTTGGCGGCGGCCGGCAGTGCGCCGACCTCGGCGCCGACCGGGATCTCCGGGTGTCCCAGCTGGCTGAGTACCCGCTGGGCGGCGTGGCGCATCGCGCCGCGCCGCACGAAGCCGAGGCGCCGCGGTTCCTGGCCGATCGCGAGGTTCTCCGCGACCGACAGCTCGTCGATGAGGTCCAGCTCCTGGTAGATCGTGGCGATGCCGGCCTTGAGCGCGGCGTGCGGGCTGCTGAACGACACCTGCTCGCCCTGCCAGACGATCTCTCCCGCGTCCGGCCGGTGGGCTCCGGACAACACCTTTATCAGGGTGGACTTGCCGGCCCCGTTCTGGCCGAGGAGGCAGTGCACCTCGCCCGCGCGGACCTCCAGCCCGACGCCGTCCAGCGCGCGTACGCCGGGGAAGCTCTTGACCACGCCGGCCAGCCGGAGCACCACCTCGGACGTCATGACGGCTGCCCGTACGCCAGCTCGCTGGCGAGCACCGCGGCTCCGACAACGCCTGCGCGGGGGCCCAGTTCGGAGAGCACCACCGGCAGGTTTCCGGTGGCGAGGGGGAGCGAGCGCCGGTACAGTACGCTGCGGATCTGGGCGAGCAGGATATGTCCGAGCCCGGCCAGGCCACCGCCGATCACGATCATCGACGGGTTGATGAAACTGACCAGTCCGGCAAGCACCGTGCCGATGCGGCATCCGCCGTCCCGGACGAGCTCGATACAGGTGACGTCACCCTCCGCCAGGCCCCGCGCCACGTCCCGCGCGGTCACCGTCCCGGTCGCGGCGAGCCGGTCGGCCAGCACCGGCGAGGCACCGTTGCGGGCGGCGGCGGTTGCGCTGCGGGCCAGCGCGGCGCCGCTGAACAGGGCCTCGAGGCAGCCGACGTTTCCGCACGAACAGACCGGACCGTTGCGGTCGAGCTGGATGTGGCCGATGTCGCCGGCGCAGCCGTCCGGGCCCCGGTACACCTCACCGTGCAGGTAGATGCCGCAGCCGATGCCGGTACCGACCTTCACGAACAGCAGGTCGTCGACGGAACGCGCGACGCCGCCGTAGCGCTCGCCGATGGCCATGATGTTCACGTCGTTGTCGACGACCACCGGGCACGCGTGTTCGCGGCTGAGTATCTCGCGAACGGGGTACTGGTGCCAACCGGGCATGATGGGCGGTGAGACCGGGACACCGTCCCGGAAGCTCACCGGGCCCGGCACGCCGATGCCGATGGCGTGCAGGCGCTGGAACGCTCCGTCGATCGCGAATTTGGCGAGGATCTCGCTGAGCCGGTTCAGGATGACCTTCGGGCCGGAGCGGATGTCGGCCGGCTCCGCGTAGGCGACGACCGGCTCCAGCTGCCCGTCGATGATCTCGATGTCGATCGAGGTGGCACCGAGGTCGACCGCCGCGAACCGGAGATCGGGGTTCAGTTCGACAAGCGTCGACCGCCGGCCGCCGCGGGAGGCGGCCGGACCGGCTTCCCGTACCAGGCCGGTGTTGAGTAGCGCGTCCAGCTCGGCGAGCAGCCGCGGCCGGGGGGTCGCGAGCCGGTCCGCCAGCTCGGCGCGGGACAGCGCACCGCTGTCGCGCAGCAGGCAGAGCAGACGGGATCGGATTGGTCGCTGGGCAGTCGCGAGCGGGGTCACTTCGCGCCTCCGTCATCCACGGGTCCGAGGTCAGTGCCTCGTCACGTTGGCGTTCCAGTAGGTGCAGGCAGGGCAACCGACCGTGTCGGCCGTGTGACGACAGTACGGGCTTCCATCTATGTGGTCCAGACCTTCTGCAGAGATCGCATCGACTTTTGTCGAGGTCAGCAGAAGTTCCCGATCGTTGGGTGCTGATGAGCCCGTCCGGGTGGCCTGGTGGGATTGACAACCGTCGACTGATCCTAAGAGTATGACTCTGCACCGAGAGTATGACTCTGCACCGCCTGATGTGTCTGCAACAGTCAGCCCTTGTGGCGCTCTGGACCGGTACAGGAAGGCCCCAGTGATGTCCTCGAACTCGCGCCGGCGTGCCCCTCCGGGGCGGTGCGCGACCAGGCTGGCACGGACCTGCCCGCAACGAATCCACCCTCCGGGCTCGCCATGAGTACGACTCTTGGCTGGTACCGATAGCAGTCTCCGACCGCTTGGCACAGCCCGGCGCCTACCTCGCCGACCAGGGCATTCCCTCGTGCGTGGCGTTGGTTGACTGCCCGGTGCCCGTCCCGACCTGTTACCGATGAGCGGACCAACAGGGGACGGTCACCGGGTTCGATCGGCGGGCAGGGCCGAGACGCCGACCGGCCCTGCCCGCCAGCCCTGTCCGACCCGTCCACCGACCCGTGGCGGCGTCGTCGCCGCCGACTTCGTCGTCGTCACGGTTGGGTTGACCTCGGTGGCGGGCGGACGGGGCCCGGTGGCCCGCGCGCTGGGCGTCCTCGCCATCGGCCTGACGGGACGGGCGTGGCACTGGCCGCACCGGCAGGGCGCGGACGAATCGACGGGCGACGCCGCGGATCCGAAGGAGGCGTTATGGAATCGGACGCACGTCGTGTCGCACGGGACGTCGTGGCCGACGACGGCTGGCTCGCCGACGCGGAAAGGCGTGTGGCTCGCGACCCGGCCAGCATCGTTCGCTTGTTCGCCAGCGCCGGCCGCCACTGCGGCCGGGCGTCGTTGCCACAGGTCGAGGGCTGGACCGCCGACGAGGCGGCCCGCGCGCGACTGTTGCTCGCCCTGCCCGTCGCGGCCGTGCCGCGGCGGGTCGAGGATCTCTACCGGTACGGTGACGCTGACGAAAAGCGTGCCGTGCTCAAGGCGCTGCCCCTGCTTCCACTCGACGGCGGGGCAGTGCCGTTGCTGCACGACGCCATCCGCACGAACGACACCCGCCTGCTCGCCGCCGCGCTCGGTCCGTACGCACGGCACCTCGATCAGGCCAGCTGGCGCCAGGCCGTCCTGAAATGCGTCTTCATGGGCGTGCCGCTGTCGGCGGTACACGGCCTGACGGAGCGTGCCGACGCCGAACTGGCGACGATGATCGCCGACCTCCGTGACGAGCGCGATGCCGCCGGACGCCACCTGCCCGACGACGCCCTCGCACTGCTGAAGCAGCTCACCTGACGGCCGGAGGTTCGATGCGCATCTTCGATCCGCACATCCACATGACCTCACGAACCACCGACGACTACGGGCGGATGGCGGCGGCGGGCGTGCGCGCCGTGGTGGAGCCGGCGTTCTGGCTCGGGCAGCCACGCACGAACGCCGGCTCGTTCGCTGACTACTTCGCCTCGCTCGTCGGCTGGGAGCCATTCCGGGCCACCCAGTTCGGCATCCGCCACCACGCCGCCATCGCCCTTAACCCCAAAGAGGCCAACGACCCGCGTTGCCGTGAGGCTCTGGAGCTGGTGCCCCGCTACCTGGCCAAGGATTCGGTGGTGGCAGTCGGAGAGATCGGCTACGACGCGATGACACCGGAGGAGGACGACGTCTTCGCCGCGCAGCTGGCCATGGCCATCGAGTACGAGCTGCCCGCGCTCGTGCACACCCCGCATCGCGACAAGATTCGAGGGGTTGCCCGCAGTCTCGAGGTCGTGAGGAACTCCACCATCGATCCCGGCCGGGTCGTCGTCGACCACCTCAACGAGGTCACGGTCGGCGCGGTCCACGACTCCGGCTGCTGGATGGGCTTTTCCGTATACCCGGACACGAAGATGTCACCGGAACGCATGGTGGAAATCCTGCGCGTGCACGGCCTGGAACGGATGCTCGTCAACTCCGCCGCGGACTGGGGCCGCTCCGACCCGCTGCTGACCCGGCGCACCGGCGAGGCGATGCTCGCCGCGGGGTTCACCGACGACGACGTCGACACGGTGCTGTGGCACAACCCGGTCACGTTCTTCGGCCAGTCGGGACGCCTCGATCTCACCGACCTGCGCGGCGGCGATCCCACGTACGAAGGCAACTCGATCCTGAGAGGCGGCAGCTGATGCGCCTGTGCCATCCCGGTGGCCACCTGGCGCGAGTGAGCTGTTGCGCGAGCGAGCCGGTGGCCGCCGGCCTATCCACCGACGCCGGCGCTCGGCGGCGACGGTGTACCGGCCCCGATGCTCGTGGTCCGGGAGCGGTCACCAGGAACGGCTTCCCGTGCCGCGGCGGTAGATGGCTGCCGGTCGGCGGCGGAGAAGATCCGCTGCTGGATCTCCCGGCGGTAGTCGTCCAACGTGTTGTCGATGTGGATGGCTGCGGCCGCTGTGGCGGCCTCCGCATCGCCGGCGCGGATGGCCTGACAGATGGCTTCGTGTTCCTCGACCGCCTTGGCGGCGTGTCCGCCCACCGAGCCGCGCAGTCCGATCAGGTTGGACTGCGCCTGCAGCCGGCGGGCCTCGCGGACCGCGACCTGCAGGAACACGTTGTGCGAAGCGACGGCGATGCTGGTGTGGAAGGCGTCGTCGCCTTCGTTGAACAGGTCGTCGCGCCCGGTGTCGAATCCCTGCCTGCACGCGGCGGCGGCTTTCTCGATGGCCTGGACCTCCGCCGGGGTGGCGCGGCCGGCGGCCAACCGGCTCGTCGCCATCTCCTGTGTCCGGCGGAACTCGAAGAGCATGTAAACGTGGTCCAGGTCAGTGGGCAGGAAGAACGACGCCCAACGGCCGCTGCCGAGCATCCCCTGGTCGTCCGCGACGTACAGGCCGCGGCCCCGCTGAGCCCGTACGCGGCCCAACGCCGAGAGGATCTTGACTGCCTCGCGGACCACGGTGCGACTCGTACCGAGCTGCCGGGCCAGTTCGTACTCGGTGGGCATCCGGTCGCCGGGGCGCAGGCCGAGCCGGGCTATCAGCTCCAGCACCTGCTCCGCTACCACCTCGTAGCCCGGGCGGTACCCGCCTCCGGTGCGCTCGCCGTCGATCACCGCCGTCCCTTCCCGATCGCCGGTAAGAGTACGGACCTGTGGTCCGCCTGGGCCAGGCCGGATCCCGCCCCGGTTCAGCCGGCCGTTACCTCAGAGAGGAAGCACGCACATGAACGACCCCCCGTTCACGCCCCCTCCATCGATGGCATCAGAACAAGTCCCGTCGTCCGTCGCGGCGAACGCCGCGTTACTCCAACGTCACCTGTCAGCGAGTCCCGTCACCTCATCGAGTTGATCCACACCATGCGGTGCCGCCCTCGGCGGGCGCGCCGTGCCCCAACGCACCGGTCTTCGGCGAGCCGATGCGACATTCCGTGTTGTCCCCGACCAACGAAGGAGCTCCTTCGTGCCAGCAGATCGCCGAAGCCGCGGCACCAGCCGCTCGGCCAAACGCCTGCTTCTCGCTGTCGCCACCACCCTCCTCGCCGCTGCGTCCGCGCTGGTCGCCGGGGTGCCACCCGCCCCGGCGTCGTCCCGGCCGGTGAGTCAGGCGGCCGCGGCGGAGCCGTTCTCCATTCTGGTCTTCTCCAAGACGGCGGGCTTCCGCCACGACTCGATCCCGGCCGGCATCGCGGCGATCGAGCAGCTCGGCACGGAGAACGGCTTCACCGTCGACGCGACCGAGGACGCCGGCGCGTTCACCGACGCCAACCTGGCCAGGTACGCGGCGGTGGTCTGGCTTTCGACCACCGGCGACGTGCTCGACGCCGGCCAGCAGGCGGCGTTCGAGCGGTACATCCGCGCCGGGGGCGGGTACGCGGGTATCCACGCCGCCTCGGACACCGAGTACAGCTGGGCCTGGTACGGCGACCTGGTCGGCGCGTACTTCGCCTCGCACCCGGCGAACCAGACCGCCACCATCAAGGTCGAGGACCCGGCGCACCCGTCCACGGCGTCGCTACCGGCGAAGTGGACCCGCTTCGACGAGTGGTACAACTTCCGAACCAACCCGCGCGCGGACGTACACGTGCTGGCCAGCCTCGACGAGCGCAGCTACACACCGGGAGCGGGCGCGATGGGCGCCGACCACCCGCACGCGTGGTGCCACGATTTCGACGGCGGCCGGTCCTGGTACACCGCCGGCGGGCACACGGCCGAGTCGTACACCGAGCCCAGCTTCCTGGCTCACCTGCTCGGCGGCGTCCGGACCGCGGCCGGCGCGGTGGACGCCGACTGTGCCGCGTCGCGGACGAACAGCTTCGAGAAGGTGACGCTGGACAGCAACACCAGCAACCCGATGGAGCTGGACGTCGCGCCGGACGGTCGGGTCTTCTACATCGAGCGCGACGGCCGGGTGCAGATCGTCAAGCCGGACACCGGTACCACCGTCACCGCCATCGACCTGGACGTCTTCGCCGGCAACGAGGACGGGCTCATCGGCATCCGGCTCGACCCGGACTTCGCCGCCAACGGTTGGGTGTACCTCTACTACGCGCCGAACGGCGGCGCCGCCCGCAACCGGCTGGCCCGGTTCACCGTACAAGGTGACTCGATCCTGGCCGGCAGCGAGAAAACGGTGCTGGAGGTGACCACCCAGCGCAACACCTGCTGCCACGCCGGCGGCAGCATGGTCTTCGACAGCCGGGGCAACCTCTACCTGGCGACCGGCGACAACACGAACCCGTTCGAGTCGAGCTCGTTCACGCCGATCGACGAGCGGCCGGGGCGGCAGGACTACGACGCGCAGCGCACCGCCGGCAACACCAACGACCTGCGCGGCAAGGTGCTGCGGATCCACCCCGAGGACGACGGCACGTACACGATCCCGTCCGGCAACCTCTTCCCGCCGGGCACCGCCCGGACCCGGTCGGAGATCTACGCGATGGGCTTCCGCAACCCGTTCCGGATCGGCATCGACCCGAAGACCGACACCCTGTACGCCGCCGACTACGGCCCCGACGCCCCGGCCACCGATCCCAACCGCGGCCCCGAGGGCACGGTCGAGTGGAACGTCGTCACGCCCGGCAACTACGGCTGGCCGTACTGCCACGGCGCGAACTACGCGTACAACGACTACACGTTCCCGTCCGGCCCGAGCGGCGCGAAGTTCGACTGCTCGGCACCGGTGAACAACTCACCCAACAACACCGGCCTGACCAACCTGCCTCCGGCGATTTCCGCCGCGGTGGACTACGACTACAGCGGCAACCCGCTGTTTCCCGAGATCGGCCGCGGTGGCGCGCCGATGGGCGGCCCGCTCTACCGGTACGACGCCGGGCTCAACTCGACCCGCAAGTGGCCGGCGTACTTCGACGGCAAGGCGCTCCTGGGCGAGTGGAACCAGAACAAGATGTACACGCTCCAGCTGGACCGGGATGCCACGTCCCTCGTGGACATCAACGAGGTGCTCGCCGGGATGACGTTCGTGCGGCCGATGGACTTCGAGTTCGGCCCGGACGGCGCGCTGTACCTGATCGAGTGGGGCACCGGCTTCGGTGGCAACAACGACAACTCCGGCGTCTACCGGATCGACTACATCGCCGCCGACCGCGCCCCGATCGCGGTCGCCTCCGGCGAACCCACCTCTGGCCAGCCGCCGTTGGCCGTGCGGTTCTCCAGCACAGGGTCGCGCGACCCGGACGGTGGCGCGCTCACCTACGCGTGGACGTTCGGCGACGGCGGCACCTCGGGCGAGGCGAACCCGACGCACACCTACACGGCGGCCGGCAGGTACACCGCCCAGCTCACCGTGACCAACCCCAAGGGGCGTACCGCGGTCGCCAACGTGCCGATCACGGTCGGAAACACCGCGCCGACGGTGACCATCGAGTTCCCGCCGGACGGCGGCTTCTTCGACTGGGGTGACCAGGTCAAGTACACCGTCAAGGTGACCGATCCGGAAGAAACCACGATCGACTGCGCCAAGGTGAAGCTGCAGTACTACCTCGGGCACGACGAGCACGCCCACCCGCTGCAGTCGTACACCGGCTGCACGGGCACCGTGCAGACCTCGCTCGCCTCCGGGCACGGCGCCGAGGCGAACGTCTTCGGGGTCTTCGAAGCCACGTACACCGACACAGGCGGATCGGGCGGAGCCAACCCACTGACCGGACGGGCGATCGAACAGCTACAACCCAAGCGGAAGCAGGCCGAGTACTACTCGGCCACCGGCAGGGCGCCGGAGGGCGTGGGTACCGGCGACCCCGGCGTACAGAAGGAGACCACCGGCGACGCCGCGGGCGGCTTCCAGAACATCGGGTTCATCGAGGACGGCGACTGGTGGACGTTCGCGCCCACCAACCTCACCGGCATCGACACCCTGCGCTTCCGGGTCGCCTCCGGCAGCGGCGGCGGCGTGATCCAGGTACGCGCCGGTGCGGCCGACGGCCCGCTGCTGGCCGCCGCGACGGTGCCGGCGACCGGGGCGTGGCAGACGTACACCGACGTCTCCGTCGACCTCGCCGCGCCGCACACGACAAGCGGGCCGCTCTACTTCGTCGCCCGCAACAAGCCCGGTGGCACCGAGGGCGGCAACCTGTTCAACGTGAACTGGGTGGACTTCCTCGGCAGGGGTGTGACCGACAACGCGCCGCCGGTGGTGAGCGCGTCGGCGAGCCCGAACAAAGGCACCCTGCCACTCGCCGTGACATTCACCGGCACCGCCACCGACGCGGAGGGCGACACGCCGCTCGCGTACGCGTGGGACTTCGGCGACGGCGGCACGGCGAACACGCTGAACGCCACACACACGTACACCGCGCCGGGCACGTTCACCGCCACCCTGACGGTGACCGACAGCCGGGGCGCCAAGGCGTACGCGACCACCACGGTCAGGGTGGACGCGCCGAACACGTCCTGCTTCGGGGCGCGCTCGGACGACTTCCTCGGTACCACGCTGGCGAAGACCCGCTGGTCGACGGTGGTCAGGGAAAACCAGTCCTACTCCGTACGAGGTGGCTCGCTGCTCCTGCCGACCGCGGCGGGTGACCTTTACGGCGGTCGCAACGACGCGACCAACCTCGTGCTCCAGCCGGCACCGGGCGGCGCCTGGCAGGCCACGACCAAGGTGACGCTCGCGACCACCGCCAACTACCAGCAGGCCGGGCTCATCGTGTACGGCGACGACGACAACTACGCCAAGCTTGATCTGCTCCACTCGGGCGGTCGACGGGTCGAGTTCCTCCGCGAGACGGCCGGAAGCCCGCGCAACGAGGCCGCCGACAGCGCCGACGCGCCGACCGGTACGGACACGATCTACCTGCGGCTGAACAGTGACGGCAGCAACCTCACCGCGGCGTTCTCCACCGACGGCCAGACCTTCACCCCGGTGGGCCGGGTGGCCGCGCTGGCCGGCATCACCACCCCGAGGGTGGGACTCTTCGCCTTGAACGGTGGCACGACGGCGCCGGTGGTCGACGCGGCGTTCGACTGGTTCCAGGTCTCGCCGGACGAGCCGGCTGAGCCGGTCGCGCCGTCCGACGAGTTCGACGACGCTCTGCTCGACAAGTGCCGGTGGGACGCGATCGTCCGTGAGGATCCGGCCGCGTACCGGGTGCAGGGCGGAGCGCTGCACGTCGATGTCCCGAACGGCGACATCTACACCACACCCAACACCGGGCCGACGAACTTCATCCTGCAGAACGCGCCGTCCGGCGACTGGACCGTGGAGACGAAGATCGACGGCAGTCTGCTGGACGAGCAGTACCAGCAGGCCGGCCTTCTCGTGTACGCCGATGACGACAACTACCTGAAGCTCGACTACGTCGTGGACAACGTGGCCGGGCAGCCGGTATCGCGGCGCATCGAGTTCCGCGGTGAGACCGCCGGCGCGTTGCAGAGTCCGCAACCCAACGCCAGCAACCTCACGTCCGCGGTCTGGCACCTGCGCCTCGCCCGCACCGGCAACGTGTACACCGCCTCGTACTCGGCGGACGGACAGGACTGGACGGCGTTCGAGCCGCTGACCAACGCGGCGGTTGGCGCGACGCCCAAGGTGGGTCTGTTCTCGCTCGGCGGTGCGCAGACCGCTCGCAAGACCGTATCGTTCGACTACTTCCGGCTCAGCACGGAGGCAGTGGACGACACCGCTCCGGTGACGACGGCCACGGTGGACGGCCCGGCGGTCGGGGGCTGGTACACCGGCCCGGCGACGGTCACACTGGCCGCCACCGACGAGGACGGCGGCAGCGGCGTGGCTCGCACCGAGTACCAGCTCGATGGCGCCACCGCCTGGGCCGCCTACACCGGGCCGGTCCTGGTCGCCGGTGACGGGACGCACGAGGTGCGGTTCCGCTCCGTCGACCAGGCGGGGAACGTCGAGACGACCAGGTCGGTACCCGTGAAGATCGACGCGACCGCGCCGGTGACCACGGCGATGTTCGCGCCGGCGAACGACAACGGTTGGCACGCCGGGGCGATCCCGGTGACGCTCGCCGCGACGGACGCGGGATCGGGCGTGGCCGCGGTGGAGTGGTCGCTCGACGGCGGGCCATGGGCCCCGTACACCGAACCGGTCGACGTGACCGGTGACGGGAACCACGAGCTGCTCTACCGTGCCAGGGACAAGGCCGGCAACGTGGAGACGCTCAAGTCGGCGGTGCTGCGGATCGACGGCACCAAGCCGACGGTCCTCGTCTCCGGCCTCGCCGACGGCCAGCTCTACGGCGACAGCCAGGATGTGCGGGTCACCTTCCAGGCGGTCGACCCGACATCCGGCATCCAGTCGGTGGTCGGCAAGCTGGACGGCAAGCCGTACCAGTCCGGGACGCTGCAGGTCATGTACGACCTGACGCTCGGCATGCACGAGTTGGTCGTGACCGCCACCGACAGGGCCGGCAACGAGACGACGGCGAACGTGCGGTTCTTCGTCACCACCTCGCTGCGCGACATGCAGGCACTGGTCGACCGGTTCAAGACGACCCGGCAACTGTCGACCGTGGCGCACGGGAAGCTGTCGAAGCAACTGGACGCGGTGCGGCTGGCCGAAGCCACCGGGAACGACCGGGTGGCGATCCAGAGGCTGCGGATGTTCGTCGGGCTGGCGTCGAACCGGGCGCTGGTGACCGACGCGGACGTCCGGAGCGTGTTGGTTCGGGACGCCGAAGCCATGCTCGTCCGACTGGGTGGGCGGGCGTCGACGGCCGGCACCAAGGCCAACGGTGGCGCGTCGCTGGCCGGCACCGGTCGCCTCGACGGGGACGCCACCCGCGTACCCGAGGGCGGCAATCTGTAACTCCACTCGCCGTGGGGCCGGCCGCCGCCGGCCGGCCCCACATCCCAGAAGGCTTCTCCGGATGAGCAACCGAAAGAAGATCCGCCAGGCTCCGTCTTCGGCGCCCACCACGCGGCAGATCGTGCCGATCGTCATCGCGTTCGCGCTTGGCGCGCTGCTCGCCGGGCCGGTCGGCGCCGTCACGGCCGGGGCTGACGACCCGACCGACGACCGGGTCGCGGCGCTGCGGGCTGAGGAGAACAAGCGGGACGCGGCCCAGGTCGTCGAGTTGACCGCACGCGCCCGCCAGGTCCAGGAAAGCCTGCTACCCGTGCTCGACGGGCTGGCCACCGCGGTGCCGGTGGCCGAGGCGCCCGGCCCTGCCGCCAGTAGACCGGAGGTGGAACGGTGGCAGGCGGCCACCGGCAAGGCGGTCGAGGACTTCGCGAACCCGCCTTCCGGAGGTACCGGCGTCAACATCGCGCGCTCCGGCCTCGCCGCGGCGGTACAGACGCTCGACGCCGCGGTGGACACGTACGCCGCCGCGCTCGCCCAGCCGCCGGCCGGCCGGACCAGCCTGTTCGAGCTCACCGGCCGTCAGCGGGACGCCGCCGTCGCCATCTGGGGGAGTGCCGCCACCCAGCTCGACGTGCTCAATGTCGACGCTGGCAACGGTCACGCCCACGTGTTCCTGCCCGCGGTACCGGGGCAGGGGGCGCTGACCGCCGACGGCGCACCGGAAGGGAAGTGACCATGCGACGTACGATCATGGCGGCGGTACTCCTCCTCGCGCTCTGGCCCACGGCGCCAGCGGCGGCGCACGGCGGCCCGGTGGTGCTCGACGTGGCCGGTGACGGCGCGACCGGCGTGACCGTGCGGGCCACCTACAAGGACGGTCACCCGGTGGAGGATCGCGTACTGCGGCTGGTGCTCCACGCCACCGGCGACGGCGGCCGGAAGATCGGCCCGTTGCAGCTCAACCCGGCGAACGAGGGGCAGGGCTTCTACGCCAGCGGCGCGGTGCTCACCCCCGGCAGGTGGACGGTGGCCGTCACGTCCCCCGAGCCCAACCCCGGCAAGGCGCAGGCAACGGTGCAGGCCCGTGCCCCGCAGAGCGCCCCACCCCGGCAGGCGACGGCACCCCGGCCCGATGAGGCCGGCGGCGGCGGTACCGGGCGCTGGTGGCTGGTCGGCGGAGCACTGCTGTTGGGTGCGGTGGCCGCGCTGGCGCTGACCGCTCGCCGTGGCAAAGCCACCGCAGGGCGTCGGGGGTAGGAGCGCGGGCGTCTGTACCGTCGCGGCGTCGCGCGCCGTGCGTCCGGCCGTTCGGATCCGTTGCCGGGTAGATGCGGGGGAATCGTCCGTCGTGTGCCTGATGGAGGCACACCGGACTCTCGGGGCACAGCAGGGATAACACATTTCTCAGCGAAGCCACAAAGGCCGGCCCTCCATGGCAGGCGCGCCATGGAGGGCCGGTGGCAGGGCCGCCCGGGCCGGGTCGGGTGCCGGGGTGGGGTTGGTCAGGTGCGGAGGCTCCATCGCTGGTTCGCGCCGCCGTTGCACGACCAAAGGATGATCTTGGTGCCGTTGGCGCTGGCGGCACCGTTCGCATCCATGCACAGTCCGGACTGTGCGTTCGTGATGGTGCCGTTGGCGTTGACGTTCCACTGCTGGTTGAGTCCGCCGTGGCAGTCCCAGATGATGACCGTGGTGCCGTTGGTCGTGCCTCCGCCGTTCGCGTCCAGGCACTTGTTGCCGAACACGGTCAGCTGCCGGCTGGCGGTGTGGGTCCACCGCTGGTTCGTGCCGCCGGAGCAGTCCCACAACTGCACCTGGGTGCCGTTGGTGGTGCTGGAATTGGGCACGTCGACGCACCGGCCGGACTGGCCGCCCACGATCTGACCGTTCTGCTGACTCCCGCCGCTCTGCTGCCTGACGATCGACCTGGACTCGGGTGACCGACTGCCTTGGGCGTCGAGGACGTAGAGCCGGTACTCGCCCGGCGTCGTTGGAACAGCTATCGACGTGGCGGTGCCGTCCGCCCTGGTCATCGTCGGACCGGGGACGAAGGTGGTGGTACCGGAGGGGGCCAGCCAGATCGTCCTGGTCTGGTCGCCGGTGCTGCGGACCGGAATCGATGACGTCCCGCTGCTGACGAACGTGCTGGCCGGTAGCACGTGGTCCGGCAAGGAGAGATTGCTCTGCGGGATGATGTCCTGATATGCGCTCTCAAGTCCCGAGTTCACGGCGATACCATATGCCGCCGCCGGCCAGACATAGTCGGAGGAGACGAGAATATCCTGGACGGTGCTGTTCGGCAGATTCTTGTTGGAAACCTTGTTGATCGGGCCGTAGGTTTGCGTGATGTTCAGGTCGTGCTTGCGTCCGAAGTCGTCGGAGTTGATGAGCCACGTGACATTCTTGTCCACGCTCAGGACGTTGTCGCGGAAGGTGATGTACGCCGAACCCTCGTCCGGGTGCAGCCCGTACTTGTGGCCGGCCGGGACGCCTTGGAGATAGTTGTTGTGGATGGTGGTCCCAGGCTGGCTGCCCAGCGTGTATATGGGAGCGGTGTCGCTGAGTCGCTGCACCGTGTCGATGATGTGGTTGTAGCTGATGTTGTTGTTCTTCGCCGTCGTGGTCGGCCGGTTGGGCGCGATCGAACCGGATGACCCGTCGAAGTTCCACCACCCCCATCCGAGCGTGATGCCCGACCACGGAGTCTTCTCGATCCTGTTGCGCTGAATCGTGAGGGTGTCGGCGAAGTACGCCGAGATGGGACTGTGTCCGTTGAACAGTACGGCACTGTCATAGATGTAGTTGTTCTTGATCTCGATGTTCTTGGGCAGTCCCTCCACCTGAGGGGAGTACTTTTCGCGATTGGTCGACGTGTGGTCGCCGATATAGACGTGTTGCGGGTGACCGACGGTGATCGCGGACCCGGCAATGTCGTTGGTGTGGTTGCCGGTCAACTGCGTGTTCTGCACATCGTTGACCATGGTGATCCCGTCGGCACCGGTGTGCTGGATCCGGTTGCGCTGCAGGATCAGGCCGTCGGCGTTCTGGATCTGGATCATGCCGGGAGTGACGTCGACGTTGCGATAGTAGTAGACGTGGAAGTTTCCCTTGGCGTATGCCTGGGCGCCCAGGTTGCCCTGCTGGGCTTGCTTGAACGCGGAGCCGGCCACATTGAACAGGTTCCAGTCGGAGTGCTGTACCGTGAGCCCAGAGAGCGTGATGTTACGGGCGTGGACGCTGGTCGAGGTCCCTGCGACCCGCAGCACGGTGGACACGTTGTTCGGCGCGAAGACCGACGCGGTCGTCATGTTCTCCGAGCTGGCCTTGTAGTAGTACAGCGTGCGGCTGGTCTTGTCGAAGTAGAACTCGCCCGGCGTGTCCAGGAACTCGTAGGCGTTCATGACCTTGTGGCTGCCGCCGACCTGGGCGTTGCCGTTGAACGCGCCCTGGGCGATGGCCGCGCCGGGCTGCTGGAACAGCGCGACCCGGTTGGCGCCGTCGGCTGTCGTGGTCACCTGGCGGACTCCCACGATGGCCGTGGTCCAGGTGGTCGCCGTTTCGATCTCGATATCGTCGTGGTTGCGGGCGATGGCGGGAAAGTCGGACAGGCTGTATCTGGCGCCGTCGCACTGTGAGCCCGATTCCCAGGCCCATGCGGCTTGCCCGGCGGTGATGTTGTACGTCCCGTGGCATCCCGCCGAGTTGATCGTCTTCGAGGCCATGTACGCCCGCTTGTCGTTGACATAGAGCGTACGCAGCTTGTTGGCGCGGTCGAGCGGCGCTTTCCAGATGTTGCCGCTGTGCTGGGTCCACCCGGTCACCTGGACCCCGGCATCCAGGACCGGGGTCTCGTTCGGGTAGGCGGAATATATGACCCGGTGACCGTTGGTGCCGGAGTCGCTCGGCCCAAACTCGATCGTGTTGCTCACCGGATAGCTTCCGCCGCGGAGATAGACGTAGATGTCGCCTGTCATGTTCGCGTTTATCGTGCGAACGGCGTCCCGCGCGCGCTGTACGGTCCTGAATGGTGACGTGATCGTTCCGGTGTTGGTGTCGTTGCCGTCGGGGGCGACATAGTAGGTTGCCTGGGTCGCGGCCGAAGCCGGCATTTGATCTGTCACCACGGCTGTCGACGCGGCGGCGGCGAACACCGCGACTGCCAGCAGCGACCTGCCAATGATGGAAACGGCTGACTTCACGTACTGTTCCTTTCAGGTCCGGATGCTGAGCCGCGAGGATGTGGGCCATCATGGGCCCGGAGGAACTGCCGACCGCGATCCGGGCCGGGGCCAGGTTGTCCCGAGTCCTGCCGCACCCGCGATCTCGAGCGCCGCGACCGCCATGGCCGGCCACCGTGTCACTGCCTCATGACTGCTCACTCTCGACGTGGAGATGATGAGATCGGCTGCTCCCAGCGCTGCGACCGCAATGTACGTGGAACATAGGTCGTGTGATGTATGATGTCAACAAGCTTCAATGTCTTATGGTTAGAGGTGTCGGCGCCAGGAGCGGGTCGAAACGCTGGCGCGGGTCCGCCTGTTGTCGTCGGTGATCTCGACAGGGGTTGGGCCAACTGTCCGCGGGCGCGACCGAGCGCTGATGGGCGTGTGCCCGCGCCGCCACGGAGTCGGCCGCTGCGGCGGTCGCTGGCGCCGGCGGGAGGGTTGCGACGTGATACCGGATCGGTCGGGGCTGACGAGGTCGAGCCTGGGCGGGGCTCGGCGGGTTTCGACGCACTTTCCGAAACATTGCCGAAACATCTTGACGCGGCTCGCTGTTGTCGTTCACAGTCCATCGCATGGTGCGGTGAGTCACACCACCCAGTGGCAACTTGTCGCCACGTCCCTACACCCTTCTGCCTCGGGCCACGACGGAGAGAGTGCTCTGTTAGCGCTAACAGCCAGTGATGTCGATGCCTGGGCCGCTGCTCGCACACGGGCGTCGTCGGTGCCCGCACCGACGTGGCGCGCTTCATGTCGGCGGTTCAGATGATCGAAAGGAGAGATGCTATGCCGGTTGGGTCTGCGCGCACCGTGAGGTGGCGTCGGTGGCGGTCGGGGTTGGCCGCCTCGGTTGCCGCGCTCGTCGTCGGCAGCGCGCTCGTCGCGGTTTCCGCGACGTCGGCGTCGGCGGCCACGGTGGACACCAACGCGTGGTACGTGCTGGTGAATCGAAACAGTGGCAAGGCATTGGACGTGTACAACCTGTCCACCAGCGACGGCGCGCGGATCACGCAGTGGTCGCGCAACAACGGGAACCAACAGCAGTGGCAGTTCGTGGACTCCGGCGGTGGTTACTACCGGATCAAGTCCCGTCACTCCGGCAAGGTCCTGGACGTCTCCGGCCGCTCCACCGCCAACGGCGCCGCCATCGTCCAGTGGGCCGATGTGAACGGCACCAACCAGCAGTGGCGACTGGCCGACTCCGACGGCGGCTACGTCCGGTTCATCAGCCGCCACAGCAACAAGGCCATCGACGTCGCCGGTGCCTCCACCGCGGACGGCGCCAACATCCAGCAGTACGACGACTGGAACGGCACCAACCAGCAGTGGCAGCTTGTTCGCGTGGACGGCGGAACGCCCCCCACCACGCCACCGCCGACGACGCCGCCGCCCGGTACGTGCAACCTTCCGTCGTCATACCGCTGGAGCTCGACCGGCCCGCTGGCGCAACCGCGGTCGGGGTGGGTTTCGCTCAAGGACTTCACCCACGCCCCCTACAACGGCCGGCAGCTGGTCTACGCGACGACGCACGACCACGGAACGAGCTGGGGCTCGATGAATT
Organism: Micromonospora sp. KC213; assembly: GCF_004348325.1. Classification (GTDB taxonomy): domain Bacteria; phylum Actinomycetota; class Actinomycetes; order Mycobacteriales; family Micromonosporaceae; genus Micromonospora. The sequence continues at coordinate 137,286 of NZ_SMKF01000001.1, read as the reverse complement.
TCGGCCTCTTCACGAACTGGTCCGACATGGCCTCGGCCAGCCAGAACCAGATGCCGTTCTCCGCTGTCGCGCCTTCGCTGTTCTACTTCGCCCCGAAGAACATCTGGGTGCTCGCCTACCAGTGGGGTGGCCCCGCGTTCTCCTACCGGACCTCGACCGACCCCACCAACGTCAATTCATGGTCGCCGCACCAGACGCTCTTCACCGGGAGCATCTCCGGCTCCGACACCGGCCCGATCGACCAGGCGCTCATCGGTGACGACACGAACATGTACCTCTTCTTCGCCGGGGACAACGGCAAGATCTACCGGGCGAGCATGCCCATCGGCAACTTCCCGGGCAGCTTCGGCTCCAACTACACGACGATCATGAGCGACACGAAGAACAACCTGTTCGAGGCGGTTCAGGTCTACAAGCTCCAGGGCCAGAGCCGGTACCTCATGATCGTTGAGGCGATCGGCGCGCAGGGTCGCTACTTCCGCTCGTTCACGGCCACCAGCCTGGGCGGTTCGTGGACGCCACAGGCCGCAACCGAGGGCAATCCCTTCGCCGGCAAGGCCAACAGCGGCGCCACCTGGACCAACGACATCAGCCACGGCGAACTGATCCGTACCAACGCTGATCAGACCATGACCGTTGACCCCTGCAACCTGCAGTTGCTGTACCAGGGGCGCGACCCCCGCTCCGGTGGCGACTACGGCCGCCTGCCCTACCGGCCGGGTCTGCTGACCCTGCAACGCTAGCGGCTCGGTTTCCGACCAGGATCACGTGGGACTGCAACGGCGGGCTCGGTGCAAGACCGAGCCCGCCGCTGCAGTCCCGCCGCATTTGATCCGCCTCATCGGCATTCTACGAATGCTCCACACTCTCCAACGCAAAGCCGCCGGATGCGCCACGTCGGACCGCCTCCGCGAGCAGCGTCCGCACTCCCTCGGCCAGGTCGGCGCTTTTCGTGATCCGACGGGCGAACGGTAGTCGGACGTCGGTGTGCCGGTCCGGTGTCTCCGCGCGCAGCACGATACCGTCGGCGTCGACAGCGACCGGTACGACCCGGGCGGGCATGGTCGTCAACGCCGGAACGAGCAGCGTGGCGACCTGGCCGAGAACATCGCCATGCTGCTGCGTGAGGTGTCGCAGGTGTTCGGCTTCGTCGTCGGCGAGCGGGTCGGGGCGTGCGGTGCGATAGGCGCTGATGCTCACCGTGGTATCGCCGCTGTCGCGACCAAGGCCGACCTCGACCGGTTCGAGCGCCCAGAGCGCGACGGGCGGCAGGTCGAGCAGGGACATGATGCTGTCGCCGTCGCACGAGTCCAGAGCCGCCGGGTCGAGCCGGCGTACCGTGCCCAGCATCCGCACTCTGGCCCGCACCCGGGACCGTACGGCGACCGGGACGAGCTGCGTGACGTCGAGGCGTACCGCGCCCGGCCGACCGCGCGTGGCGACCAGCAGGCCGCCGGTCTGGGTCATCGCGTCAACCGCGAGAACCACCGTGCCGTCGGGCAGGACGGCGTGCGAGTCGATGAGGTCGACGGTGGCGTCGCCGAGCCGGAGCCGCAGCGACGGCGTGGCGGAGAGGACTGAGCGTGCCATCGCGGCGTCGGCATCAGTCAGCGTGGCGTGCGCGCCCGCCACTGACGGCTCCGCTGTCGCGGCGGCGTCAGTGGCGGGCAGGGCCAGTTCCGCTGGTCGCCTGGCTGGATGCAACGCCATGTCAGTCCCCTCGGCCACGAAGTGAAGGTGTGATCGGCCTAGGGCTATGACGTTAGTAGGTAAGGCTTACCTTTGCCAAGGCGGTGTCGTGCAAGCCCTGGCTGGTGCCACCACGTCCGCTAGCCGGCGAACGGGCGGATCGTGCGCTTCGAAGCCCGTCAGGCGGGCTGGTAGGTGAGGCAGTCGCTGGCGGTGGCACCGGGCCCGACGGTGATGGACGTGGCGGTGCAGGCGAGGTTGGTGTTGTGGACACACTCCGAACGCGCGCAGGCACCCACGGCACCGGTGACCTCCGCGATCCCACCCTGAAGCGGAGACTCGACGAATGTCGCGCAGGACGCGGCATCACCCGTCGACGCCACGGTGATGGCCGGAGCGTGGCAGCCGTTGGCGTTGAAACTGCACGCAGTGGCGGCGCATTCACGCACCGGGGGTGTCTGCAGCAGAGTTTTCACGGTGCCTCCATGTTGTTTCGGGATCGCGGGCAGAGGAATGCGTCGGCCCGCGTACTCGTATGTCAGTCCGTAGGTGCCGCGCACGTGGAAGGTGAAACCGCGGACGCGTGCCTTTCGGATCGGACTGTAGCAGCGCAACGCCGCTCACAGAAGGTTGGCCGCCATTCCCACCACGCGTCGGCGATGAATAAAGCTAGCCTTTCTTTTGGTAAGGCAAGGCTGGCTTTATCGGCATCAGGGCGGCCGGCTGCCCCCGATTCAGCGGGGAATACATTACTGCGGCGATTCGGCCCGGAGCCGCCATGTTCAGGGTCACGACCGGGACGGTCGAGCCGCCCAGCCGGCGGCCATCCGATCCGGATCACCGGTACGGAACTCCGGCGGGTCGTGCAGCAGGAAATCGCGATGGCTGATGTTCCAGGCGTACGCGCCGGCCATGGCGAAGAGCAACACGTCGCCCACACCGATCGGTCCCACCGTGCTCGACCGGGACAGGACGTCCTTGGGGGTGCACAGCTGCCCGACCACGGTGACCGGTCCGCCGTCGGTGCAGGGGCCCGGGCCCCCGCCGTATCGCCGCCGGTACACCGTGAACGGCTGCGGATGCCCCTTGGCCGCCGGTGTGCGCAGGTGGTGCGTGCCGCCCGCCACCACCACGAACCATTCGCCGTGCGAGCGCTTCACGTCGATGACCTCGGTCAGGTACGCCCCGCAGTAGGCGGTGACCGACCGGCCCGGCTCGACGCGCAGCCGCAGCCCCGGGTACGCGTCGAGGACGTCCGCCAGCGCCCGGCCGTAGCCCACCCAGTCGAACCGCGCGGCCGGGTCGGCGTAGTCGACGGCCATGCCGCCGCCCACGTCGACCTCCCCGGCGCCGACCTCGGCGACCGACCAGCGGACCACGGCGGCGGCGACCGCGCCGGCGAGCGCGGCGTCCAGCCCGCTGGCCAGGTGGGCGTGTACGCCCCGCACCTCGACGCCGGGGGGTGGGTGGCGGACGCATTCCAGCGCGTCGGTCGGGTCCATGCCGAACGGACTGGGCCGCCCGCCCATGATCAGGCTCGCCCCGGGGGCCTCCACCGGGAGATTCACCCGGAGCAGCACCCGGGCCGGCGTGCCGGCCGCGACGGCCAGTGCGCCGAGGCGTCGCAGCTCGGCCGGCGACTCGACGTGGATGCGGTCCACCCCGGCGGTGAGGGCGGCGGCGAGGTCCTCGTCGGTCTTACCCGGGCCGGCGTACGCGGCCGGGGCCCGTCCGGGCAGGACCTCGGCCATCCGGCGCAGTTCGCCGCGACTGGCGGTCTCGAACCCGTCGACGATGGGGGCGAGGGTCCGCAGCACGTCCGGGTCCGGGTTCGCCTTGACGGCGTACAGCAGTTCGACCTGCCGGGGCAACGCCGCCCGGATGGCGCGGGCATGCGTGGCCAGGCCGTCGAGGTCGTGCACGTAGACCGGTCGGCTCACCGCGGCGCTCCGATCGGGTTCGGCACCGGCACGAACGGCGCGGCGCGGTCGGCGTCGCGTCGCCACCGCACCAGGAGGTTGGCCTTGGCCACCAAGGGTTCGCCGCGCAGCAGCGCGTGCAGTTCCGGAGGGTCGTCGAGGTCGGCGGCGACCGCCGCGAGGACCGCGCCGAGCTCCCGCCACAGCTGGGGCTCGATGCCGGGCCGCGCGTCGGCGAGCGCGCCGCAGATGCCGGCCAGGTGGTTGACGAACAGGCAGTAGATGATCCGGCGGTGGGCGTCCCGGGGCCCGTACGCGGCCTGTGACGGGACGCCCGGTGGCCAGGTGGCCCACCGGCTGGTGTCGAGCTTCGCCCCTTCCAGGTCCCGCAGCAGTAGTCGCACCGGGCGGCGCTCGGAGTCGAGCACCACGACCACGTTCTGCAGGTGCGCCTCGTACACGACGCCATGACGCAGCCAGCTGTGCAGCACCGCCGGGACGAGCAACCCGACGTACGACCGCCACCAGGCCACCGGATCCACCGCCGGCAGGGGTGCGGCGGCGAGCGCCGCCGCGAGCAGCGGCGTCTCTCCGGGGCCCAGGTGCGGGCGCAGGCCGGTGCGCAGGATCGTGCCGTACGCCTCGTCCGCGCCCGGCGCGTCGACCGTGCGGTAGGCGGGCTCGGTGAGCAGTGCGACGCCGGCCGGCATCGGCACCCGGGAGAGCAGATCGGTCAGGGCGACCGCGCCGGTGAGTTCGTACCGGGCGTTCTTGCGCAGGCAGTTGGTGATCCGCACGTGCAGGCTGGTCTTGAGGAACAGATCGGCCTCGGGGGCGTAGAGGGTGCGCACGCTCGCCGTGGGGCGCACCGGGACGCCGGCCGGGCCCAGCCGACGCAGCCGGGGATGCGTGGGCGGGACCAGCGCCAACTGCCAGGGATGCACGGGCAGCACCCGGTGCCCGGCCGGCGGACGCGGGGGATCGAGGGCCGCCACCAGCGGATCGAACGGCCCCGCGCCCGCGACCAGGTCGTCCGGGACCGCGAGCCAGTGCAGCCGGAACGCGCGGCGCAGCTCCGGCGCGTACGCCCGCCAGCTGTCCGCGTCGCCGCTACGCCACTTCGGGGCAGGGTGGTGCGGATGGCCGAGGAGCAACGACTGTTCGGACGCCACGTACGCGTCGATGGCCGGTTCCCCGGTGGGGGTGGGATCCCGCTCCGGCCGTTCGGCCAGCAGCCGGGTCACCGCGTCCCGGCTGGCCCGCACCTGCCCGGCGAACTCGTCGTTCGTCCGGCCGGTGCGGGCGGTGAGTTCCGCGGCGACCAGCTCGGCCAGCCGGGGAGCGTCCAGATCCGTCCACCGGTCGCCGTCGAGCCGCAGCTGCACCGGGCCGGCGTAGCGGTGTGCGCCGACCGGTGAGATCCGCGCGACGGCGCAGCGCAGCGCCACGTCGAGGTGCCGTAGCCGGAGCACCGCCGCACCCCCACCCACGGTCATGTCGCCGTCGGGCAGGGCGATCTCGCGTACCAGGCAGCCGAAGAGAGCGTGCGCGGCGGCCAGGTCGGCGTGCCGGTCGGCGTCGAGGCGTTGCCGAGGTCGCGACAGCGTGTCCGTCAAGGTGTCTCCCGCAGATAGTTCGGGCCGGTACGCCGGTAGTACTTGTTGACGTCGGCGCAGCCGAGCCGCTGCTTCGGCAGCAGGGTGCCGGCGGTGAGCATCGCCTTGACCGGTAGTCGGGCGGCGCGCAGGACCCGCTCGGTGAAGAACCGCGCCGTGGGCCCGTCGCCCCAGCGGTCACGAGCCGCTGCCAACCTCGGTGCCAGCGCGGCGGCCGGCGACGGTAGGCGTACCCCCCGGGCGGTGAGGGCGAGCAGCGGCGCCGCCGCGGCCAGGTGCAGGGTGATGGTGATGAACACGTCGGCCAACTCCTGCGGATCGCGTGCCCACATCCGGTCGTCCCGCAGCGCGACCCCACCGGGTGCGCGATGGCGCGGGTCCAGCCGCGCACCGTCGTTGTCCTTGTAGAGCAGGCCGACCGTCCCGTCCGGATGCACCAGCAGGTGGATGTTCTGCGGGTGGGCCTCGAGGGCCACCCCGTACCGCAGCCATAGGCAGACGTGCCAGTCGAGCAGCAGGTCGAGGTAGGACTCCACCAGCTCCGCGGGGTGCGCGGCGATCCGTTCCAACACGGTGCCCGCCACCGGGTCGGGCGCGGCGAGGGCCGCGACCGGCACCACCTGGACCCCGGCCAGGTCGCGTGGGAAGCGGCGGATCAGGAAGCTGAGCCGGTCGTCGTCGCCGGCGTGCCCGTAGACGCTCTCGTCGGCGTGCCGGATCCGGCCGGCGAAGGCCGGTTCCGCGCTCGCGATCCGGTCGAGCAGCCCGGCGACCGCCGCGCCGTCGGCGAGGGTGTCGGGATGCAGGGCCCGCCGGTTCCGGGCGCCGAGGGTCGCGGTCGGCAGCGGCAGTTTCAGATGGGTGTACGGGTCGTGTGCGAGCGCCACCGTCCGCATGGACAGGGTGGGCCGTACGGTGAACGCCGGCTGGTCGGTGACCGGCAGTCCGTGGCGCTGCGCGGTGAGTGGATGCACCGGCATCAGGAACCGGTCGGTCCGGGGCGCCCGCGGCCACCAGTCGGGAAGGTCACCGGTGAGCCGTACCGCCTCGGCGCGGGCGGCGTACCAGCGCAGGGCGAAGCGGGGCGCGTGCTCGGGGGAGTACCGGCGCAGGTCGTCGTCGTCGAGTCCGTGCCGGCACCGGTCGGTGGGATAGACCGGATGGCCGGCGTACGCGGCGAGCACGTCGTCGAACAGTGCTGCCGGCATGCCGGTGGGGGCGGTCGTGCGTTCGGCCACGACCTCGGCGAGCACCCGCCGCCGGGCCGCCACGGCGAGCCGGCGGGCCAGCAGGTCGTCCTGGCACTCGGTGGTGAAGGCATGCCAACCGGCCTCGGCCTCCGGGTCGTCCTGCGGAGCGAGCACCGCCAGCAGACCATCCACGGTGGTGACGTCGCGGGCGTCTCCGTCGTGGGCGTCTCCGTCGTGGGCGACGACGTGCAGCACGGGTGCGGCGATGCGCAGGGCCTGCTGGAAGCCGTCCGCACGGACCGGGATCCGCAGCAGCCCGGCCCGGTGCGGCACCGCCCACCAGCCGAGGCCGTCGGGCCGGCCGCGGCTGAGCAGACCGAGGTGGTCCTCGCGCAGCAGGGCGTCGAGCACCCGGCCGAACACCTCCCGCTCGCTGTCGTCGATCATCCGACGATTGTCCATCGCAGGCCGCGTCGGAAGGCGGCCAGCGCGGCCCGGACGGTGTCCCGGTCGGGGCCGACGGCGTGCAGCGCCGCGAGGTAGTCGCGGTTGGTGCCGCTCCGGTCGGCGACCCTGCCCACCGCGCGCATCGGCCGGCAGGCCAGTCGGACGCCGTCCTGGACGGTGTCGAGCCGGCCGGGAGCCGCGACGAGCCGGCCGGACCGGTCGGCGCAGACGTACTCGACGCGGGCGTGCCGGGCGACGGTGGACGGGGCGGGCAGGTCGAGAGCGGTCAGCTGCTCACCGAGGTGCAGCCGGATGACGTGCTCGAACAGCGGCACACCGAGCAGGTCGGCGAGGATCAGGTCCATCCGGTCGCCGATCAGGCGGTAGTTCACCTCGATCAGCCGCACCCGGCCGTCCTGCACGACGTACTCGGTGTGGCAGGCGCCGAAGCGCACGCCGAGCGCGTCGAGCCGCGCCCGGAGCGCGAGGTCGTCCCGCTCGGGCGGGGGTGACCAGTCGAGGCTGGTCTCGGTGAACGTCGGTGGCGGGCCGAGGCCGGTGTGCCACCCGCCGAGGACGGCGAGGCCGGCCGCGTCGCCGAGGGTGTCGTAGGTGCGTAGTTCGCCGGCGAGGTACTCCTCGACCACCAGCGCGACCTCGGGCCGGCGGCGGCGGATCTCGGTGATCCGGGCGGCCAGGTCACCGGGGTCGGTCACCAGGTAGGCGTCCTCGCTGGCAACGCCGTCGCGCGGCTTGACCACGGCGGGAAACATCCCGTCCGGCACCGCGGGCGCCGTACCGGGGTTCACGGCGACGGTGCGGACCAGGTCGAGCCCGGCGGCGGCGACGGCCCGGCGGGCCGCGGCCTTGTCCTTGCAGAGCCGGGCGGCGTCGGGGTCCTTGCCCGGCAGGCCGAGCCGGCGGGCGGCGATCGCGGTCACTTCCTGGAGGTGGTCGCTGTTGGACAACAACGCCGCCGGCCGGACCGCCGCCGTGACGACGGCCGAGGCGTCGCGGACGGCGCATCCGGCGACCGGTGTCCCGGCGGGCCACTGCTCCGGCCGGTCGGTCAGCACCGTGACCGGCAGTCCGAGCGAGGCCGCCGCCGGTAGGAATCCTTCCAGGACGGCGTCGGTGGGGTTGAGCGCGGTGAGGTACAGCCGCATCCCGCCTCCGTCGACTGGTTGATCATTCTGGTTGCCCACCCTAGTCGGGCATGCCGGCGCGTCCCGACGGCGCGGTTGCTGCCGGGTGTGCGTCGACTGTAGGGCGCAGTGGCCCACCTGTCGCTACCGACGACTATAAGGGTAGCCTCACCTAAGAAATGCCGTTTGATGTGCGCAGGAGTCGCGGTGCCCGGCGTCGGCAGGGGACCGCCTGTCGGAGGAGGCCACCCGGGTGGAACGTCGTGGATTGTTGGAAGACGACCGGAAGCTCGTCAGTCGTTACTACTCCGGTCGGTTGACCGGCGCCGCCGACCCGCTCCGGCTGGCCACCGAGCTGGCCAGGACGATGCCCGGCCCGTATGTCCTCTACGAGAACAGCGGCACGTGGTCGGTGGCGTCAGGATCGGCGTACGAACTGGTGCTGTACGCCGACGAGCTGCACGTCCGGGACGCCGACGGCTGGTCGACCAGGCCGTCCGGCCCAGAACCGCTGCAGGCCGTGGCGGACGCGCTCGCCCGCTGCCCGGTCGAGGGCGCGCGGGCGTACGGCTGGGCCGGATTCGGCCTCAGCCACCTGCTGCACGGCGATCCCGCGGCGGCCCGTGGACCGTTGCTGCACCTGGTGGTCCCGACCCGCGAGGTGCGGATCTCCACCGACGCCGTCGACGTCCGGGCGGTCGACACCGCGGACCTGCTGCCGCTCACGTCCCAGGTGGCCGCCGCAGCGGCGGTCGTCACCGCCGCCGGCACACCGCTGCCCTCACCGGACCCCGACCACGACGCCGAGTTCTACCGCACCGCGGTGTCCCGTGCCGTCGCGGAGATTCGGGCCCGGCGGTACCAGAAGGTGATCCTGTCCCGTCTCGTACCGGTCCACGGCGACGTCGACCTGTTCGCCACCTACGAGGCGGGACGCCGGGCCAACACCCCGGCCCGGTCGTACCTGCTGGACCTCGGCGGCGTGCGGTGCGCCGGCTTCAGCCCCGAGACGGTCGTCGAGGTGACGGCCACCGGCCGGGTGTCCACCCAGCCGTTGGCCGGTACCCGGGCCCGGCACGGCGACCCGATGCTCGACGGTGCGCTCCGCACCGACCTGCAGGCCGACGCGAAGGAGATATTCGAGCACGCCATCAGCGTGAAACTCGCCTTCGACGAGCTGACCGCCCTCGCCGTGCCGGGCAGCGTGCAGGTCGACGACTTCATGGACGTCAAGGAGCGCGGCAGCGTGCAGCACCTCGCGTCGCGGGTCAGCGCCACCCTGAGCGGCGGACGCAACGCCTGGCACGCGCTCGCCGTCCTGTTCCCGGCGATCACCGCGTCCGGGGTGCCGAAGGCCGCCGCGTGCGAGGCCATCGACCGCCTCGAGAACGCGCCGCGTGGCCTGTACAGCGGGGCCGTGCTCACCGTCGACGCGGACGGCTCGATGGACGCGGCACTGGTGCTGCGGTCGATCTTCCAGCAGGAGGGCCGGACCTGGCTGCGCGCGGGCGCCGGCATCGTCGGACAGTCCACCCCGGAGCGTGAGCTGGAGGAGACCGCCGAGAAGCTGCGCAGCATCAGCCGCTACCTGCACCGCTGATCCGCACCACGGGCCCGGTGACCGCGCACGGTCACCGGGCCCGCCGGCTCAGCCCGCCGCGCGGACGGTGAGCAACTCGGCCAGGGCCGCCGCCGTCGGGCGGGCGAAGAAGTCGACAATGCCCAGATGGGTGCCCGTGGCGTCGCGTACCCGTTCGCGCAGCTGCACCAAGAGCAACGAGTGCCCGCCCAGATCGAAGAAGCTGTCGTCCGCCCCGACCTCCGGCACGTCGAGCAGCTCGGCGAAGAGGCCGCAGAGCAGCGCCTCGGCGGCGGTCTCCGGGCGACGCCCGGGCCGCCGGTCGTCGGCTGCCGGCGCCGGCAGCGCCCGCCGGTCCAGCTTGCCGTGCTCCGTCAGCGGCAGCTCGTCCAGCGCGACGAACGCCGCCGGGATCATGTAGTCGGGCAACATCCGGCCCAGGCGCGCGCGCAGCGCCACCGGGTCGAGCGCGGCGCCGTCGGCCAGGACGCAGTAGGCCACGATCCGCTTGCCGGCGGGCGGATCGTCCCGGACCACGGCCGCGGCCCGGGCCACGGCCGGATCAGCGGCCAGCGCGGCGGTGATCTCGCCCAATTCGATGCGGAACCCGCGGATCTTGACCTGCTCGTCGGCGCGGCCCAGGAAGTCGATCGCGCCGTCCGGCATCCAGCGCACCAGATCACCGGTGCGGTACATCCGGCTCCCGGGCGGTCCGTACGGGTCCGCGACGAACCGCTCGGCAGTGACCCCCGGCTGGTTCAGGTAGCCGCGGGCCAGACCGGCACCGGCCAGGTACAGCTCGCCGACGACGCCGGTGGGCACCGGTCGCAGCGTCCGGTCCAGCACGTACGCCCGGGTGTTGGCGGTGGGCCGCCCGACCAGGGGGCGCTCGCTGTCGGCGACGCGGGCGGCGAGGGCGTCGACCGTGGCCTCCGTCGGGCCGTAGAGGTTGTAGCCCGTGGTGCTCGGCAGGTCCCGTAGCTGCCGCCAGAGCGGCGTGGGCACGGCCTCACCGCCCACGCCCCAGGCGAGCAGCGGCGACCGTCCGTCGCGGATCAGCCCGGCGCCGGCCAGTTGCAGTGCGTGCGACGGGGTGACCTCGATGAAGTCGATGCGGTGCCGGTCGACGAAATCGACGAGCAGCGCCGGGTCGCGCAGCGTGTCCTCGGTGACCAGGTGCAGGGCGTGGCCGTCGAGCAGCCACAGCTGAGGCTGCCAGGACGCGTCGAACGCGAACGACCAGCCGTGTGCGACCCGCAGCGCCCGGCCGCCGGCCGCGGCGACCGTGGGCCGGTACAGCAGTTCCCGGTGGCTGTGGAACAGGTTGGCGATGCTGCGGTGTTCCACCACCACGCCCTTGGGTAACCCGGTCGAGCCGGACGTGTAGATGACGTACGCCGGATGTTCGGGCCGCGGCCGGGGCAGGTCACCGGCGCCCGGGTGGGCCAGCCGCCGCTGCACCCGCGGCGCGTCGAGCAGGAGGACCGGTGCGCCGGCCAGTGGGGCGAGCCGCTCGGTCGTGACGGTGAGCAGCGGACCGGCGTCGGTCAGGACGTGCGCGATGCGCCCCGGCGGGTACGCCGGGTCGATCGGCAGGTACGCCGCCCCGGCCCGCAGCACGGCGAGCAGCGCCACGACGGTGTCGGCGGTGCGGGGCAGCAGCAGCGCCACCACCGTGTCCGGACCGGCGCCGTGCTCGACGAGCAGGCGTGCCAGCTCGGCGCTGCGGGCGTCCAGCTGGGCGAACGTGTACGCGATGTCGCCGCACACCAGCGCCGGGGCGTCCGGTGTGCGGGCCACCTGGTCCTCGAACAGCTCGACGAGGGTGCGCCGCGGTGTGTCGACCACCGGCCCGGCACCCTGCGCGAGCACCCGCTCGTACTCGTCGGCGCTGAGCAGTTCCAGGCTGCCGACGGGGCGTTCCGGTTCCCGGGTGACGGCGTCGAGCAGCCGGACGAGGCCGGTCGCCAGGCTGTGTGCGGTGGTGGCGTCGAACAGGTCGGTGCTGTACTCGACGCCCACCATCATCCCGGCCCGGCCCGGCTCCTCCACGACCTCGAACGCCAGGTCGAACTTGGCGGTCGCGGTGTCCACCTTCTCCTGCACCACCCGGCACTCGCCGAGCCGCAGCCGCAGGTCCGGCCGGACCTGGTGGCTCAGCATCACCTGGAACAGCGGGTGCCGCGCCATCGACCGGGCCGGGTTGAGTACCTCCACGAGGCGCTCGAACGGCACGTCCTGGTGGGCGTACGCGGCCAGGTCGGTCTCTCGGACCCGCGCCAGCAGGGTGCGGAACGTCGGGTCGCCGCTCGTGTCGGTCCGCAGCACCAGCGTGTTGGCGAAGAAGCCGACCACGTCGTCGACGGCGTCGTCGGTGCGTCCCGCGATCGGCGTGCCGACCGGGATGTCGGTGCCGGCGCCCAGCCGGGTCAGCAGGGCCCCGAGCGCCGCGTGCAGCACCATGAAGACGCTGGCGTCGCACCGCCGCGCGAGCGCCCGGACCGCCCGGTGCACCCCGGCCGGGACGGTGACCTCCACACCGGCCCCGCGCAGGCTCGGCACCGCGCGGCGCGGGCGGTCGGTGGGCAGGGTCAGCTCCTCCGGCAGCCCGTCGAGTGCCTTGCGCCAGTACCCGAGCTGGCGGGCGGCCAGCGAGTCCGGGTCGTCGTCGTCGCGGAGCAGCTCCCGCTGCCAGATCGCGTGGTCGGCGTACTGCACCGGTAGGGGGGACCAGCCGGGCTCGTGCCCGCCGGTGCGGGCGGTGTAGGCCGTGGCGAGGTCGCGCAGCAGTGGCAGGGCCGACCACCCGTCCGCCGCGACGTGGTGCACCGTCAGCAGCAGCACGTGTTCGTCCGGGCCCAGTTCGAACAGCTCGGCCGCGAACGGCGGCTCGGCGTCGATCCGGAACGGCCGGCGGGCGGCCGCCGCCAGCAGGCCCGCCAGCTCACCGTCGGTCGCGGCGGTCACCGGCAGCGCCGGCCGGGCCGCGGCGGCGGGCAGGATGACCTGACGGGGGGCACCCGCCTCGTCCGCCAGCACCGTGCGCAGTGCCTCGTGTCGGTCGGCCAGGTCACCGAGCGCCGCGCGCAGCGCCGCGACGTCCAGGTCGCCGGTGATGCGCGCGGCGAAGGCCATGGTGTACGCGGGGTTGGGGCCGTCGAGCCGGTACAGGAACCACATCCGGGCCTGGGCGTACGACAGCGGCAACAGGTCGGGTCGGACCCCGGCCCGCAGCACCGGCCGGGTGTCCCGCGCGTCGAGCCGGGTCGCCAGCGCGGCCACCGTGGGCTCGTCGAACACGGTACGCAGCGCCAGCTCCGCCCCGAACACCGTGCGGACGCGGCTGGCCAGGCGGGTGGCGAGCAGTGAGTGGCCGCCCAGTGCGAAGAAGTCGTCGTCGATGCCGACCGTCTCCACCCCGAGCACCTCGGCGAACAACTCGCAGAGCAGCTCCTCGGCGGGAGTCCGCGGCCGGCGTGACGCGTCGGCCGGCTGCCGCGTCGGCGCGGGAAGCGCGGCCCGGTCCAGTTTGCCGCTCGGCGTCGCGGGCAGGGCGTCGAGCACCACGACGGTGGCCGGTACGAGGTGTGCGGGCAGTGTCGTGGCCAGGTCCTGCCGTACGCCGGCCGGGTCGAGTGCCTCGCCGACGACGTAACCGACCAGCCCGAGCTCCGGTCGGGCGACGACCGCCGCCGCGCGGACGCCGGGCAGCCCCAGCAGGGCCGCCTCGACCTCGCCCGGCTCCACCCGGAACCCGCGGATCTTGACCTGGGTGTCGGTGCGGCCGAGATACTCGACGACGCCGTCGGCGGTGCGGCGAACCAGGTCACCGGTGCGGTACATGCGCGTGCCGGGTGGGCCGAACGGGTCGGCGACGAAGCGTTCCGCGGTCAGCGCCGGGCGGCCGAGGTACCCGTCGGCGAGCTGCCGGCCCGCCAGGTACAGCTCGCCGGGCGTCCCGGCGGGGACCGGCCGCAGCGCCGCGTCGAGCACGTACAGGGCGGTGTTCCACACCGGCCGGCCGATCGGCACGGCGGCGGCACCGGGCGGGCACGGCCACGCGGTGACGTCCACGGCGGCCTCGGTGGGCCCGTACAGGTTGTGCAGCTCGACGCCGCCGCCGTACCGCTCGTGGAAGGCCTCGGCGAGGTCGACGCTCAGGGCCTCGCCGCTGCACAGCACCCGGGTCAGGCCGGTACACGCTGCCGCCTGCGGCTCGGCCAGGAAGGCCCGCAGCATCGACGGCACGAAGTGCACGGTGGTGACCCGTTCCCGCTGAACGAGGCCGGCCAGGTAGCGCGGGTCGCGATGGCCTCCGGGCCGGGCCACGACCAGCGTGGCGCCGACGATCAGCGGCCAGAAGAACTCCCACACCGAGACGTCGAAGCTCGACGGGGTCTTCTGCAGCACCCGGTCGTGCGGGGTGAGCCCGTACTCGCCCTGCGTCCAGAGCAGCCGGTTGACGATTGCCCGGTGGGACACGACCACGCCCTTCGGGCGGCCGGTGGAGCCGGAGGTGTAGATGACGTACGCCGGGTCCGACGGCTGTACGCCCGGGCCGCCGGGCGCGGCCTCCGGCAGGACGGCGCTGTCGAGCGCCAGCACCGCGGTCGCGTCGACCGGCAGGGCGGCGCGGGTCGCGGTGTCGGTGAGCAGCGCGGCGGGCCTGGCGTCGGCGACCATGAGGGCGAGCCGGTCGGCGGGGTAGTCGGGATCGAGCGGCAGGTACGCGGCGCCGGCGCGCAGCACCGCGACCAGCGCCACGACCAGGTCGGCCGAGCGGGGCAGGGCCACCCCGACCACACCGCCGGGACCGACGCCGTGCGCGGCCAGCAGGGCGGCCACCCGCCCGGCGCGGTCGTGCAGCTGGGCGTAGGTGAGCCGGACGCCGTCGGCGACCACCGCGGTGGCGTCCGGCGTGCGGGCGGCCTGTTCGGCGAGCAGCGTGGTCACCGTCGTGTCCGGTACGGCGGCGGCGGTGCCGACCAGCGGCTCCACCTCTGCGACGTCGAGCACCTCGACGCGGCCCAGCGGCACGGTGGGCGCGGTCGCGAACGCGGTCAGTGCCCGGATGAGGCGCTCGGCCACCCGTCGCGCCTGCGGCTCGGTGACGGCGTCGGGGCGGTGTCCCACCTCCAGCCGGAGCCGCTCGCCGGGCAGGACCGTGACGGCGAGCGGATAGTGCACGCCCTCCTCGCCGGAGAACCCGGCCAGCCGCAGGCCGGGGGCGAGGTCGGCGAGACGGTCCGGGTCGAAGGGGTAGTTCTCCACCGTGACCAGGGTGTCGAACAGCTCGCGCCCGCCGGCGACGCGCTGGATGTCGGCCAGCCCCAGGTGCTGGTGCGCCACCAGCTCCGACTGCTGGTCCTGCAGGCGGCGCAGGGCGGTGGCGTACGGCTCGGCCGGCGGCAGACCGACCCGCACCGGGACGGTGTTGACGAACGCGCCGATCATCGACTCGGCGCCGGGCAGGTCGGCCGGGCGGCCGGACACCACGGTGCCGAACACCACGTCGTCGCGGCCGAGGGTCCGGCCGAGGGTGAGGGCCCACGCCCCCTGGACGACCGTGCCGAGGGTCAGGCCGTGCGCCCTCGCGGTCGCGGTCAGTTGCGTGGTGGTGGCGGCGTCGAGGTGTACGACGACACGCTGCGGGTGCTCCCGCACGCCGCTGTCGGCGCCCGGCGACACGAGCGTCGGGGCGTCGAGTCCGGACAGTGCTTCCCGCCACGCCGTCTCGGCGGCGGCGCGGTCCTGCCCGGCGAGCCACTCGAGGTAGCGTCGCGGTGCCGCTGCCGCCGGTGGCGGGTCGCCGGCGTACCGGGCGAACAGCTCCCGTACCAGCAGGGGCTGTGACCATCCGTCGAGGACGATGTGGTGGGCGGCGAGGACGAACCGGTGCAGGTCGTCGGCGAGCCGGATCAGCGCGAACCGCACCAGCGGCGGGCGACCCAGGTCGAACCGCCGCCGGCGGTCCTGCTCGGCGAGCCGTCGCTCGGCGGCGTCCCGTTCACCACTGGGCAGCGCGCCGAGGTCGGCGTACTCCCACGGCACGGGGACGTGCCGGGCCACCAGCGCGGCGGCCCGTCCCTGTCGGTTACGGCGGAACGCGCTGCGCAGCGCGGGGTGGGCGTCGAGCAACCCCTGTGCGGCGGCGCGCAGCCGGTCGGCGTCCACCGGGCCGCGCAGGGTGAGCACGAGCCGTCCCGCGTACACGTCCGGGCCTTCGGCGTCCAGCTCGGCGCGGAAGAGCAGACCCTCCTGCAGCGGGGTCGGCGGGAGAATGTCGTCGAGCGCGGGACGGCCGGTCACGAGAGGCTCCAATCGGTGACGAAGTCGTCGATCTCGTCCTGGCTGATCGCCATCAGGGAGACATCGGAGGGGGTGAGACCACCGGCGGCCGGGTCTGCGGCGTGTGTGGCGAGAGCGGTCAGGTAGGCGGCCCAGTGGTCGGCGAGGGTGTGCACGTCGGCCGGGTCGAGGGCGGCACCGGCCCAGGACCAGGTGGCGTGCAGTGCCGCGCCACCGGGGCCTGGCCGGATCCAGGCGTCGATCTCCAACTGGTGGGCGAGCGGCAGCGCCGGGTCGACGTGGTGGAACAGCCCGTCGTCCGTCGGCTCCCAGAAAGCGTCGCCACCGCCGACGAGGCGACCCAGATAGTTGACGCAGACAGCCGGTACGGGCAGCCGCGCCAACCGCGGGGCCGCCTGCGGGTTCAGGTGCCGCAGGGCCCCGTAGCCGAGGCCACCGTCGGGTACGGCGCGTACCTGTTCCTTGACGGCCTTGAGGACACGACCGATCTCCACGCCGCCGGCCCGGGCCGCGGCGAGATCGACCGGCCCCGGGTCGAGGCGGACGGGGTACAGGGCGGTGAACCAACCGACGGTGCCGGCCAGGTCGGTGCCCGGGGCGATCGCTACCTCCCGGCCGTGGCCCTCCAACGCCACGGTGAGGGCCGTGTCGGATCCGCTGCCGTGGCGGGACTCGGCGACGGCGAGCGCCAGGGCGGTCAGCAGGGCGTCGGCCGGGTCGGCCCGGAACGCGGTGGGTAGCCGCGTCAGCAGCGCTTGCGTGACGTCCGCGGTAAGGGTGACGACCCGGCGCTGCTGCGTGCCGGTGATGTCCCGGGCCGGGTCGAGCTGGCCTTGACCGAATGGTCCCGGCGCGGCCAGGGCGCTCGTCCACTGTGCCGCCTGTTCGCGGGTGGCCGGCCGATCGGCGTACTCGCGCAGCCGCGCGGACCAGGCCCGCAGCGAGGTGCCCGCCGGCGACAGCGCGGTACCACGCCATGCGGCGGCCAGATCGGCGCAGAGGATCCGCCACGACACCCCGTCCACCACGAGGTGGTGCGCCACCAGCACCAGCTGCTCGCGCGCGGGCAGCCAGACCGCCTGCAGCAGCACGCCGTCCGCCGGTCGCAGTCGTTGCGCGGCGGCCCGTGCCTCGTCGGCCGGGGCGCCGTCGCCGACGCGCAGCAGGTCACCGGCGCGCACCGCGCCGGGAGGCGCGGCCACCAGATCCCAGCGACCTTTCGCCGTGGTCACGAGCCTGGCGCGCAGTGCCGGGTGCCGGTCGAGGACCTGCTGGAGCAGACCGGTCAGCTGGTCGACGGTCAGCCCGGCCGGGGCGCGTAGCGCCATGCCCTGGCTGTAGCTGTCGGCCGCCGCGGGCTGGCCGGCTGCGGCCAGTTCGCGCAGCCACCCGACGATGGGCGTCTCGGCGATGGCGCCGACGCCGTCGTCCGCCGGTGGGGTGGTCGGGCCGGGGACCGCCCGGGCGACGGTGGCGAGGGCGGCCGGTGTCTGGTGGCGGAAGACGTCGCGCGGCTCGATCGTCCACCCGGCCGCCCGGGCCCGGCTGACCAGCTGCAGGGCGACGATGCTGTCCCCACCCAGTTCGAAGAAGTTCGCGTCGGCGGCGACCCGGTCGTGGTCGAGCAGCGCCGCGAACAGGTCGCAGAACAGGGTCTCGCCGGCGTCGACGGGGGGCCGTCCGCTGTCCGCGGCGGGCACCTGCGGCACCGGGAGGGCCGCGCGGTCGAGCTTGCGGTTCGTGGTCTCCGGCAGCCGGTCGAGGGCCATCCACAGCGACGGCACCATGTGGTCGGGCAGCGCCGCGGCGGCGTGCGCCCGCCAGCCGTCCGGGTCGGCCGGGTGGCCGGGTGCGGGCACCACGTAGGCGACGAGCCGGCGGGAGCCCGGCAGGTCGTCGCGGGCGACGACGGCGACGTCGGCGACGCCCGGGTGTCGGCTGAGGACGGCCTCGATTTCGCGGGGTTCGATCCGGAACCCGCGGATCTTCACCTGGTCGTCGGCGCGGCCGAGGCACTCCAGGTCGCCGTCGACCCAGCGGGCCAGGTCGCCGGTGCGGTACATGCGGGTGCCGGGTGGCCCGAACGGGTCGGCGACGAACCGCTCGGCGGTGAGCGCCGGGCGCCGCAGGTAACCGCGCGCCAGGCCGGCGCCGGCCAGGTACAGCTCGCCGGTGACACCGGGTGGTACCGGTCGCAGCCGGGCGTCGAGCACGTACGCGGTCATGCCGGCGATGGGCCGGCCGATACGCGGGGCACCCTCGCCGGTGACCGGGGCGACGACGGCGTCGACGGTGCACTCGGTCGGCCCGTAGAAGTTCCACGCGTGCAGGCCGGGCCGCGCACCGAGGTCGCGCCACAGCGCGTCGGGCATGGCGTCGGCGCCCGGTCCGAGCAGTGCCGGCCGGTGGCGGCCCGGGGCGAACAGGCCGTGCTGGATGAGCTGCTGCAGGTGGGTCGGGGTCAGGTCGAGGTAGTCGATGCGCTCGTCGGCCACGTACGCGGTGACGGCTGCCGGGTCGGGGTAGCTCGCCTCGTCGAGGACGTGCAGTTCGTGACCGCCCACCATGAGGACCACCGGGTCGAGGGCGGCGTCGAACGCGAACGACGCCACGTGGCCGACCCGGATCCGTCGCCCGCCGACCGCGGCCACCTCGGGCGGAAAGAGCGCCGAGGTGTGGGCGGCGAACAGGTTCGCCAGGCTGGCGTGGCTGACCACCACACCCTTCGGGATGCCGGTGGAGCCGGAGGTGTAGATCACGTACGCCGCGCTGTCGGGGGCCGGCGGGCGCGGATCGCACGCCGTCGCGGGCGGCGGGTCGTCGTCGAGGTACACCATCGGCAGGCCCGGCGGGTGCGGCAGGGTCGCCGCGAGGGTCCGGGTGGTGAGCAGGCAGACCGGCTGGGCGTCGGCGAGCATCGCCGCCAGACGGTCCTGCGGGTACGCGGGGTCCAGCGGCAGGAAGGCGGCACCGGCGCGCAGCGTGCCCAGCATCGCGGGCACCACGTCGCGGCGCGCCAGCGCAAGTGCCACCACTCGGTCGGGTCCGGCGTCGTGTGCCGTGACCAACCGCGCGATCCGGTCCACCTCCGTGGCCAGGTCGGCGTAGGTCAGCCGCGACAGCTCGCCGGAGGCGGCGCGTACGACCAGGGCGACGGCGTCCGGGGTACGGGTGACCTGCCGGGCGAACGCGTCCGGCAGCGGCGGCGCGGCGGGGGCCGGCACGGGCGGCGCCACCAGCGCCGAGCGTTCGGCGGCGAACAGCAGCTCGTGGTCGTCGATCGGCCGGTCCGGTGCGGCGACGGCGGCGGTGAGCAGCTGCACCAGCCGCGCCGTCAGGGCCTCCACGGTGCCGGGGTCGAACAGGTCGGCGCTGTACTCGGCGAACCCGCCGACCGTTCCCGGTGCCTCGGGGTCGAAGTCCTCGATGAAGGTGAGGCTCAGGTCGAAGGTGGCGGTCTGCGTGGCGACGACGTACGGGCGGCTGACCAGCCCCGCAACGGGCAGCCGCGAAGCGGTGCCGCTCTGGTGCACCACCATCACCTGGAACAGCGGGTGTCGGGCGGTGGACCGCGGCGGGTTGAGAATCTCGACGAGCCGCTCGAAGGGCAGGTCCTGGTGGTCGTAGGCGTCCAGGTTGCTTCGCCGGATGCGGTGCAGCAGCTGGGTGAGGGTCGGTGAGCCGGACGTGTCGGTGCGCAGCACCAGTGTGTTGACGAAGAAGCCGACCAGGTCGTCGAGGGGTGCGACGCCGCGACCGGCGACGGGTGTGCCGAGCGGGATGTCGTCACCGGCGCCGAGCCGGGTGAGCAGTGCCGCCACGGCGGCCTGGTACACCATGAACGGGGTGACCCCGAGCCGGGCGGCCAGCTCACGGACGGCCTGCGCCTGCCCGGCGTCGATGGTGAACCGGGTGAGCCCGCCGGCGTACGACGACTCGGCCGGCCGGGGCCGGTCGGTGGGCAGGCGCAGTTCGGCCGGCGCGCCGTCCAGGGTCTGCCGCCAGTAGGCCGCCTGCCGGGCGGCGCGGCTGCCGGTGTCGTCGGTGTGCCCGAGGGCCTTGCGCTGCCAGACGGCGTAGTCGGCGTACTGCACGGGTAGCGGGGTCCACGTGGGCGCCGCGCCGGCGCGCCGGGCCGTGTAGGCCGAGGCGAGGTCGCGGACCAGCACGGGCAGCGACCGCCCGTCGCCGGCGATGTGGTGCAGCAGTAGCAGCAGGACGTGCCGGTCGGGTGCGAGTCGGAACAGCGTGACGCGCAGCGGGGTTTCCCGAGCGAGGTCGAACACCTGCGCGGCGGCTGACGAGACCTCGGCGTCGAGCGTCGCCGGGGTGACGTCTCGGACGGCCAGGCGTCCTCCGGCCGGTAGGACGACCTGCTGGGGTGTCCCGTCGCGCTCGGGGAAGACGGTGCGCAGGATCTCGTGCCGCGCGACGACGTCCCGCAGTGCGGCATCGAGCAGGCCGGCGTCCAGCGGTCCGTCCAGGGCCAGCCCGAGCGGGATGTGGTACGCCGCGCCGGCGTCCTCGAGGCGGTGCAGGACCCACAGCCGAAGCTGTGCGAACGACAGCGGGGCCGGGCCGTCGTCGCCGCGCGGCGCCAGCGGCGGCAGGTCCTCGGCGGGTGCCGCGGCCGGGGCCAGCGTGCGGGCCAGCGCGGCGGGCGAGGGGCCGTCGAACAGCGACCGCAGGAGGGGACGCACGCCCAGTTCGGCCTGCACCCGGGTGATCAGCCGGGCGGCCAGCATCGAGTGGCCGCCGAGGGCGAAGAAGTCGTCGTCGGGCCCCACGGCGGGCACGTCGAGGACGTCCGCGTACAGCGCGCACAGCCGCGCCTCCAACGCCGAGGCGGGCGCCCGTCCGGTCGCGGCGGAGTAGACCGGCGCGGGCAGGGCCCGGCGGTCGAGCTTGCCGTTGCTGGTCAACGGCAGCCGGTCCAGCACGACGACCGCGGCCGGAACGAGATGCGCGGGCAGCGCGCGGGCCAGGCCGTCGCGCAGCTGTTGGGGTGACGGGTCCGTCCCGGTGACGTAGGCGACCAGCCGCACGTCGCCGGGCGTGTCCTCGCGGGGCACGACGGCGGCCTGCGCGACGGTGGGATGGGCGCGCAGCAGCTGCTCCACCTCGCCCGGTTCCACCCGGAAGCCGCGGATCTTGACCTGATGGTCGACCCTGCCGAGGTACTCCAGCACGCCGTGCGCGCTCCAGCGGGCCAGGTCGCCGGTGCGGTACATCCGGCTGCCCGGCGGACCGTACGGGTCGGCGACGAAGCGGGTGGCGGTGAGAGCCGGCCGGTCGTGGTATCCGCGGGCGAGGCCGTCGCCGGCCACGTACAGTTCACCGGCGGCGCCGGGCGGGACCGGGTGCAGCCGTTCGTCGAGCAGCCGGACGGCGGTGTTGTGCACCGGCCCCCCGATCGGCACCACCGGCCCGGAGTGCTCCGGCGTACACGCCCACAGGGTGGCGTCCACCGTGGTCTCGGTGGGCCCGTACGAGTTGAACATGCGGCAGGTCGCCGCCCAGCGCCGCATCAGTTCGGGCGGGCACGCCTCGCCGGCCACGATCAGGGTGACGCCGGCCGGGAGCGCGTGCTCGTCCGGCAGGGAGGCGAGCACCCCCGGTGGCAGCGTCAGGTGGGTGATGCCGTGGCGGGCGCAGAAGTCCGCCAGCGGGGGGCCGAGGCGCTGCTCCGCCGGCACGACCACCAGCGTGGCGCCGGTGAGGAGGCCCATCGTCCATTCCCACACCGACGTGTCGAAGCTCATCGACGCGAACTGCAGCACCCGGTGCCCGGGTCCGACGCCCAGCTCGTCGACCATCGTCGAGACGAGGCTGGGGATGCCCTCGTGGGTGACCACGACACCCTTGGGGCGGCCGGTCGATCCGGAGGTGTAGATGACGTAGGCGGCCTGCTCCGGCCCGGCTGGGCACGGCTTGGGGACGCACCCGGCGGTGGTGTCCTGGTCGATGAGGAACGCCGGCGGCGCGGCGGCCGGCAGCGCCGGCACGGTCGCGGTGTCACTCACCAGCAGGATGGGTCGGGCGTCGTCCAGCATCAGCGCGATCCGCTCCGGTGGGTACTCCGGGTCGATCGGCAGGTACGCCGCGCCGGCCTTCAGCACGGCCAGCGCGCAGACGAGAAACTCACCGCAGCGGGGGAGCGCGACGGCGACCACGGTCTCGGGTCCGGCGCCGCGCGCGGCGAGTGCGCCGGCGAGGACGTCCGAACGCTCGTCCAACTCGGCGTAGCTCAGGGTCCGCGTTCCACCGTCCTCCCAACGCAGTGCCTCCGCGTCGGGTGTGTGTCGGGCCCGCGCGCGGAACAACTCGGCGATGGTGGCCCGGTCCACCGGCCGGGCGCGGCTGCCCCAGCCGGTGAGCACGAGTTCCCGCTCGCCGGGAGCGAGCAGGTCCAGGTCGCCGAGCGGGGCGTCGACGTCGGCCAGGGCGGCGTCGAGCAGCCGCGCGTAGCGGCCGACGAGGCCGTCGACGGTGCCGGCGTCGTACCGGTCGGCGCGGTAGGTGACGTCCAGACCCAGCGTGCCGTCGGGTTCCAGCACCGCGGCGACGGCCAGGTCGAACGCCGCGGCCCCGTTGTCGACGCGCCGTTCCGTCACGGTGACGCCCGGCAGGTCGAGGGCCGCCCAGACGTCGCTGCGTACCGAGAACAGGATGTCGAACCAGACGTGGTTCCCGGCGCTGCGATCCGGGCGCAGCTCCTGCACGATGGTGTCGAACGGCACCCGCTGGTGGGCGTACGCGGCGAGGCACTGCTCACGGACGTGCTGCAGGAAGGCGCGGAACGTCGTCGCCGGGGTCGCCCGCGTATGCAGGGCGAGTGTGTTGCCGAAGTTGCCGATGAGGCGGTCGGCGCCCGGGTCGGTGCGGGTCACGACGGGGGACCCGACGATGAGGTCCGGCACGCCGCCGACGCGGTGCAGGAGACCGGTGAACCCGGCGAGCAGTGCCATGAACGGGGTGACGCCCTCGGCGCGGCAGACGGCGTGCAGTCGTTCGCGCAGCGCCGCCGGCAGCCGCCGGGTGAGCCGGCCGCCCGTCGCGGTCCCGTCGGTGGTGCGCAGCCGGTCGGTGGGCAGCGGTACCGGGGCCGGTGGGTCGGCCAGTCGGGCGCGCCAGTGGTCCAGGTCCGTGGCGGTCCACGGCGGCGTGCGGTGTTCCGCGGCGGCCAGGTCGGCGTACTGCGCCGGCAGGTGGGGCAGGTCCCGCCCGGTGTACCCGGCACCGAGGTCGTGCAGGAGCACCTGCCAGCTCGCGTCGTCCCAGGCGATGTGATGCGCGACCAGCAGCAGGACGTGCTCGTCCGCGGCGAGCCGGAGGATCTCCAGCCGGATCGGCAGCTCGGTCGTCAGGTCGAACGGGCGTTCGGCGAGCCGCGCGGCGGCCCGGTCGACGGCGGGTTCGCGCTTCTCGGGCGCCAGCGAGGTCAGGTCGGTGGTGGTCAGCTCCAGCCCGTCGACCGGTACGACCACCTGGTGCGGTTCGCCGTCCTCGCCGACCCGGTAGACCGAGTGCAGCACGTCGTGGCGCTGCACGACGTCGCGCAGCGCCCGGGCGAGGTCCGGCGCCGACAGCGCACCGCACAGTCGCGCGCCGACGCAGACGTGGTACGCGGTGTCCTCCGGCCGGAGCTGGTGCAGCAGCCACATCCGGCGCTGCGCCGCGGACAGGGGAGCCGGTCCGGTGACGCGGGGGACGGTCGACGGTATCTCCGGCCGACGGGCGATGCCCCGCTCCGCGAGTCTGCGGCGGACGAGTTCTCTCCGCCGGGCCGCCAGGTCGGCGTTGCCGTCGCCGTCCATGTTGGGCACGTTCCTGTCACCTCCGATTGCGCCGGGTCAACCGGAGGGACCCTAACTTAGGTTAGCCTAATCTTGCCATAGCGACGGGTGGAGGTGGCGCGTGCGCGTCCGTGAGTTCGGCTTGGATCTGCGTCCGCTGCGGGGCGGTTCGCGGCTGGCCTGGGTGCTCGCCGCCCGGCTGCTGGGACTGCTCAGCATCGGACTCACGTCCGTCGCCGTCGTCGTGCAGGTCTACGCGCTGACCGGTTCGTCGTTCCAGGTGGCGATGGTCAGTCTGGTGCTCGGCGCGGGCCTGCTGGTCGGTCTGCTCGCCGGCGGGGTGCTCGCCGACGGCCGGGAACGCCGGTCCCTGATCCTGCTCGGCAGTGGCTGGGCGGTCGTGACGTTCGGCGCGCTGGCGCTCAACGCGGCAGCCGACCACCCGCGGTTGTGGGTCATCTACCTGCTCGGCGCTCTCTTCGGCCTCACCGAGGGCTGCGCCGAGAGTGCGTTGACCGCCGTCGTGCCGAGCCTCGTGCCGGCCGACCAGCTACCGGCGACGGGCGCGCTGGTGACCGTCACGACCACCGTCGGCGCCATCACCGGTCCGGTGGTGGGCGGAGCGCTCGTCGCCGGTCCGGGACTGGCCACCACGTACGCGCTGGCGGCGCTCGGCGCGGCGGGCGCCGTTCCGCTGCTGGCCCGGCTGGGCGCGCTACCGCCGCAGGCGCCCGGCGACGCGGAGTCCGTCGCGCCGGCCGGCCGTGCCGCCTGGTGGCCCGCGCTGCGGGAGGGTCTGGCGTTCATCCGTCGCAGCCGGATCGTCGCCGCTGTGCTCGTGGTGGACCTCTGTGGTGCGCTGTTCGCGACCCCGGCGGCACTGTTTCCGCAGTTCGCGGAGCGCGTCTTCGCCGCCGGCCCGAGCGCGGTCGGCCTGCTCACCGCCGCTCCTGCCGCCGGCGCCGCCGTCGCCTCCCTGCTGTCGGGCTGGACGGGACGGTTGCGCCGGCCCGGACGGGTCCTGCTCGGCGTGGTCGGTGCCTACGGACTGGTGACGATCGGCTTCGGTGCCAGCCCGGTGCTCGGCCTCGGCCTCGCCTTCCTGGCCCTGGCCGGTGCCGCGGACACCATCTCGGAGATCCTGCGTCGCACCCTTCTCATGCAACACACCTCCGCGCACCTGCAGGGGCGGGTCGGCAGTCTCTGGCTCGCGCAGGCGATGACCGCACCCGCGCTCGGCGGCGTACTGCTCGGGCTGGCGGCAGGGCTGACCGGCCCGTCGGCAGCCGTCGCTCTCGGTGGGGCGCTCTGCGTCGGGGCCACCGTCCTGGTGGGATGGTGCTACCCGCAGCTGTGGCGGCACCGGGCGGTCGGCGCCGGACCGAAGGCCGGTCGGGACGTCGCGGAACCGCCGTGCGACGACGTGAGGACCGCGACTGTCCAATCCTAGTTAGGTGAGGCTATCCTACCTCGGTGACTATCGAGGCGACGAGCGTCGTGCCCCGCCGGTCGGCGTCGCCTGCCGTCCGGTCGCACGCGTGGGCCACGCTGAGCTGCCTGGCCCTTCTGCTGGTGCTCTGCCTGGCGTCCGTGGCGCTCGGCACCCGATGGATCCCCCCCGATCAGGTCCTCACCCTGCTCCTGCACCCAGACGGATCGGAAGTGGCCGCCATCGTCCACCAGATGCGGGTGCCGCGGACGCTGTTCGGGTTGCTGGCCGGGGCGGCGCTGGCGATCGCCGGCGCACTGATGCAGGGGCTGACCCGCAACCCGCTCGCCGATCCAGGAATCCTCGGCGTCACCGCCGGTGCCTCCATCGGTATCGTCGTCACGACCACTGTGCTCGGCATCGCGTCGGTCTACAGCTACGTGTGGTTCGGCTTCGCCGGTGCCCTCGCCGCGACGGCTCTCGTGTACTTGCTCGGCTCGGCCGGCGGCGGTGGCGCCACACCGGCCAAGCTGGCCCTCGCCGGTGCCGCCGTCTCCGCGTTGCTGCAGTCGCTGGTCAACGCAGCCCTGCTCGTCGATGCCGCGGCTCTCGGCGATTTCCGGTTCTGGGCGGTGGGAGCCCTTACCGGCCAGCCCGCCACGATGCTCGGGCCCGTCCTGCCCTTCTTCGCGGCCGGCGCCGTGCTCGCCGCCACCACCGCGCCCGCGCTCAACACCCTGGCGCTCGGCGAGGACGTCGCCCGCGGTCTCGGGCAGCGCGTGGGCCTCGCCCGGTTGCGCGGTGCCGCCGCGGTGACCCTCCTCGCCGGTGCCGCCGTGGCGCTGTGTGGACCCATCGCCTTCGTCGGCCTGCTCGTACCCCACGTCGTGCGTGCCTTCACGGGCCCGGACCACCGATGGATCCTGTGGTACTCGGCGCTGCTCGGGCCGTGCCTGCTGCTTGCCGCCGACATCGCCGGCCGGCTGGTCGCCCGGCCCGACGAACTACCCGTGGGGATCGTCGTGACGGCGCTGGGTGCGCCGTTCTTCGTCGCGCTGGTCCGCCGCCGCGGACTCCGGGAGCTGTGACCGTGTCTGCCGCAGAGAACGCCAGGGCTCTTGCCCCGGGGGTCGTGATCCGTCTGCCGGGCACCCGGGCATGCTGGCTGGTGCGCCCCCGCGCCATGGTGGTGAGCCTGCTGCTCGCGGCGGTGGTCGCCGCGGCTTTCCTGCTCGCCGTCGCCGTCGGCGAGCTGGACCTACCGCTGTCGGATGTGGCGGCGGCCCTGGTGACCGGCGGTGACGACGTGACCGGCCTGGTGGTACACGACCTGCGCCTGCCTCGGGCACTGGTCGGCCTGCTCGTCGGCGCCGCGTTCGGCGTCTCCGGGGCGGTCTTCCAGTCACTCACCCGCAACCCGCTCGCCAGTCCCGACGTGATCGGCGTGTCCGCCGGTGCCGGCACCGCCGCCACGGCGGGACTGCTCATCGGCGCCGGCGCCGGGCTCGGCCTGCAGACGGTGGCGTTGCTCGGCGGGCTGGGATCGGCCCTGCTGATCTACCTGCTGGCGTATCACGGCGGCACCAGCGGCTTCCGGATCGTCCTGGTGGGCATCGGCGTCGCCGCCCTGTGCGGCAGCGTCACCACCTACCTGTTGCTGAGGGCCGGGGTGTACCAGGCGCAGCAGGCCCTGATGTGGCTGACCGGCAGCCTCAACGCCCGTGGCTGGGAGCACGTCGGCCCGCTCGTGGTCGGCCTCGCTGTCCTCGCGCCCGCCGTCGCGGTGCTCGCACCGTGGCTGTCCGGCCTGCAGCTCGGCGACACCCCCGCCCAGGCCCTCGGCCTTCCCGTTCACCGGGCCCGGGTCGCCCTGCTGGCGGTGGCCGCCGCGCTCGCCTCGATCGGCACCGCCGCCGCCGGCCCGGTGGCCTTCGTCGCCCTGATCAGTCCGCAGATCGCCGTACGGCTCGTCGGGGCACCCGGCCCCGCGCTGGTCTCGTCCGGCCTGGTCGGGTCCGCGGTGGTGCTTCTCGGTGACGTGCTCGCCCGGGAGGCGCTGCCCGGCGTCGAATTACCCGTCGGCGTGGTGACGGGCGTACTCGGCGCACCTGTCCTGCTGTGGCTGCTGGGCCGTGCGAACCGTTCCGGTGTAGGAGGCTGACATGGATGTGCTGGCGCACGGGCTCACCGCTGAGGGACTCACCCTCGGGTATCCCGGCCGACGAGTGGTGGACGGCCTGGACGTGACGATCCCGCCCGGCCGGGTGACCGCCATCGTCGGGGCCAACGCCTGCGGCAAGTCCACCTTGCTGCGGGGCCTGGCCAGGCTGCTGCGCCCGGCGGCCGGCACCGTGCAGCTCGACGGCCGGTCGATCGACACGCTGCGCGGTAAGGAGCTTGCCCGGCTGCTCGGTGTGTTGCCGCAGGACCCGGCCGCGCCGGACGGCATCACCGTACTGGACCTGGTCCGTCGCGGCCGCAGCCCGCACCAGTCGTGGTGGCGGCAGTGGTCCGCCGCCGACGAGCGCGCCGTACGGGACGCGCTGACCGCGACCGGTCTGCTCGCCGAGGCGCAGCGCAGCGTCGACGAGCTGTCCGGGGGGCAGCGTCAGCGTGCCTGGATCGCCATGGCGCTGGCCCAGGACACCGGTGTGCTGCTGCTGGACGAACCCACCAACCACCTCGATCTCGCCCATCAGATCGAGATCCTCGACCTCATCGCCGACCTGAACCGGGCACAGGGCCGCACCGTCGTGCTCGTCCTGCACGACCTGAACCATGCCGCGCGCTACGCCCACCACGTCATCGCCATGCTCGGCGGCCGGGTCGTCGCGGCCGGACCTCCGCGTGAGGTCATCACCCGACAGCTCGTCGAGGACGTCTTCGGTCTCGCGTGCGTCGTCGTCGACGACCCGGTCAGCGGTGGGCCGCATGTCGTCCCGTACGGCCGTCACCACAGCGTCCCCGCGGCCCACTGATCCTCGATGACCTACCGACGCCGCCGGGCGGAACGCCCCGCGGCGCCTGCTGAAAGGAAACACGCACCATGTCAATGATCGGTCATCCCGTCCGGGTCGGGCAGAAGCTGCTCGCCGTGGGTGCCGCTGTCGCCATGACGGTCCTGCTGGGTGCCTGCGCCACCGGTAACCCGGCCCCGTCCACGGCCGGCGCGGGGTCCGCGAGTTCCGACGGGCCGTGGAGCTTCACCGACGACCGCGGTACGAAGATCGACCTGCCGAAGCGTCCGACCCGGATCGTGGCGCAGTCCCACCCGGCGGCCGCCCTGTACGACTTCGGCATCAAGCCGGTCGGTGTGTTCGGCCCGCAGAGAACCTCCGACGGCAAGCCGAGCCCGCAGATCGGCAACCTCGACCTCACCGGCGTCGAGTCGGTCGGTACCGCGTTCGGCGAGTTCCAGTTGGAGAAGTTGATCGCCCTCAAGCCCGACCTGATCGTCACCGTGGCCTACGGTCCGATGCTCTGGTACATCCCCGACGAGGTGCGGGCGAAGGTGGAGAAGGTCGCCCCGATCGCGGTCATCCAGCTGATGGGCGTCGCGGTCCCGGACGCTGTCAAGCGTTTCGGTGAGCTGTCCGCGGCCCTGGGCGCGGATCCGAACAGTCCGGCCATCCAGCGGGCCAAGACCGGATTCGAGGCCGCGGCCAACGCCCTGAGGACCGCGGTGGCGGCGAAGCCCGGACTGTCGGTGGAGGTTGTCTCGGGCACCAAGGAGAACTTCTTCGTCGCGGACCCCGAGTTCCACGGCGACGTGAAGTTCCTGCAGCAGCTCGGGGTGCAGTTCGTCAAGCCGGCGAAGCCCGAGGCCGGTTTCGAGTCGCTCAGCTGGGAGGAGGCCGGCCGCTACCAGGCCGACCTCATCATGGAGGACGCCCGCCCCGAAGGCGGCCTGGACGCGACGCAGTTGGCCACGTACCCCGCCTGGCAGAACAGCCCCGCCGTCAAGGCCAACCAGGTCATCGACTGGCAGACCCAGACGCCGTTCACGTACCAGCGGTTCACGAAGGTCCTGACCGACACCACCGCCGCCATCGCGAAGGCCGACGCCACCGTCGTGCCGTGACGTCGGACGCGCCCCGCCAGCCGTGGCGGGGCGCGGAAACCCTGCGAGAGGAAGCGATCGATGCTGCTGACCGACGACTGGGCGCGCTGGTTCCGCCGGTACGTACCCAAGCCCGACGCGACGGGCCGGCTGGTCTGCTTCACTCCGGCCGGTAGCCTGCCGTCGTTCTACCTCGACTGGGCGCGGACCGCGCCTGCCGGGGTGGAGGTCCTCGCCGTCACGCTGCCCGGCCGTGAGCAGCGCAGCGCCGAGCCACCGGCGACCGACCTGGAGTCCCTGGCCGATGCCGTCGCCCAGGCGCTGCGCCCGCTGGGGGATCGCCCGACCGCCCTGTTCGGGCACAGCATGGGCGCCGCCGTCGCCTACGAGGTCGGCCGGCGGGTCGAGGCGGCGGGTGGCTCGCTGGCGGGCCTGGTCGTGTCGGGCTGCGCCAGCCCCGCCCGACTGCGGGAGCGACGGTCGTCTCTCACGGCGTACGACAACGACCGGCTCGCGGTGTACCTGCGTGACCTCGGCGGCACGCCGGCGCAGCTGTTCGACGACCCGGAGCTGCGCCAGCTGGTCGTCGACGCCTTCCGTGCCGACCTGGCCGTCCTCGAACCGTATCGGCCGGACGAGACGGGCAGCCGCCTGCGGACCGCGGTGCACGTCCTGCGGGGCGAGCAGGACCAGGCGACGCCGGGCCACGACGCCGCCCGCTGGGCCGAGGTGACCGACCGGTTCGCCGGGGTCCGCTCCTTCCCGGGCGGCCATTTCTACCTGCTCGACCAGCGGTCCGCCGTACTGCACGCCGCCGTCGAGCCGCTGCGCGGCCACGGTCTGCAGCCGATGTTCATGCACGCACACAGGAAGGGGTAGGACCGGCATGTCAGCACGGGACTCAGGCTCTCCGGCAGAGCACGTCGACGACGTGGTGGGCGTGGGATTCGGCCCCGCGAACCTGGCGCTCGCCGTCGCCATCCACGAGCACAACGCGCGGCGGCCGCACACCGACGCGGTACGTGCCGCGTTCGTCGAACAGCAGTCGCAGTTCGGCTGGCACTCCGGGATGCTCCTGGAGGGCGCGACGATGCAGGTGTCCTTCCTCAAGGACCTCGTGACCATGCGCGACCCCGGCAGCCGGTTCACGTTCCTGCGTTACCTGCACGAGCAGGGGCGACTGCCGGACTTCATCAACCAGAAGAGCTTCTTCCCGACCCGCATCGAGTTCCACGACTACCTACGCTGGTGCGCCGCCGCCGTGGACGACATGGTGGCCTACGGCGAGACGGCCGTCGCCATCCGCCCGGCGGCCACCGGGGTCGGGCCGGTCGACCACCTCGACGTGGTGGTGTCGCGCGCCGACGGCCGGCAGCGGGTGCTACGTGCCCGCAACGTGGTGGTCAGCACCGGCCTGCGGCCCCGGATGCCCGCCGGCGTCACCGCGGGACCACGGGTGTGGCACAACCGTGATCTGCTCTTCCGAACGCGTGAGCTCAGACAGCGCCGGCACCGGCGGTTCATCGTCGTGGGAGCCGGGCAGTCCGCCGCCGAGACGGCCGAGTACCTGCACCGCACCTTCCCGGACGCGGAGGTGTGCGCGGTCTTCGCCCGGTACGGCTACAGCCCGGCCGACGACAGCCCGTTCGCGAACCGGATCTTCGACCCGGCCGCCGTGGACGACTTCTACACCGCGCCGGAGGACGTGAAGCAGACGCTGTTGAGTTACCACGCCAACACCAACTACTCGGTGGTGGACGGCGAGCTGATCGAGCAGCTCTACCGGATCGTGTACCAGGAGAAGGTGGCGGGTGTGCAGCGGCTGCGGATCCTGAACACCACCGCCCTGGAGTCCGTCGACGAGTCCGCCGACGGGGTGCGGTGCGTGCTCCGCTCGCTGACCACGGGGAAGCGGTACCCGCTCGACTCGGATGCCGTGGTGCTGGCCACCGGCTATGCCCCCGTGGACTGGCGGGAGCTGCTGGGAGCGCTCGCCGACGAGTGCACCACCGACGTGCTCGGGCGCCCGCGGATCGGCCGGGATCACCGGGTGCTGACCTCCGACTGGATCCGGGCCGGCCTCTACGTCCAGGGCGCCGGTACCGAGCACAGCCACGGCCTGACGGCGTCCCTGCTGTCGACCCTCGCGGTCCGCTCCGGCGAGATCTGCGACTCGCTGGTGCAGCGCCGCGCGGCCACCGCCGGTCTGGCCACCGCCGTCCATCCCGGCTGATCCCCACCCGCCCTCACCGAAGGAGTACCGATGGCTGCCACGAACCCGTTCGAGGACGACGACGCCCGCTACCTGGTGCTGGCCAACGCCGAGAACCAGCACTCGCTCTGGCCCGCCTTCGCCGCCGTGCCGGCGGGCTGGTCCGTCGTGCACGGCGAGGACTCCCGCCAGGGCTGTCTCGAGTACGTGCAGACGCACTGGACGGATCTGCGCCCGGCCAGCCTGATCGCGCAGGGATGACCGACGCCCCGCCGTCGCGAGGCTCGCGACGGCGGGGCGTCAGAAGGCGCGCGGCGGCGTCACGGCGCGACGGCCGCCGCCAGCGCCCGCTTGTCGATCTTGCCGATGGCGGTCAACGGCAGGTCGTCGACGACGGCCAGCAGGTCCGGCAGTTTGAACGCGGCCACGCCACGCTCCAGCAGGAACGCGCGCACGTCCGCCAGTTGCGGCGGGGCGGCTCCGGCGGGCGGCCGCAGCGCCACGCAGATCAGCTGCCCTTCGGCGCCGTCGGGCACGCCCACCGCGGCGCACCGGTCGATGAGCGGGTGGGCGTGCAGGTGGCTCTCGATCTCCTCGCCCGAGACGCTCTCACCGTTGCGGTCGATGGTGTCCTTGACCCGGCCCTCGACCACGAGATGACCGGACGGCAGTGCCCGGACCAGGTCTCCGGTGGTGTAGTACCCGTCCGGCGTGAACGCCGTCGCGTTGACCTCGGGTGCCCGGTAGTACCCGCGCAGCGTGTACGGGCCACGCACCAGCAGCTCGCCCACCTCGCCCGCGGCCACGTCCGCTCCGTCGGCGTCGACGACGCGCAGCTCGTCGTCCGGGCACATCGGCCGGCCCTGGGTGCTCGTCACGATGTCCTCGTCGTCGTCGCCGCGGGTGTAGTTCAGCAGCCCTTCCGCCATCCCGAACACCTGTTGGACCCGGCAGCCGAGCGCGTCGGGAATGCGCCGCGCCAGCTCCGCGGACAGCTTCGACCCGCCGGCCTGCAGGATCTCCAACGTCGACAGGTCCGCCGGATCCCAGGCCGCGGTCTCGATCCACAACGGGATCAGAGGTGGGACGAGGGCGGTGTGGGTGACGCCCTCGGCCTCGATGAGCGGGAACGCGTCGTCGGGCGCGGGAGAGGGGGAGAGCACCACCGTGCCTCCGACCGAGAACGTGCCCAGCATGCCGGGGCAGGCGAGCGGAAAGTTGTGGGCGATCGGCAGGCAGGCCAGGTAGACCGTGTCGCGGTCCAGCTCGCACACCTCGGCGCTGGCCCGGGCGTTGTAGCCGTAGTCGTTGTGGGTACGCGGAATCAACTTCGGCACACCCGTCGTCCCGCCCGAGACCAGCAGCAGGGCGATGTCGGCCGGGTCCGGTTCGGCGAACTCGCGCGGCGGGGCGTCGATCGACGCCAGCGCCGGGTACGGCCCCGGGTCACCGTCGACGAGCACGTGGCGCAGCTCCGGCGCGTGCGCGGTCACCTGACCGGCCAGCTGTCGGTAGTCGAACCCGGCGACCTCGTCGGCGATGACGTAGGCGACCGCACCGGAGAGTTTCGCGAGGTGGGAGATCTCCGTGAACCGGTGCGCCGGCAACGTCAGCACCGCGATGGCACCGATCCGCGCCAGGGCGAACAGCAGCGGCGGGAAGGATCCGGTGTTGGGCAGCTGGACGAGGACCCGGTCACCCGCGCGGATGCCGAGGTCGGCGAGGCCCGCGGCCATCCGGTCGGCCCGCTCGTCGAGCTGCCGGTACGTCAGCCGCTGCTCGCCGGCGACCAGGGCGAGCCGGCGGCCGTGCGCCGCCGTCCAGTCCCGCAGCAACCGGCCCAGGGTACGCCCGTCCCAGTAGCCGCGTTCGACGTAGCGTTCGGACAGCTCCCGGGGCCACGGTGTCAGGCCGGAGGGTAGAGGGGCGACCAGGTCGTCCGGTACGCGCATCGCTGCTTCTCCTTAACGGCACGGCAGGTGAGGGGGACCCGAGGAACATCCTCGGACAGTAGGTTAGGTTAACCTAACCATTGGCCGGTGGTGGCCGGCGGCGGAGCTTCCCGCACCATGACGGAGGGTTGGCGATGTCCACTGTGGATGACCTGCGGCGACTGGTGTTCGAGCTGCTCGGCGGGGACATTCCCCCGGCCGACGACGACCACCTCATCGCGCTCGGTCTCGACTCGCTCAAGCTGATGCGCATCGCGGGCCTGCTCCGCCAGCGCGGCGTACGGGTGAGCTTCGCCGACCTCATCGCCACCCCCACCCTCGGCGCCTGGTCGGCGCTGCTCGCGACCGCCACGCCACCCGGCCGACCCACCGCGACCGAACGTCCGGGTCCGGCCACCGTCACCGAGGGGGAACCGTTCCCCCTCGCGCCGATGCAGCACGCGTACTGGGTGGGGCGCGAGGCGACCCAGCAGCTCGGCGCGGTCGCGGCGCACCTCTACACCGAGTTTGACGGGCACGGCGTCGACCCGGCCCGGCTCGGCGTCGCCCTCGCCACGCTCGCCGGGCATCACCACATGCTGCGTGCCCGCATCCTGGACGACGGCCGGCAGGTCGTCGAGCCGTGGCGGCACGGCACCGAGGTGCCCGTCCTCGACCTGCGCGACGCCGCCCCGGACGAGGTCGCCGCGGCCACCGCCGCCCTGCGCGAGAGGATGTCCCACCAGCTCCTGCCGGTGGACCAGGGCCGGATGCTCGACGTACGGGTCACCCTGCTGCCCGAGGGCCGCACCCGGGTCCACGTCGACATCGACATGCTCGCCGCCGACGCGCGCAGCTACCGGATGCTCCTCGCCGACCTGGTGCGGCTCTACGAACACCCCGAGCAGCCGCTGCCGGCCCTCGACTACCAGTACGCGCAGTACCTCGCCGACCGGCGCACCGAACCGCCGCGACCCGCGGACGTGCGGTGGTGGCAGGAGCGGCTCGCCGACCTGCCGGGCGCCCCCGAGTTGCCGGCGCGACCCGACAACCGCAGGAGCGACCCGCACCGGGTCGTCCGGCTGCACCGGTGGCTCGACCCCAGGACCCGCGCGGGCCTGGTACGCCAGGCGCGCCGCCACGCCGTCACCCCCGCCGTTGCCGTCGCCACGGTCTTCGCCGAGGTGCTCGGGGCGTGGAGCGGCGTACCGCGCTTCCTGCTCAACGTCCCGATGTTCGACCGTCAGCCGATCCATCCCGACGTGGAGCGCCTCGTCGGCGACTTCACCAGCTCGGTGCTGCTGCCGGTGGACGTCTCCCAACCCGTCGAGTTCGCCGAGCGCGCCCAGGACGTGCAGCAGTCGATGCACGACGCGGTCGCGCACTCCTCGTACCCCGGCCTGGACGTGCTGCGCGACCTCTCCCGCGAGCACGGCACGCAGGTGCTCGCCCCCGTCGTCTTCACCAGCGCGCTCGACCTCGGCGAGTTGTTCGGCGCGGAGGTCGAAGGTGTCCTCGGCGAACCGGTCCACATCATCTCCCAGGGCCCGCAGGTCGTGCTCGACGCCCAGGTGACCGAGCTGCACGGCGGCCTGCTCGTCAACTGGGACGTCCGCGCCGACGCGCTGCCCGACGGCGTCGCCGACGCGATGTTCGCCGCGTTCGGTGACCTGCTCGGCCGCGTCGCGGACGGAACGGCCTGGGATGAGCCGGTGGGCGATCTGCGCCCGGCCGCGTGCCGATCGGTGCGCGAACAGGTCAACGCCACCGCCGGGCCGGTGCCGGAACACCCACTGCACCACGCCTTCTTCGCCCGCGCCGGCCGCGAGCCGGGACGGCCGGCGGTCGTCGGCGCAGCCGGCACCGTCCTCACGTACGGCCAGCTGGCCGACGCCGCCCTGCGCCTCGCCCGCACCCTGACCGACCGGGGCGTCCGGCCCGGTGACGCCGTGGCCGTCCGGCTGCCCAAGGGCCCGGAGCAGGTCGTCGCCGTGCTCGGCGTGCTGGCGGCCGGCGCCCACTACGTGCCGATCGGGAGGGACCAGCCGGCGGCACGGGTACACCGCATCCGCCAGCGGGCCGGCGTCACCGTCGTCGTCGCCGAGGCCCCCGCCGGCGACGACGAGATCGGGTACGCCTCGGCGGTCGCCGCCGATCACCCCGCTCCCGCCCCCGTCCTGGCCGATCCGACCGACGTGGCGTACGTGCTGTTCACCTCCGGTTCCACCGGTGAGCCGAAAGGCGTCGAGGTGTCCCACCGGGCCGCCGCCAACACCGTCGACGACCTGGTGCAGCGGCTCGGCCTGGGCGCCGACGACCGCACCCTCGCCCTGTCCGCGCTGGACTTCGACCTGTCGGTCTTCGACCTGTTCGCGCCGCTGTCCGTCGGCGGTGCCGTCGTCGTGGTGGACGAGGCGACCCGCCGCGACGCCACGGCCTGGGCCACTCTCGTCCGCGACCGCGCCGTGACGGTACTCAACTGTGTGCCGAGCCTGCTCGACATGCTGCTCACCGCGGGCCGCACCGAGCCGCTGGGCGGCAGCCTGCGCGCGGTGCTGCTCGGCGGTGACTGGGTGGGCACCGACCTGCCCCGGCGCCTGCACGCCCAGGTGCCCGGCTGCCGGTTCCTCGCCCTGGGCGGTACGACCGAGACGGCGATCCACTCCACGGTCCAGGAGGTCCACGGCGGCCTGGTGCCGGAGGGGTGGACGAGCGTGCCGTACGGCACCCCGCTGCGCAACGTCCAGTGCCGGGTGGTCGACCCGCAGGGCCGCGACTGCCCGGACTGGGTCCCCGGCGAGCTGTGGATCGGCGGTGCCGGTGTCGCCGACGGGTACCGCGCCGACGAGGACCGCACGGCCGACCGGTTCGTCACCGTCGGGGGCGTGCGCTGGTACCGGACCGGCGACCGCGCCCGGTACTGGCCCGACGGCACGATCGAGTTCCTCGGCCGCGCCGACGACCAGGTGAAGATCCGCGGTTTCCGGATCGAGTTGGGCGAGGTCGAAGCGGCCCTCTCCGACCATCCCGGCGTCCGGCAGGCGATCGCCTTCGTCCTGCGCGGTTCGGGCGCGCCGCGCCTGGCCGCCGTCGCGGTCACTTCCGACGTCAGCGCCGTGGACCTGGCCGCGCATGCCGCCCTCCGGCTGCCGCCGCACATGGTGCCCGACCCTCTGGTCGTCACGTCGGAGCTGCCGCTGACCCCGAACGGGAAGGTCGACCGCAAGGCGCTCACGGCCCTCGCCGAGGCGCGTCCGGTTGACGGGGCCCGGGTACTCCCCGAGACACCCCTGCAGCAGCTCGTCGCCCACGTCTGGGCACAGGCCCTGCAGTCGGGCCCGGTCGGCCTGCACGACGACTACTTCCAGCTCGGCGGCGATTCCGTGCTCGCCACGGCCATCACGGCGCGGCTGCGCGCGGCCCTCGACACCGACGACGTGCGCGTGCACGACGTGCTCGGCTCGCTGACCGTCGCCCGACTCGCGGACGCACTGCTGCGCCGGGCTGCCGACCCGGCGGTCCTGACGGCCACCGCGGAGATCTACCTGGAGGTCGAGGCTCTCACCGAGGAACAGCTCACGGCCGAACTCGGGGACCGCAGCGGCGTACCGCACGGCTGACCGACGCACCCGCCGATGTGGACAGCGGCCCGCCGGGGCAGGTGCCCGGGACGGGCCGGGCCGGAGCAGACCGGCCCTGCATGATCCACTCCGCGTGCGGCAGATCGCGTGTCTGGACTGCCCGACACCGCAACCTGCCGCAACCTGCGAACGCTGACCGTCTCGTCGAGGATGGGTGCAGGCCGGTCGTGACGGCGGTGAGCGTGGCGACCAGGTAACGGTGCTGGCCACTGGTGCGGTTGCTCATCCCCTACGACGTCGGCGCGGTGCCGCCGCCGAACTGCCACCAGTCGACGTTGAACAGGTAGCCGCTGCCGCCGGCGAAGCGCAGGTACATGTCTCGCGTACCGGTGGCTCCGCTCACCCCGCAGGTGGTGGTCGTCCAGTTCTGCCAGCCGCCGGTGCTCCCGACGGCGCAGGTGCCGACGACCGGCCCGCCAGGGCTGTCGAGCCGCACCTCGACCCGGCCGCCGCTGGTGGCGGAGGCGACCCGCGCTGAGAAGGACGTGGCACCGGCGCCGAAGGCGACGCCCTTGACCTTGATGTAGTCCCCGTTCTCGATCCAGCCGACGTTCATGCCGCCCGCACTGGACGGCTCCGTCTCGATGCCGGATCCCCAGGCGATCGTCTCGGCCTCCTGGCGCGCGTACGGATTGAGCACGCCGACCTGGGGAGCCCCTGCGGTGGTCATGTTGATGGTGGGAAAGGTGCCGTTGGCGTTGTAGGTGAACCTTTCCACCGCGACGGATCGGGTGTAGCCACCACCGCCGGGCAACGCCCCGTTGTGGTAGAAGAAGTACGAGGCGCCGTTGAAGTCGATGATTCCGGCGTGGTTGGTGAAGCTGCTGCCCTGCCGAGGCATGATCGTTCCCCGGTAGGTCCACGGCCCGGTCGGGCCGGGCGCGGTCGAGTACCCGATAAACTCGGAGCAGCACTCCGCCGCGAACACGTTGTAGTAGAGCCCGTTGCGCTTGAAGACCCACGGTCCTTCTTCGTAGAGGGTCGGGCGGCTGGGGTTGCCGGTGCGGGTGCCGAATCCGGCGGTGGTGAGCGGTATCCGGGTCGGGCCGCCGGAGAACGAGATCATGTCGGGGTTCAGCCGCACGTACCACAGGTTCGGGTTGCCCCAGTACAGGTATGCCTGCCCGTCGTCGTCGATGAAGGCGTGCGGATCGATCTCGCCGTTACCGACCAGTGGGCGGCCGAGCGCGTCGCGGAACGGGCCGGTGGGGCTGTCCGCGACGCCAACCCCGATGACCATCTGTTTGTTCGACCGTTGGCGTACCGGCACGTACCAGTAGAACTTCCCGTTGCGGGGAACGACATGCCCGGCCCACGCGTCGGCGTCCGCCCAGGCGAAGGTCGCCAGGCTCATGGGCACACCGTGATCGGTCCAGTTGACCATGTCGGCGGAGGAAAAAACCCGCCACTCACGCATGGTGAAGTACGTCGAGCCGTCCTCGTCGTGTCCGGTGTAGAGGTACACCCTGCCGTTGTGTACCAGCGGCGCCGGGTCGGCGGTGTAGATGTGCTGGACGATGGGGTTGTCGGCCCGCCCTGTGCCAGGCAGCAGGGCGACGGCGCAGAGCAGGCCGGCGAGTGCGGCGACGGCGCGCCTGAACTTCGCGCCGCCCCGGTGTGCAGCTGTCAACGTCAAGGCTTCCCCCAGGGTGTGCAGCGGTACGTCGTCGGTGGCGTGGGGCCGGCGGGCAAACCGGCGTCCTCGGACGGCAGGTCTAACCGCTCGGCGGGCACCTGCGGGTCACGCCCGGTTCCATCGCTGGTTCGCGTTGCCGTGGCAGCCCCAGACGATCACTGCGGTGCCGTTCGCGGTGCCGCCGTTGTTGACGTC
The DNA here is from genome assembly GCF_004348325.1 of Micromonospora sp. KC213. GTDB lineage: Bacteria > Actinomycetota > Actinomycetes > Mycobacteriales > Micromonosporaceae > Micromonospora. The sequence continues at coordinate 98,492 of NZ_SMKF01000001.1, read as the reverse complement.
CAGGCACAGGGACGGGGAGCGGCCGTTGCTGATCGTGCCGTTGCCGTTGAACGTCCACTGCTGGTTGGTGCCGCCGTGGCAGTCCCAGATCTGCACCCGTGTGCCGTTGACCGCGTTCGTCGGCAGGTCCAGGCACTTGCCGAGGATCCGCAGCGTCTGGCCCTGCTGGCTGATCTGTTGGTTGGTGCCGCCGTGGCAGTCCCAGATCAGGGCCGCGGTGCCGTTGGCGGTGGAGGAGTTGTCGACGTCGAGGCACCGCCCGGCCGACTCGCTGCGCAGTCGGAAGGTGGTGGGGGTCGGTGGTTCGGTGGTGGTGCCGCCGCTGACCCGGTACACCACCGTGCCGTGCGCCGGGACGCTCGCGGAGATGGCCCCGGTGGTGGTGACGGTGCCGTTGGTCCACACGTCCCGAAGGGTGAACGAGGTGCCGGTCTTGCCGATCGCCGCCGCGGTGGTGGAGACGGTTGTGGTGGAGGCGCCCTGGTTGAACAGGGCCACCGCGACGTCGCCGTTGGCCAGCCGCTTGGCCAGGACCCGCCGGGTGCCGTCGTGGGACACCTGGACGGCCTGACGGCCGAGGGTGTCCTGGTTGATGGCGATGAGGTGCTCGTTCCTCAGGATCGTCAGCGTCGCCGCGTCGGCCGAGCGCAGGTCGTTGCCCATCATGAGGGGGGCCGCCATGATCGCCCAGAGCGCGAAGTGGCTGCGCATCTCGGTGTCGGTCATACCGCCTCTGCCGACCTCCATCATGTCCGGGTCGTTGAACCCGCCCGGGGCGGCGTACCCGGCCAGCGGCACGTTGACGTTGACGATGTTCTGGATGCCCATCGGGTAGCCGTTGGTCTGGCCGGTGTCCCACTTGTTGGTGATGTCCTCGGTGGTCCGCCAGAGGTTCGCCACGTCGCTCCAGTTGCGCTGCGGCCCGGTCTTCTCGTGGATGCTGTTCGGGTTGATGCTGTAGACGATCGGCCGGCCGGTGGCCGCCAGCGCGTCGCGCATGAGGCCGAACCTCGCCACCTGGTCGTTGATGGTCCCGGTGGGGGAGCACCAGTCGTACTTCAGGTAGTCCACACCCCAGGCGGCAAACTGCCGGGCGTCCTGGTACTCGTGACCGAGGCTGCCGGTGGCGCCGGGGAAGGCGTTGAAGTACTGAGCGCAGGTCTTGTCCAGCGGGGCCTGGTAGATGCCGAACAGCAGACCCCGGGAGTGCAGATAGTCGCCCAGAGCCTTCATTCCACTCGGGAATCGTTGTGGATGGGCCTGGAGGTTGCCCTGCGCGTCCCGGTCCGGGTTGAACCAGCAGTCGTCGACCACGACGTACTTGTAGCCGAGGTCGCGCAGGCCGTGGTTGACGATCGCGTCGGCCATCTGGCGGATGAGCGTCTCGTTGATGTTGCAGCCGAACGTGTTCCAGGTGTTCCAACCCATCGGTGGAGTGCGGGCCACACCGTTCTCCAATGCCTGGGCCGTGCGGGGCGCGACAACGCCGCCGCCAACTGTCGTCGCGAGCGTCACCGCCAGGACACCCAGGACAGACGTCAGCCATTTCCTCGGCTTGCGCACGTGATCCTCCTCGGTCGAGGGTGACCGGCACCGGTACTCCGGCTGCCGGCACCGAGATACGAACATCGCGGGACCGACGCCGGGTCGAGGCCGGCGGGGGTGGCCGTCACGCCTGGTCCGTGCCGTTCCTGGTGTCGCGCAGGGTGCGGCGGTAAGACGTCATACATCTTATCAGCTACCATCCATCTATGTAAATGGCTGTCGAGTCTGGACCGGCGCTGTGTGTTGCGTCTTGACTAACCACCTGTTATCGCTCACAGTCGATGGATGGAACGGTCGGCATACGCGGCGGACAGGGCTCACGGCCGTTCCCCGTAGCTCATGCGGACAGCACAAGCCGCATGGGCGGAGGACGTGTTTGTTAGCGGTCACATTCGCTGGTGGAGTCGCAGGCCAGTTGGCCCGGAAGCCGTAACGACGGCCCGCAAGCCCTTCAGTGCCTGTCAATCCGAGGAGGATCATGGTTGCCATCGGTGGGCTTTCGCTGGCCGCGCCGCGTCGGCGTGGGTGGTTGTCGCGGGTCGTCGCGGCGGTGGTGACGGTGGTGGTGGCTGGTGCCCTGGTGGGCGTCGCGCCGTCGCCGGCTTCTGCGGCGACGGTGGACCCCAACGCGTGGTACGTGTTGGTGAACCGCAACAGCGGCAAGGCGTTGGATGTCTACAACATGGCCACGAACGACGGTGCGCGGATCACCCAGTGGTCGCGACACGGCGGCAACTGGCAGCAGTGGCAGTTTGTCGACTCCGGTGGCGGCTACTACCGGCTCAAGTCCCGGCACTCGGGCAAGGTGCTCGACGTCTACAACTTCTCCACCGCCAACAGCGCGGCCATTGTGCAGTGGACCGACCACAATGGCGCCAACCAGCAGTTCCGCCTCGCCGACTCGACTGACGGCCACGTACGACTGATCAACCGCAACTCCAACAAGGCCATCGAGGTGCAGGGCGCCTCGACCTCCGACGGCGGCAACATCGTGCAGTACGACGACTTCAACGGCACCCACCAGCAGTGGCAACTCGTCCGGGTCGACGACAGCGGCACCCCCGGTGGCACCTTCACCAACCCGGTCGTCTGGCAGGACTTCGCCGACGTCGACATCATCCGGGTCGGCGACGTCTACTACATGTCCGCCTCCACCATGCACTACTCGCCGGGTGCCCCGGTGCTGCGCTCGTGGGACCTGGTGAACTGGGAGTTCGCCGGGCACTCCGTACCCCGGCTGGACTTCGGCTCGAAGTACGACATGGCCAACGGCAGCCAGGCGTACGTCGACGGCATCTGGGCCTCGACGCTGAACTACCGACCGAGCAACCGGACCTTCTACTGGGCTGGCTGCATCGACTTCGCCCAGACGCACATCTACACCGCGTCCGCCGTCGACGGCACCTGGAACCGGCACGCCACCATCCCGAACTGCTACTACGACGCCGGGATGTTGATCGACGACAACGACACCATGTACATCGCGTACGGCAACGGCACGATCAGCGTGGCCCAGCTGTCCGCCGACGGACGCTCCCAGGTGCGGGCCCAGCAGGTCTACCAGACGCCGTCGACCATCGGCACCCTCGAGGGGGCCCGTTTCTACAAGCGCAACGGTGCGTACTACATCTGGCTCACCCGACCGGCGAACGGCCAGTACGTGCTCAAGTCGACCAACGGCCCGTTCGGCCCCTACGAACAGCGGCAGGTGCTGCTCAACATGCCCGGCCCGATCCCCGGCGGCGGCGTGCCGCACCAGGGCGGACTGGTGCAGACCACGAACGGCGCCTGGTACTACATGGCCTTCACCGACGCCTACCCGGGCGGACGGATGCCGACGCTGGCGCCGATCACCTGGACCAGTGACGGCTGGCCGCAGGTGCAGGCGGTCAACGGCTCCTGGGGCGTCAACTACCCCAACCCCCTGCCGCTGCGTCCGGTGAAGCCCCTCACCGGCACCGACACCTTCGACGGGACCACCCTCGGCGTCCAGTACGAGTGGAACCACAACCCGGACAACAGCCGGTGGTCGGTGGACAACGGGCTGCGCCTGCAGACCGCGTCGGTGACCAACGACCTCTACCGGGCCCGCAACACGCTCACCCATCGGATCCAGGGCCCGACCTCGACCGGAACCATCGAGTTGGACTACTCCACGATGCGTGACGGTGACCGGGCCGGGCTCGCGATGCTGCGCGACAGGTCGGCATGGATCGGCATCAGACGGGACAACGGCGCCACGCGCGTGGTCATGACCAACGGCCTGGCCATGAACACCAACTGGGACACCAGCAGTACCGGGACCGAGATCGCCAGCGCTCCGGTGTCCGGCGGGCGGATCTGGTTGCGGGCCAACGCCGACATCCGACCCGGCTCAGGCCGGCAGGCAACGTTCTCGTACAGCACCGACGGGGTCACGTTCGTTCCGCTGGGCAACGCGCTGACCCTCAACAACGCCTGGCAGTTCTTCATGGGATACCGGTTCGGCATCTTCAACTACGCCACCGGGTCACTGGGCGGAGCGGTGACGGTGCGCCGGTTCGTCCTGACGACACCGTGACGCTGACCATCCCCGGTAGCGCGCTGTCCGATCGGCGCGTCGGGGATGGTCAGCGGGGCGCAGTGTCGGCGGGGCTGAGGGAAAAGAACCCTTCGCTTCCTCGGTGGCGCAGGCAGAGCACGGCGTTAGCCGTACTGCGCGGCCAGCAGGTCCGGTGCCGTCTCAGGGCGCAGCCGGCCGTCCGGGTGCCGCGCCGGGTGGCCACCGATCTCATCCATCAGCCGGCTGCCTCCGCATGGCCTCGGCTGCCTCGTGTGGCAGCACCTCGTCGACCAGCCGGCGGTGCACCTCGCCGCACCGCCGGCACGCACTGCGGGGCGTCCGGACGGGCCGCCACCAGGTCGGCGGTCGATGCCCTCCTGGACAAACGCGCCGCCGACCGGGGGCAGGCCACCGGTCGGCGGCGGGTACTGGGCGATCACGTCCTCCACGCCGACGGGGGTGTGGTGAGGCCCCTGTCTGAGGCAGACAGGGGCCTCACGCAGCGGGGTAGATGGTGGCGTACCCCTGACGCGGCGACGGCTCGAGTACAGAACCGCCGGAGAAGATGAGCTCCGCCAGCGCGAGTCGCTGGTGGTAGAAGTTCAGCGACGACGGGGCGCCGAAGATGTCGGCCGAGGCCAGAAAGAACGGAAGTTCGGCGAGGAGATACTGCATGGCCCGCTCGATGCGTGCGGTGTCGGGAGGGCCGTCATACCCCCGGGTGGCGAGCACCTCCTCACTCATCTCCTGGCACGTCTCCCACAGGGCGCGGTCCTCCTTCAAAGCCTGCTCGCACTCCACGAACCTTTCGCGGTAGACCTCGTTGGATACCAGGTCCGACATGCGCTGGAGGCCGTCGAGTTCCCGGGGCCCACCGTGGGTCTTCCAAGCCCGGACCACCCGGTTGTACAACACGTTTGTCTCGCCGCGCGCCTTGCGAACCGCTCGCTGCGGCTCGTAGCCGAGGGCGAGGTACGTGTGGTGCAGGGCCGAGTCCGGGATGATCACGTCCACCCGCTCGAACTCGGCGCGGAGCCAGCCGAGGAGGCTGGCCAGCCGCGGCACCTGGAAGTAGCTGTTGCCGGGGCTCACCCCGCACACCACGTGCTTGCGCTGCTCCCAGATCACCCGGCTGACGTCGGTGAGTGGTTCGACGACAAAGGCCCCCTGTTGAAGCGTCCGGGTTTCGTTGTCCTGGGCTGTTCTCCCGTGCCCCGCCATCAGGTCCACCGGCCGCTTCCAGGATGCTCGGCCTCGTCGAGGTACCGCCGGCGCAGTTCCTCCCGGATGATCTTCCCGGTACCGGTGCGGGGCATGTCCCCGGCATCGATCACGATTGGTTCGGCCATCGGGGGACGACCGCGAATCACCTGCTGCCACAGATCTTTGTCCAGCGTGCCGTCTGGTGTGGCAACGATCGGCACCGGCGGCCCGCCGGTCACCGGTAGCAGCGCCACGTCGTGCCCGCCTGGCAGGCGATCGACGAGCACGTCCTCCTGTTCGAGGTTGCTGCTTCCCGGGACGTGGTTGACCTCCCGGTCGATGAGCATCAGCGCTCCCGTCCTGGTCTTGATGCCGATGTCACCGGTGTTCCACCACTCGCCCACAACCTTCTCGTTCCAACGCTCGGGTTCCTTGTAGTAGCCGACGCAGCGGGCCTTCGTGCGGGCGAGCACCAGCCCTGGCTCACCGTTGGGCACCGGCCGGAAGGTCTTCGGATCGACCACCTTCAGGGTGACGAAGCCGGGCATGGGCCGGCCCACCCGCCGCGGCCCGGGAAGCTCCTCGCGCCGCTTGTTGGCCGTGCGCCGACTCACGAACGTCATTCCCATCCCGCCGGTCTCCGACTGCCCGTACCCCTCTCGCCAAAGAGGGAAGGGATGCCGCGAGGCGTTCAGGAAGGGACGGATTGTGGACCAACGCACCCCGTCGAAGTTGCTGATGAACATGCGAACCGAGGAGAACGCCTTTCGGCCCGGCTCCTTGGCGAGTTTCTCGAGCCGGAAGTAATCGATTGGCAGCGCCTCGATCACGGTGGGCCGATGCTGCTCAAACATCGGACCCACAATCTCGGGGTCACTGTCGCTCATCACCAGGACTTTGGTGGGGGACAATGTGAGTGTCGAGTAGATCCAGGTAAATGCGCGAGCATGCACGTAAGGCGTGAACATCGCCACGACGTCGTCGCGCGTGAACGTGATGGGCGGTAGGTGGCGGCATTCCAGCCGAGCCATCTGGCGCTGCAGCTTGGCCGGCGTATACATGATGAGCTTCGGTACGCCGGTGGTGCCGGACGTGTGTGTGAGCATCATCAGCTCGTCGTCGGCACGCGGGGTGGGCGACGGATCCGTGGCCCCGTAGAGCTCGGCGAAGGGCAGTGCGTTGGAATCGCCCCCGTCGAGGGAGACGCTCTGCTCCGCGAACGCGGCGGGCGAGGCGCCGTCGCTGCCCTTGCCCGCCAGGAGCCGTTGGTTGCTCACCAGCAGTTTCGGCTCGACCCGCTGGAGCAGCGCCTGCGTCGGATCGGGTGGCAGCAGACCCGACACCATGACCGGGATCGCGCCGATCCTGATTCCGGCGGAGGCGAGCAGCAGGCAGTCGAAGTGGTTGTCCTTGTAGACGACGAACCGGTCGCCGGAACGAAGTCCCGCCGCGTACAGCGCCCCGGCAGTCTTGCGCACGATCTTGGCAATCGCCTCCAGATCGAGGACTTCCTGTCTCGCTGGATCGATGTCCAACGGTCGGCTGGGGCGGAAGATCATCGGCTTTCCCACTTCGGCCCTGCGGTCGAAGAGGAGGCCGACGCTGGTTTCCCATAGCTTGAGATTCGCCACCGTTCCCTCGCCTTCCGGCTCCCGACAGTCGCAACGGTCGATACCGTATTGCCGTGAGGAGGTATTCGTCAAGGTCGACTCTGGGGCGGGAGCCCACGTATTTTCCGGGACGGCTGTGATGCGTCCAATCGGCAAAAATGGGGTTCCAACCTGCGTTTTTGAGCGCTCTTCGAGCGGTGGGCCAGCGAGCCGTGACGGTTGAGTGATAGCATCATCGACCGTATGGTTTCACGCAGGTGAATGCCCGCAGGATACGCGACGAAGTTTTGGCTGTAATGCGCCGCCGGTGGGGAGGAGCGCACGTGTCCGACCAGTACGACGACATCGCCAGGAGTTTCGACGAGGTGGAGAGCGTCATCCGCTTCGTTCGGGAGAATCTAGAGTTCCCGTCGTTCCGGCGGGCCCTCGGGCCCCTGACGGGCAAGCAGGTGTTGGATGTCGGCTGCGGGGAAGGCACGTTCACCCGCATGATCATGCGGCAGGGCGCCCGGCGGGTGGTCGGAATTGACCAGTCCGAGGGCATGATCAAGCTCGCCCAGACGATCGAGGCCCGCGAGCCGCTCGGTATCGAGTACCTCGTCCAGGACATGGTGACGATGCCGGCGCTGGAAGCCTTCGACGTGGTGACCGCCGTCCACGTGCTGCACTACGCCGACAGTCGGGAGAGCATGGCCCACCTGGCGCAGCGGATGTTCGCCAACCTCGCTCCGGGCGGCCGGCTCGTGGCGTTGTTGGCCAATGCGGAATCCAGCGCGCGGTCGGAGGAGGCCAGTGGCTTCCGCACCCACCGTCCGGACAATCCGCGGGAGGGCGAACGCTTCCGCGTCTCGGTGCTGACGACGCCGCCCACCGATGTCTGGGTCCACCACTGGCCCAGCGAAAGCATCGTGAGCGTCCTCGAGTCGGCCGGTTTCACCGGGTTCACCTGGCATGCGGTGGCGGTGGCGGAGTCTGTCGCGCCCGAGGACCTCGAACGGGCCCGGCAGTGCGCCGAGAATCCGACCAGCCGCCTCCTGACCGCCACCCGGCCGTAACGTGTGACGTGGGGCGGACGGTGCGCCCACAGTTCGAACGGTCAGGACTGGGTCGTGACCTGGCATGCGGGCGCCGAGCCACCGCCGGGGATGTCGCACGGTGCGGGCCGGTGTCTGCGTCACCGGCGACGGCCACCTGGTGCTGATCAGTCACGACGCCAGACACTGGGGTTTCCCGGCCGGCCGCCCCGTGGGGTTCCGAGACCCTCTTCGAGAACGCTGCGTCGTGAGATGCTCGAAGAGGCATGCGTCACCGTCGGTGATGCCCGACTACTCGGCTTCGCGAGGAGCCGGTGCCTCCGTGGCCACGGGCAGGGTCTGGGTGCTGGTGCGCTCGTTCGAGGTGAGAATCTGCTGCCCCGGGATCCGCAGTTCGAGATCCAGCACCGCCGGATACGCTCCCGACCCGGTGGGAGCCCGTATCGCCCAACGCGCGCTGGTTGACGCCGGGCTGGGGTGAGGCGGCACTCCAGTCGAGGACTTCGATCATGGCTCGTGCGGGTGTGCGGGCGTAGTGGCTGTTCATGGCGCGGGCTGAGTGATCGCGACGCCGCTGATCGGCGTACGGTGCCCGCGAGCGGTCCGGACAGCGCTCGCCTGTGGACGCGATTGGTAGGGCCAGGGAGTCGGTAACCGTGGGGCGCCCGGTACCGGCGTTGCTTGATCCATCAGGTGCGGATGTTGGCTGCGGCCTGGCGGCACACCTCCTCCCAGCCTTGGCCGCGTCGTGGGTGGCGAACCGAGAGTGGTGGCGAGGCGGGTGACGTCGGCGGGGAGGTGGGAGGCGGTCGTGACGCGGGTCACACCCTGTCCCGCACCGATCCGACGGGGGAGGTCGTCTTACCGGGTGTGAAACGACACCTGGACGCGACTGACGAGGAAGACCTCGTACGCCGCGTTGCCCGCGGGGACCGGCAGGCGTTCGACGAGTTGTACCGGCGTACCGCTCCGTGGCTCGAGGTTCGGCTGCGGCGCCGGTGCGCCGACCCCGACGTGGTCGCCGATGTGCTGCAGGAGACGTACCTGGCGGTGTGGCGGGCCGCGGGCGGCTTCGCCGGCACCGACGCCCGGGGCAGCACCGTGGGTTGGCTGTGGACCATCGCCGCGCACCGTCTCGTGGACGCCTTCCGCCGGCGGGCCCGACAGGCGCGGACACCCCCGGTGACACTGGCGGAGAGCACGGTCCCGGCGGCCGAGGACGAGGTGATGGCCGCCCGCGTCGGCCAGGAACTCGAACAGGCGCTGCTCGTTTTGCCCCTGGAGGTGCGGCAGGTGCTTCGCTCCACCGTCCTGGACGGGCTCACCGTCCGGGAGACGTCCGTGCTACTGGGCGTACCGGAGAACACCGTCAAGTCGCGGATACGCCGTGCCCGGATCGCCCTGCGGGAGGCCCTGTCGTGACCCGCCATCCCACCCTTACGGTGATCGACCGGTACGCCACCGCCGACCCTGGGCTCGATGAGGCCACCGTGTGGTCGGTCGAGGTCCACCTCGAGGACTGCGCCGACTGTCGCGCCCGGCTGGCCGGCAGCACGACCCCGCAGAGCCGAGCCCTGATCGACCGGGTGGCGACCGGGCTGGACCGGGAGATCTCCGCCGGCCCCGTCCCGGCCGGCCGCGCCCGGCAGCTGCGGTATCGGTGGATGACGGTGGTCCTGCTGCCGTGGCTGGTCATGACGGGCGCGGTCCTCGGCTGCGCGGCGCTGCTCACGATCCTGGAGACCGGCTTGCCATCGCTGGTGCTGCTGCTCGCCCCGGTGGCACCGCTGCCCGGGGTGGCCGCCGCCTGGAGCCGGCGTACCGATCCGTGCTGGGAGCTCATCGCGGGCACCCCGGCCGCCGGGCTGACGATGGTGCTGCGGCGCACCGTGGCCGCCCTGGTCCTGGTCATCCCGGCGCTCGCCGCCGTCGGTGCCGGGACCGGCGCCTCGCTGGCGCTGATGCTGCTGCCCTGCCTGGCGTTCACCGTCGCCACCCTCCTGCTCGGCACCCTGGTCGGCGTGCGCCGTGCCGCCGTCGGCCTGGCCGCCTCCTGGACGCTCGCCGTCGTGCTGCCCAGCCTGGCCACCGCGCGGCTGCCGGTGCTGCTGCAGGCGGACAGCGCCGGCCTGTGGGCACTGACCACCGTGCTGCTCGCCGGCTGGGCGACAACCCGCGCCGGCAGCTTCCGGCGCCTGTCCAACAGCAACTGACCCCGACCGAGGCGCCCCCGGGCGCCGACTGTCCACCAGCAACCGACCAATCCAGCGCTTGCGACAGCGGCACGTGCCCCACGGCAACGGCCGACGGCGAAGCGCATCCGAAATGAGGGGAAACGATGATGCGTGCGGTGAGCGCGGCCGAGACGGTCGCCACCACCCACCCCTGGGCTGTCCACGCCGAGGGGCTACGGGTCCGCGCCGGCCGGCACCTGGCGGTGGACGGTCTCGACCTGGCCCTGGGCGCCGGCGTGTACGGTCTGCTGGGCCCGAACGGTGCCGGCAAGACCACCCTGATGCGGGCCCTGGCCACGGTGACCAACCCGGCCGGCGGACGGCTGGCGCTGCTCGGGCACCCGGTGGACGGTCGGTCCGACCTCCGGCTGGTCCGCCGTCAGCTGGGCTACCTGCCTCAGCACTTCGGCTTCTACCCGCGGTTCACGGTCCGTGAGTTCGTCGGATACATGGCCTGGCTCAAGGAGATGCCCAAGGCCGGACTGGCCGCGGCGGTACAGCGGGCGATCGACCGGGTGGGGCTGACCGCGAAGGCCGACGCCCGGATGAAGACGCTGTCCGGAGGCATGCTGCGCCGGGCCGGCATCGCCCAGGCCATCGTCAACGATCCACGCCTGCTGCTGCTTGACGAGCCGACGGTCGGCCTCGACCCGGAGCAGCGCCTCGACTTCCGGGAACTGGTGCGTGACCTCGGCACGGACACCTGCGTGCTGGTCTCCACCCATCTGGTCGAGGACGTGGCCGCCGCCTGCACCGAGGTCGTCCTGGTCAACGAGGGCCGGCTGGTGTGGCAGGGCACTGCCGCGGACCTATCCGGGCAGGGCGACCCGAACCACGCCGGAGACAGTGCCGCCGAACGCGGCTACTCGGCTGTCCTGCGCCGGCACCGCGCGGAGGCCGTCCGATGAACGTCCTCGGAGTCGAGCTGCGCCGGTCCGCCGCCCCGGGCGCGGCGCTGATCATGCTGGTGATCGCGGTCGCCGCCCTCTACGTCGCGCCAGGCCGGTGGGCGAGCGGCTGGATGTCGCTGGCCATGACCGCGCGCGAGTACACGTTGCTCCTGTGGCCGCTCGCCCTCGCCGCCGGCGCCTGGCAGGGCCGCCGGGAGCACCGGGCGAAGGTCGGCGAACTGTTCGCGACCACGCCCCGCCCCCGCGGGCAGCGGATGGCACCGGTCCTCGGTGCGATGGCCGTCGCGCTGGCGGCCGGGTACCTGCTGACGATCCTGGCCGGCGCCGCCTGGATCATCACCACCGCCCGCTACTTCCCGGTGGTGAACTTCACCGTCGTCACGGCGGTGGGCGTGCTGTCCCTGATCGGTGCGGCGTGGCTCGGCCTGGGGACAGGGCGGCTGCTGCCCGCCCTGGCGACCGCTCCCGCGCTGGGTGTGGCCGGTGTCCTGCTGACGATGTTCGGATCGCAGATCCGGCCGGACTGGTTGGCTGCGGTGCTGTCGCCGATCTACGGCACGAGTCAGCACCATGCCTTCCAGACGATCGACAACCGGGTCAGCGGCGCACACGCGATCTGGATGGCCGCGCTCGCGGTCGCCGGTGTGGTGCTGGTCGTGGCCGGCGACTGGCGTCTCCGTACGGCCGCACTGCTGCCGGTGCTGCTCGGGGTGACCGCGGCGAGCGCGGTGGTGCCCCGGGACGCGGCAGCCCTGGACACGCCGATCGACCCGGTCGCACGGCAACTGGTGTGTACCGACGACGCGCCGAAGGTCTGTGTCAGCCGGGTCAACGCCCACGTGCTCGCGGCGCTCACCCCGTTGGCCCGCGACGGCCTGGCCCGGCTGGCCCGGCTGCCGGGTGCGCCGAGCGCGGTGCACGAGGACACCCGCACGTACGATGCCGGCACACCCCAGCCGCCCCGGCGCGACGACGTCGTACGGATCCCGGTCCGGACCGACGACCACGGCGGGCTCGCCCATCCGGGCGCGGTGGTGCCGGAGATCGTTGCCGGGCTGGGCGTCGAGAGTGACCGGGACTGCCGCGACCGCGACCCGGTGGTCGAGCGGGCGGCGGCCTACTGGCTGCTCGGGCAGGAGCCACGGTCGGACGTCGGCGTCATCCCCGGTGCCCTCTCCGAGGACCCGGCGTTGAACGCCGAAGCCGTCCAGTTGTGGCAGGGTCTGCGGCAACTGCCCGAGGACGAGGCGCTAGCCCGCGTGACGGCCGTCCACCGCGCCGTCCGGGCCTGCGCGGACAGCGCCGGACTGCTGTCCCGGAGCGCCCGATGACCTGGACCCTGCTGTACCTGCGCTCGCGGCGGGTCCCGCTCGCGCTGGCGGTGAGCGTCGGTGGCGCGGTGCTCATCTGGGGCCTGTGGCTCGCGCTCGCGGACAGCCGGGACGCCGCCCGCGTCACGGTCGTGCTGACCGTGCTGTTGATGGTCGCGGTGCTGTCGACCACGCTGGCCGGACCGGACGACCACCTGGAACGTATCGCGGCGATGCGCTGGCCCTGGCGGCGGGCCGTGCACCTGGTTGCCGCCCTGCTGGTCGTCTCGCTCGTCCTGTCCGCCACGTTGCCGACCGCGGCCCGGTTCGGCCCGGCCGCACTGGTCGTCCGCGACGCGGCCGGTCTGCTGGGTTTGACCGCGCTGGGCACCGCGACGTTCGGCGCCGCCCGGGCGTGGCTGCTGCCCCTGCTCTGGACGACCATCGCGGCCGTGTATCCCCAGGACGGGACCGGGGGTGCCGTCGTGACGTGGCAGGCGCAGGGGCCGCAGAACACGGCGGCCGCGGTGACGGCGGGCGTGCTCGCGCTCGGCGGGCTGGTCGCCTGGTCGTTCGCCGGGCCGGCCGGGCGGGAGGCCGCCGAGTACATCCACTGATTCACTCTCGGGCATCGGCCGCCACCGTGGCGGCCGTTCGTCTGCCCCGCATCGGTCACCCCGGCAGGCAGGACGCGGCAAGGCCCAGAACCGCTTGATCAGCTTCGGCGTGGCCAGGCCCGATACACCAGGCGCCCGGGCGCGTTGAACTGACCGGACGGTCCTGGGTCTCTCGCGGGCGGGCAACCCTGCTCAGGTGCGTGCCGGTGAACAGTCCACCTCGGCGATCAGGGTGAATCACCCAGGCTAGGACGCTTGGCGGATGGGCGTGTCGGCCAGCCAGACGTCGGCCAGGTCGCTGAGGGGAATCTCCAGGGCCTGGCTGAGGCAGACGACAGTGCCGAACGCCGGAGCCGGAAGGCGGCCCGCCTCGATCTTGCGTAGCGTCTCGGGGGAGATGCCGGCCGCCAGGGCAACCTCGACGAGGCTGCGGCCGGCCCGCGCGGCCCGCAGGGCGGTTCCGAGGCGCTGGCCCGCTGCGATCTGTTCGGCGGTGAGTGGCTGGCGAACCATGCCAGCAGGATATCCCCTTCGGACGTCCCGACCTGGCATGGTATAAAAATACCGGTATAGAAATACCGCATCGGAGGGGGAGGCTGTCGTGATCGAGCTCAAGTCCGCCGAGGAGATCGGCCGGATGGCGGTGACCGGCCAGTTCGTCGGCGAACTGCTCGCCGAGCTGAGCGATGTCGCCGCGGTCGGCGTCAACCTGATGGACCTCGAACACCACGCCCGCCGCCGGATCACCGAACGCGGCGCGACATCCTGCTACTGGGACTACGCCCCTTCGTTCGGCCGCGGCCCGTTCCGCAACGTGCTGTGCCTGTCGGTCAACGACGCGGTGCTGCACGGCCTGCCGCACGACTATGGTCTGCGGGACGGTGACCTGCTCAGCATCGACATGGCAGTCGGCATCGACGGATGGGTCGCCGACTCCGCGCTCTCCGTCATCGTCGGCACCCCCGACCCGGCCGACCTGAAGCTGATCGAGGCCACCGAGGTCGCACTGGAGGCCGGGATCACCGCCGCCCAGCCCGGCGGCCGCCTCGGCGACATCTCCGCCGCGATCGGCGAGGTCGCCCATTCCTACGGCTACGGCGTGAACGCCGAGTTCGGCGGCCACGGCATCGGCCGCACCATGCACGAGGCCCCGCACGTGGCCAACAACGGCCGCGCCCGCCGCGGCATGAAACTGCAACCCGGCCTCACCATCGCCATCGAGCCCTGGTTCTGCCGCTCCACCGACGAAATCAGGTTCGACGACGACGGCTGGACGATCCGCTCCGCCGACGGCTCCCGCGCCGCACACTCCGAACACACCGTCGCCATCACGGCTTCTGGCCCCCAGGTCCTCACCCGCCGCCTCACGCGCGGCGTCACCTCGGCCGACGCCACCAGAAAGCCCGCCACAGCCTCCTGACCCACTGCCCTGACCGACCATGTCGCAGGCGGGTCACCGGGACCGTGTCACGGAGGTGTTTCTGGCCCGACACGCCGGGGGCCACCCTGGTCCGCGCTGGCCATTGACTTCAGATCTGCCCTGACACCTGTCGGCAGGGCGCACGGGCACGTTCGGCCTGAGATGGACAGCCTCTTGACCGGAAGCGATTCGGCTTGTCCGGGCGCTCACCCGTACGCCCGGGCTTGCGCCGTGTAGAGGGTTGCGTACGGACCGGTGGCCGCCAGGAGCTCGCTGTGTGTCCCCGATTGGACGATTCTCCCGTCAGACAGCACAAAGATCCGGTCAGCCATGTGCACCGTGGAGAATCGGTGGGAGACCAGAAGCGTTACCGCTCCGGAGCGGGTGGATGCCGCCCGCGATTGCTGGGCGAAGGTTTCGAACAGGTCGTGTTCGGCCTGTGGATCCATCGCCGCTGTCGGCTCGTCGAGCACCAGGAGCAGCGGCTGCTCACGCATGAAAGCGCGGGCCAGAGCCAGTTTCTGCCACTGACCGTGCGACAGTTCCACACCGCCGAACACATGTCCTAGCTGGGTGTCCAGCCCTTGAGGCAACGCGGCGACGAGGCCGGCAGCGCCGGCCCGCTCGACCGCGTTCGGGACAGCCTGCGGGACATCGATGCGCCGGAGATCTCCCACGCCGACCGCCGTGCGGACGGGCAGCTGCAGTTTGCCGAAGTCCTGGAAAACGCCGGAGCAGCGTGCCGCCCAGCTGGCCGGGTCCAGGTCAGCGAGCGGAGTCCCGTCCACCGTGATGACGCCATGGTCGGGTTGGTACAGGCCGCACAGGAGTTTGATGAGGGTGCTCTTCCCGGCGCCGTTGATGCCGACCAGGGCGATCGTTGCCCCCGCCGGAAGATCCATGTCGACATCCTGCAACACCGGGATGTCGGTGCCGGGATAGCAGAAAGTTACGCCACGCAGTCGGATTCCGCTCGTCAGGCGGTCCGGGGCGGTGGCGCCACTCCGTTGCCGGGAAGCCGCGTACTGCCGGAGCCAGTTGTAGTGGCCGGCGATCCGACCGGCCTCCGCCACGGCCCCGAGACCGCCGATCGTCCCGGCCGCCTGTGAGCGCAGCTCCCTCGACAGGCTCAGTACCAGCACCACGTCACCCACCGAGGCGCGGTGGTGCATCGCGGCATCAGCCACCACGATGACAGCCACTGCGAGCCCAGCGGCGTAGGTCGCCCAGCCGGCGTACGACCAGACCAGACCCCGCAGCCTGGCGGCAACCTCCCGGCGAGTTGCCGTCTGCCACGCCGCACGCGCCATTCGGTCCAACTCGGGGCCGGCTCCGGCGATCCACACTTCCTTGGCAGGGTCGGGCTTGATACACAGATCGTGTAGCTGGGCCTCCTGCCGTAGCGGCCCGGCCACCTCGTCGCGCGCCTGCCCGAGCAAACGTTGCGCTCGCCGCCCCGCTAGCAGCACCGGCGCGGTCCCGATGACGAGGACAATCAGTACCGGGTGGATGTCGACGAGGAGCCACGCGCTCAGGGCCAGGCTGGCGACCGCGCAGGCTGTCTCCGCGAGTGACCAGCATGACCAGGCCAGCGCCCAGGCGCCGCGACGCAGCAGCGACAACCGGTTAAGGTGCTCGGGCCGCTCAAGATGCTCAATGTCGGGCACCTTGGCCGTGGCGGTCAGAATGTCCTCGACGAGTGTCGCCGCGACCCGGTCGGCGAGATCAACCCGCAGGTTGCCCGCTATCCGGCCGAGGGTCAAGGTGACGATGTGCACGGCGACACCCAACGCAACCGCGCTGATTAAGCTCGGCAGCATGCCCATACCTGCGGAATCGATCAGCCAGCGCTGGCTGACGGCGGTACCGGCAGCCACGCCGGCCAGCGCCACGGTCAGGCCGACCCCCAGCACCGTGCCCAGCGGGTACGCGCGCCAGGTCAGCCGCAGCGATACCGCGGTGATGCCCAGCATCCGCCTCATGACACACCCGCAAAGCGGTCCGCCTGCAGCCGGAACAGCCGCGCGTAGGTTCCGTTGAGATGCATCAGTTCCTCGTGGCTGCCCGCCTCGGCGACTCGCCCGTCGGACAGCACGACGATCCGGTCAGCGTCACGGATCGTCGACAGCCGGTGCGAGATCAGGACGACCGACACATCACCTACCGCCGCGACGACCTGCCGGTAGAACTCAGCCTCGGCCGCGACATCCAGGTGGGCCGTGGGTTCGTCCAACACCAGGACCGTGCGGCCGTGGCGGACCGCGAAGATCGCCCGGGCGATGGCGATCTTCTGCCACTGTCCGCCGGACAGGTCGGTGCCGCCGGCGTCAGCACGCCACAGTGGGGTGTCCAGACCTTCCCCGTGCCGCTCAATGATCTCCCGCGCACCGGCAGCCTCGAGAGCCGCCATGATCGCCTCATCGTCGGCGGACGCCTCTGGCGCCGACATCCGGATGTTGTCGCGCAATGTGGAGGGGTAGTGCACGAAATCCTGGAAAACCACGGCCATGCGACGCCGCCATGCCACGGGATCCAGGCGGGCCATGTCAACCCCGTCCACCGTGACCCGGCCGGATTGCGGACGGTGCAAGCCGGCCAGGAGCTTGATGAGCGTCGTCTTCCCAGCACCGTTGAGGCCGACGATGGCAAGCACCTCACCCGGGTGGATGTCGAGGTCCAGCCCATCCAGCACCAGCCGGTCGCCAGTCGGATAACCGAACCGCACCTGCTCGAAGCCCACCCTGGGCGGGCCCGGCTCGACTGTGGCTGCTGTGGCCCCGGCGGTGTCCGTAGCACTCGTCCTGGGTGCCGGTGTGCCGTAGCGGGCGGCCAGCCGATCCAACGCATGCACGGCACCGACACCGTACTCGACGTTCAACGCCTCAACGCCCATGAAGCTGATGCTGAAAATGGCCCACGCCGCGGCCAGGCATTCCGCCAGCCCACTGGGGCTCAGCCGTCCATCAAGAGCGGCCAACCCGGGGATCAGTAGCGCGGCCAGGCTGGCACCGGCGGCGATGAGGATCGTGACCCACTGCCGCCGCAGGATTCCGCGCACCTCCGTCGAGTACGGCGTCGCCCAGGCGGAATGAGCCTCTCGCCGGCGCCCCACGACCCACGGCGCCAGCCCGAACAGCCGGATCTCCTTTGCCGCGGCCGGCCCCGCGGCCAGCTCAGTCCAGTACTCAGCCCGGCGCTGCGCATCGGCGAAACCATCAACCAACCGCTCCAGGTAGATCCACTGCCGGCGGGTGATCGCCCGGATCAACAGGGAACCTGCCAGCAGCCCCACCGCCAGCCACGGAAAGTAGGCCGCGACGACGACGGCGGCACCCACCGCCGACACCAGCCGAGCCAGCAGTACCACCTGGCCGGTCGCCGCGGTGCCGGGTGACCGGAGACGCCACGTCTCACCTTGGTCTGAGGCTCGGGTCACCTCCGCGGCGAAGCGAGGATCGGCCAGGTGGTCGATGAACGCCGGGCTCAACGCCGTTGTCCTCACCCGACTGCGCGCCGCACTGTCAATCCGGCGGGTGGCCAGCCAGTTGAGCAACTCCAGCAGCGACTCGCCGATATGACGCAACAGGACGCCGCCAGCCACCATCGCGAGCGGCACCACCATCTGGGCAATGCCCCTGCCGGCGACGACGCTCTCGACCACAGCGCCGGTACCCAACGCCGTCAGCGGTGCCGACGTCGCCATGGCGACTCCCGCCGCGATGATCCCGGTGACTAGCCCAGGACCGGCCAACGCCAGCAGCCGTGCCAGCCGAATTCGCTCAGCCGCAGTCGCCAAGAGCGCTGATACTCGGAAGTCCAGCAGCGCCGGTGGCTGCGCCGCATCCTCGACCGCCATGCCCGAACCCCCTGGCTCGTTGAAGTTAGTTGATCGTCGATGGGACGATGCGGCTCTCGCAGATGATCGCGAAGGCGCTCGATGTCGGTAGGAGCCCTCATCGAGTCGTGAACGGTATCCGGACGGTGGGTTTGGCCGAGTAGTAGACCGCGAGCGGCGCCACCAACCACAGCATGAGCAGCGGCGCCGCGAATGGCAACGCTGATGGGTTGACCGACCAAATGACGCCGGCGAGAACCAGGCTGAGCACGCAGGACGCCCTCATCGTGCGATAGCGCACCCATACGCCGTCCCTCAGCTGTCGGGTCTGCGTCCGCGCTGCTGTCCACTGCAGGATTCCCCGATGGCTAGCGACGGTGCGGTACCCCGCTCGCACCACCGCATCGGTGAGGGTGACCGCCCGGTCCGCCATGAGCAGGATTCCCGTCGGAAGGCTCGCCAACTCCGCAAGAGTCTTGTGTCTGACGTGTCTGTAGTGATCTCGAAGGAACGGATGCCCCACCAACTCCGTCGTCGGGGCGGATATGAACCGTCGCCGAAACGGTCGGGCGATCGCCAGTATTGGGCGGAACAGCACGTGACCAGCCAGCAGTGGCACCAGCACCACCACGGCGGCGAACAGCCCCGCTCGGGCGCCTGGCAGGGCCAGCCAGCCGCAGGCCAACAGCGCCAAGCTCACCGGTGGCAACAGGTGACCCACGGCGTCGTCGAGCACACGGTATCGGTCCAGCAGTGGGAGTCGTCGCAATGTTGACTTCGGACCGGCGAGGAGCCAGGGGACGAGGTGAATGTCTCCTCGTGCCCATCGATGGTCGCGAAGTCGGGAGGCCAGGTAGTCTTCGGGGGAGTCCTCGATGATCATTGCGCGGCTCTCGTAGGCCGCGCGAGCGTACATGCCCTCGATCTTGTCGTGGTTGAGTACGGCGTTTTCCGGGAGGCTGTCGTTCAAGGTGGCTGCGAATGCGGTGATCTCGAAGATTCCCTGGCCAAAGAAATGATCCCGGCCGAAGAGCTGTTGCATGACCGTGATCTTGGCTGAGCGCTGCTTGGCTCGAGTCGCCCAAGCGAAGAGGGTCCGCGCTCGTCTGGAAGCGATGAGCGGGCGGAGAAACGTGAAACCAGACACGACCTGACCGGTCTCCCGGTCGACGACCGGGCAGTTGTCGGGATGGGCGATCGTGGCGACGAGTTGCCGAGCGCTACCTGGACACAGTCGGCTACACACGTCGAGCGTGATGACGAACCGCACACCTCGAAGCGCTGCCGTGGCCGTCCGGTTGGCCAGGAACGTCGTGTCCTGTGACCCGTTGACCACGCGCACGAATTCCACAATTTTGCCGCGCTTGCGCTCCCAACCCATCCAGACGCCGTCGGCCGAATTCCACTTCCTGGCTCTGAAAAGCGCGAACATCGGTGGGCCGGGAGCACAGTCATGCGCGACCCGGATGCGTTCTTCGATGAGACGGCTCAGCTTTTCGTCCCCGGGATGGGTGGGGGAGTTCCCGTCGGCAAAGTCCACCAGTGCCACGTGGGCGACGAACCCGGATCCGGCGTCCCGCCGCGAATCGCGCATTGTCGTCAGGAGATCCTCGACGTCCTGCTCATCGTGCACGATGACGGGATACACCAAGCAGGTTCTGGCGACCGCGGCCTCGGTCGCCTGAGCATCCAGGTCCGACAGCGGCGCGGCGTCCGGCAGGATGGCCTGCAGCACCGTGTGCACCGCCTGCTGGGCGATCCGACTGGTCACCGGTACCGCCAGAAGTCCTGCCCACCACGCGAGCACGGCCCCGCCGCCCAGCGACCGCGTGAGCCATCCCATGAGTCCAGCCAATGCCACGGTGGTGACGCCGATGGTGCCGGTATAGACCAGCGCTCGGTTCCGCTCGCCACGGCCCGTGGCCACGGTCGATGCCTTTGCCGCCAGCGTCCCGTTACTGGTCACGCGCATAACCCCTTCGCGTCTGTTGGCGGGCCCCGCCCCACGGGCCCGTTACCGTCGTTCGACACCCGCACGCGGTTGGTCTTCACAAAATTGGTCGCTGGCGGTTGCTCAACTGCGAACCTGCCCGGTCGGCCATGACTTTGCTGGTTCGAGACGTCGAGCAACCGTTCGTCGACGTGGCTACGCGGCGTGGTGGCGCTCAGCCGGGTTCGTCGCCGCCCAGATCCTCGCGATAGAGCCGCTGTGCGTCGTCCTGGGTGAGCACACCCTCGAACAGCCGGATCGGCCCGACGGACCCGGGCCACTGGTCGACCGGCTCGTTGCGCCAGTACGCCCGCCCGATCTGCAGGGGCGCGTCGGCCTGCCAGAATGGCCAATGGGAGACAAGCGTCGCGGTGCCGTGCTCGCCGGTCGCCGGCAGGTAGAGGTGAGTGGTCAGTGACTCCTTGTCCACGACGCCGACGACGAAGACCCAACGATCGAGCACCGACGAGTCGAGCTGACCGGGAGAAAAGGCGTTCTCCCAGACAAACGGCCACGGTGGACCGGGCGGGTCACCGTCGACCGGCGCTACCTCCAGACACCACTTCATCACCTCTGGGGTGTCCTCGTCGCGCGCCCGTACGCCCAGATAGAACGGCGAGTGAGTGAGTGACCCGGCCGCCGGTCCTGGCTGGCTGACAGCAGTGAAGGCGTACCACCCGGGTGGAAAGGCAAGGTAGTCGCCGACAACCGCGCGGTCCAGGCGCAGCCACGCGGCCACACTCAAGCTTTCGTCGGTGCGCAGTACCGGTCCGGCCGTTTCCAGATGCTGATCCTTGCCGTTCAGGGCGACTGCGCCGCCGGGCTTGCCGCGGACCCAGGCGGGGTCGCCAACGAGGCGTAGGGTGTGGCCGTTGCCGGAGGAGTCCTCGACAACGTCTCCCGCCCCCTCCTCAAATCTCCACCACGCCAGAAGGCGGGCATCACTTTCGAGGCTCGACATGCGCCTGACTCCGTTCTCGCGAGGGCCTGTGTCCCGGGTCAGGGAGCACACAGCCCGTGTGTATATCGTCGTCTTTGAACTGCCGGATGGCCCGGCATGCCCTCGGGAAAGGCCGTTCCGTTGGATCAGCACCGGATTGCCGTTGTCGGCCTCGGTCCGGGGCCGCGCGACATGGCGTGCGGGGCCGCGGTGGACGCCGTTCGGACGGCCGGCAGCGTGTTCACGACCGCGCCCGAGCACCCGGCGATGTCGATCGTTTCGGATTGCGTTGCCCTGCCGTCGACCGATCCGCCGGCCGCCGCGCGCCTGCTCCTGGATGCCGCGGCCAGAGCGGGATCGCCGTCGGTGCTCGCTGTACCTGGCTCGCCGTACGTCTTGGAGCCGGTTGTGGCGTGGCTGGTGAAACGACACCGGGCGGTACTTCGTGTCATTCCCGGCACATCCTTCCTCGACCTGTTGTGGCAGCGCATCGGAATTGATCCGTTCCACCGTGCTGTCCGGGTGCGGCGAGCCGCCGAGGTCAACGCTGCCTCGGTGCGCCAGGGTGGACTTGTCGTGGCGGAGCTGACTCCGCGATGGATATCGGCTGCCGCCAGACTGCCTGACATCGAGGCGGCCACGCCGGTCACCGTCGCCCATCGTCTAGGCATGCCGGGCGAGTCGGTGGCGCCGGTCACCTGGGACGATCTCGAATACATCGACATTGGCCCCTACTCATCACTGTATATCCACAATGGAGCGTTTGGGAGCGAGTCGGCTCTCGCCGCGGCGTTGCGTGCCCAGCACCGCGGCGCGGGGATGGGCTTCGGGCTGCCGGATCTGGCCGCCGCCCTCGCCGACGTCGAGGATGAGGTGGCGGAAGCCCGCGCCGATCCCAACGCGGCCGAGGTCGGCGACATCCTGTTCGCGGCGGTGCAGGTGGCACGGCAGCTCGGCGTCGATCCCGACGACGTACTCATCGGCGCCGTAGGGCGGTTCGTTGCCCGGCTCGACTACATCGACGCCCGCGGAGAAGATCTGGCGGCTGCTTCGCCCAAGCGGCTCCGCGAGCTGTGGGCGGAGGCGAAGCGCAGCGCGGCCAGCCGGGCAACACCGCCCTAGGCGAACCGGTTTTCGCGTGACGTCGACAGCCAACTTGGTCGCTTGTAGGCGGTGTCCGGACCGTCGGCACCCCACGGCCACGCGCCGAGAAGACCCATGAGCGCGGCGAAGCGGGACGAGTTGCGCTCCAGCATTTCGCGCGTGGTCGAAGCGAAGAACACCTCCTGCGGCAGCAGGTGGTAGCGGACCATCGGCATCACGAGGGTCACGCGCTTGCCCGGCGCGGTACGCGGAACCGCGCCGTGCCAGAGGCCACCATGCCAGATGATGACCGAGCCGGCCTCCGCCTCGATCACCTCGAGATCGGGATGGTCATGCGCCATTTCGAACTCGCGAGGCACATCGGTGCAGAGCTTGTGCGTGCCGGGGAAGACGCACACCGCGCCGTTGTCCCTGGTGTATTCGCTCAGCACCCAGGTGACCGTGCAGTACTGAGCGTCGCTCGGCCAGGGCGCAGGAACCTTTCGGCTGTGGTCGGCGTGGATCTCCATGGGCAGCACGGACGTGTCGTCCTTGACGATTCCCCGGAACTGGCTCAGCTTTGCCCGGTATCCCATCAGATACGCCACCAGGGCGAGAGGCGCCGGTGCCATGAGGGCCTGTTCGAATACTGGGTCCCGGGGCAGCAGGTGCCAGAGGTTCCGGCCGCGGGAGTGGCCTGGCTCGGGCGCGTCGGGCTGCTCCTCCTCGTCGATTGCCAGGATCAGGTCCCGTAGCCTGGGCCAGAGGTCCGGAGGGCCGGCGACGTGCGGCGGAAGGACCGTATACCCGTTGGTCTCCAGGTCGACGGCATAGCTGTCCAGCCCAAGCTTGCTCAGATCCTTCCGTACCTGAAGGCCGGCCTCGAGGCCGGTGGGCAGCCGGTCCTGCTCGACTTTGGCAGCCGCCACCTGCCGAAGTTCGGCGAGGTGGCGCGACAGGTCCCGATGATCGATCGACATCTTTGCTCCTCCGTGACAGGGTGCCGTGGATGCCAGCTGGTTGGTGACTGCGGCGCGTCGTGCCGCCGGTCAGACGACCGGGTCGGCAAGTACCTGGACTAGTACCTTTGTCTGGAAGCCCTCGGGGTCGGGGCTGGACAGGCCGGCCATCGTGGCCAGCGCCTTCCACAGCGCCCACCCGCGGGCCCGGCGCCAGGTGTCGGGGGGAAGGCCCACCGCGTTTGCGAAAGCCTTCCGTTCGTCGCCGCTAAAGTAGGTCCACGCCATGACGAGGTCGCAAGCGGGGTCACCGACCCCGCACGTGCCGAAGTCGATGACGGCGGCGAGCCGACCATCGTCGACCAGCAGATTGCCGGCGGCCACGTCGCCGTGGAACCACACGGGCGCGAGCGGCCACGCGGTGATCAGCGCTTCGGCCCAGATCGTCTGGCAGGCGCTGACGTCGACCGCGTCGCCCAGGCGACTCAGCGCCGTTTCCACCTGCTCGCTGTAGACACTCGGGTGGCAACCTCGGAAGTACGAGTGCTGGCCGCCGGCCGGGCCGTGCCGGGTCGGCACGTCGCGCAGCGCGGTGAGGAAGCTGCCGAGATCGCGTGCCAGTGTCGTCCGGTCGACGGCCGGGCTGCTGTCGACCGGTTCACCTGGCAACCAGCGGCGGACCGACCAAGGGAACGGGTACACCGTCGACGGCGAGCCGATGGCAAGCGATTCCGGCACCGGCAGGGGCAGGTGCTTGGCCAGGATGGGCAGGCACCGCTCCTCTTTCTCCACGGCCGCCACATACCCTTCGGCGCTGGGTAATCTCACCGCCAGCTCGTCACCGAGGCGGAACGTCCTGTTGTCCCAACCCTGGCGCGGCACCGGGACGATCGGCAGGTCGCGCCAGTCAGGGAATTGCTCGTCAATCAGAGAGCGCACGATATCAGCGGTTATGTCGAGCATTGGCCTCGTTCCCTCATTTTTGTGGAGTCTGTTCTACTCTGGCTGTGGTTGGGGCTTGTGTCGACGGGAGCCCGCGGCACCTCCGTACCATCACCCGGGCCGCCTGCGACGATGTGAACCGGCAGATAGGCCGGGCCACTCACCACGATGGAAGCCACCGGCACCGCGGGGCCGGCAGGCTCGACCCGCAGGCCAGCATCGAGCAGTTCAGACAAGAGCACGGTGGTCTGGATGCGGGCCAACGCGGCACCGATGCAGGCGTGCGGCCCCGCGCCGAAGCTGAGGTGGCGGTTGGGGCGTCGAGTCACCCGGAACTCGTCGGGCGCGACAAACACTTCCTCGTCGCGATTGGCCGACGGCAACCAGACGACGACCCGGTCGCCGGGTGCGATCGTGTGGTCGCCGAGCAACACCGGTGCCGTGGCCGTCCGCATGCTGTGACTGGCGCTGGAGGTCCAGCGGAGGATCTCGTTGACGGCGCTCGGCAACTGATCCGGGCGCTGGACGAGAAGCGACCACTGGTCCGGGTGCTCGGCGAACGCGACGATGCCGGCCGCGATCGAAAGCCCGGAGTTCTCTGCCGCTCCAATGATGTTCTCGCAGTTCAGCAGGATCTCGACGTCGGAGAGCGGATCCCCGTCGACTGTGCCGGCCACGAGCCGGCCGACGACGTCGTCGCCCGGGTCCGCTGTCGAGAGGTCGATGAGCTCGATCACGTACCGCATCAGCTCGTGGTGCGTGGCCAGTGATCGGCCGGCAGCAAACGACTCGCTGGTCCAGCGCAGCACGTCGTCGTGATCCGAAGCCGGTATGCCCAGGATGGCACCGATCACGGCGACGGTCAGATGCGCCGCAACGTCGTGGACGAAATCGCATGTCTGGCGTTCCCGCGCCGCGTCGAGCACGGCGCGGGCCGACCGCCGCACGCTCTCCTCAAATGACCGTACCTGCCGGCCGGAGAAGGCGTCGGCGACAAGGGCGCGGATCGCGGTGTGCCGAGGTGGGTCGGTCAGCGCCAGCGTCAGGCCGGAGCCAGGGTCAGCGCCGGCCGTGACGGGCCGCAGCATCACCCCATGTGCCGAGCTGAAGGTGGCATGGTCGAGGTACACGCGCCGCACGTCGGCGTATCGGGTCACCGACCAGAAGCCCGGATACACTCCCGGCTCGTGCCAGTGAACCGGCGCATGTCGACGCATCCAGCGCCACACAGCCCGCGTCTCGCCACGGGCGTGCACGGCCGGATCGGTCAGCCGCCCCGGATCCATGATGGCGTCATCCACGACGGCCTCGATCGTCATCACCCCACGATGCCGGTCCCACGAGCGCGTCGACGCTCGCGACGAACCTGTGTGCGATATCTTCTGCCGTCTCCACGGCGACCGCATCGATGCGGTACGAGACATCCACCGCCAGTTCCCCGTGCTCGCCGGGCCAGAGCTCGGCGTGGAGGTCGGCCGGCAGGTCAAGGTATGGCTGGCGCACGAGGGTGGTCGTCGCGCCCACCAGGTCCAGCCGCGGCACCGGATCGTCCTGGAGCGCGAACAGGGTCTGCGCGAGCGGCGGGCGGGAACTGCGCCGCGCGCCCGTGAGATCGAGTACTTTCCCCAGCGGAACATCCTGTGCGCCCCGCGCCGCGGCGACGGCGGCGGCGACGGCGCGCACAGCCGACGGGTCGCCGGCGAGCATCGACCCACGCAGCCGCACGAACACCATCGCGATATGACACCCGACGACGTCGCTGGTCTCGGAACTGGAGCGTTGGCTCATCGGCGAGCTCACGACGAAGTCGCCGTGCCCGGTGACGGTAGCGACGGCCGCGCCGTAACAGGCGAGGAGCGCGACGTAGGGTGACGTGCCGAGCACCTTCGCGTACCCCTTGAGCGCATCCACCGTTGAGGCTCGGATGGCCGTCGTGACCAGTCCGGTCGCTGGCGCGCCCGGCGGCCTGCCTGCCGGGGGCCTGGGCCAGACCAGGTCGGGTGCGCCGCGGAGCCGTCGCGCCACCTCGGCATCGGCGGCCTCGTTGGCCTCGCCCGCGCAATGGCGGTAGGTCAGATCCAGAGGTGTCGGCGACTCGTGGGCATCGCGGCCCGCCAACGCACGGCGGTATGCGGCGCCGAGGTCCGTGGCCAGCACCGACTGGGATCGCCCGTCGAACGCGATGTGATGGACCACGATGCCGAGCACCGCGGTGTCGCCGCCGACGGGAACGAGTGCGACGCGCCACAGGTCGGCCACCGTCACGTCGAGGTCCTCGTCGAAGGCGTCTCGCACCGCCGCGACGGCGGCCTCGACGGACGCCTGGCCGGGAAGCTCCTCCAGCGGTGGCGGTTCGATGTCCACGAGAAGCATCCGCGGCGAGGGGTCAGGCAGGTACCCGGCGCGCAGTGGAGTGTGACGCCGGTGCACGGCAGTCACAGCGGCCATCAGGGCCGCCCGATCCACATGGCCCTCGACGACCCAGGTCAGCAGGCAGTGTCCGGTCCGGTCGGCCGGATTGGCGAGGAACCGGGTCAGGAAGACCCGCTGCATCGCCGTCAGCGGAACCGAGCTGTCCGGGCAGTCGGGGCGATGGTCGCGGTCGTGCGTCGGCGCCTGGTCCAGCCACCCAGCGAGCTCCTCGACGCTCGGATGTTGGTAGAGCCGTGACAGCGGCACCGGACGCCCCACCAGCGCGCTCAGGCGTGCGCAGATTCTGCCGGCATCGAGCGAGGACCCACCGAGACTCAAGAAGGACGATCCGCGGGGCGTCGACGTCCCGAGGACCTCATCGAACACCCTGGCCACGATCGCGACCGTTCCCTGCCCGGTGGCGGCACCCGGCCGCGGAGCCCCGTCCGCCAATGGTGTACGGGCTGCGCGGAGCAGATTGTCCTGGCCCGAGGTGGCGGCCAGCAGGCTGACCTCGTCGAGTTTTCCGTTGGCGGTCAACGGGAAAGCCTCGACGCTGACAACGGCTGCCGGCAGTTGGTACGGCACCATGGTCGCGCGCAACACGCCGAGGGCATCGTCTAGCGCGTCGCCCGTGCGCTGCGGCACGCAGAACGCGATAAGGCGGTCGGGCCGGCCGTCCCGACCGGGCGCGGGGACCACGCGGCATGCGCGGACCGGGAGTGACGCCTCGATCTGGTGCTCCACCTCGGCCGGCTCGACCCGATGCCCGTGGATCTTCACCTGCCGGTCGGCGCGCCCCCGGAAGTGCAGCACGCCGTCCGACGCGAGCATGCCCAGGTCACCTGTGCGGTAGACCCGGGTGTCGCGCCCGTTCACCGACACCGACTCGAACCTTGTCCGGGTGAGCGCGGGGTCGCCCACATAACGCAGCGCGAGGCCTTCGCCGGAGACGCAGATCTCGCCCACGACCCCGGCAGGGCACGGTTGGTCACCGTGGAGGACATGGACCTCGGTGCCCGGCACCGGCCGGCCCAGGGGGATTCCATCCGGCAGGTCGCAGTCCGCCGGCCGGACGCGGTGCAGGGTGGTGAACACCGTCGACTCCACCGGGCCGTACCCGTTGCACAGGGGGATCTCGGGGTGCCGGTCCAGGAACCGGCGGACGTGCCGTGGCGAGAGCGCCTCGCCACCGGCCACGACGGCGTGCAAGCCGGCGAACGAGTCGATGTCCTCATCGATGATCATGTTGAACAGACTGCTGGTCAGCCAGGTGACCGTTGCGCCGTGTCCGGCGACGGCCCGGCGCAAGCCTGTACCCGTGAGGTAGGGCTCGTCGTCAAGCAGGGCCGTACCTCCGGTGAGCAGGGCCCACCACAGCTCCAGGGCGAAAGCGTCCCACGGGATGGGTGCCCCGAGGGGCACGACGACCCGATCGGTCAGGCCGGGCAGTACCCCCGCGCGGAACAGGCGGGAGATGGCACGGTGGGTGGTGAGCGCTCCCTTTGGCGGGCCCGTGGTGCCGGAGGTGAAAAAAACGCAGCACGGGTCGGTGTCATGAGTGGATGCGCTGCGCCAGCCAGGTGGGGGCGAGGCGGCAGCGGTTGGCGGCGTCCACACGGTGGCAGCGACCGACGGCGGAAGGTCGGCGGCGACGGTGATCGGGCTGTCGAGCTGACCGAGTATCTGCGTCAGGCGGGAAGCCGGCCAACCGGGCCTCAGAAGGGAATAGGCGGCGCCCGCCTTGAGTACCGCCAGCAGCGAGATGACAAGCTCGACGCCTTTCGGCAGCACGATGGGGACGAGATGACCGGGCCGGACCCCGCGCCGGGTCAGATCCGCCGACCAGGCTGCGGCCGTACGGTCAAGATCCGCATACGAAAGCCGGTGATCGCCGGCCACCAATGCCGTGGCGTCGGGGCGGGTACGTGCTGTCGCGGCGACCATGTCGTGAAGGCTGCCTCGACAACCCGGCAGGTTCGATGCAACCAATGAGCCAGCCCGCATGCCATCCCCCGTCGACGAGCCATTCGTGGTGGACTATAAGCCAGTACGCCGAAGGACGGGGCGGGGAAGCGAGCGCACGCCTCATTTGTCCGGCGCGTCGGCGCATAGCGGCCGATGCCCGCCGTTGACGGTGTTCTCATCCACAGGAAGGGAGTTGGCGATGACACGTGACCGTTCACTCGACATTGGCGTCGTCGGTGTCGCGGGATGGTTCCCCGGCCGCCGGGACGTGGACGGTCTGTGGTCGGCCGTCTGCCGGGCCGAGCGGCTCATCACGACGCACACCCGCGAGGCGCTGCTCGCCGCAGGGGTGCCCGCCGATCTCGTCGACGACCCCGACTATGTACCCGCAGGTGGCTACCTGCCCGACGCCGACAGGTTCGCTCACACGCTCTTCCGGATCACGCCCCGGGACGCGGAGGTGATGGATCCGCAGCACCGGCTGATGTTGGAGGCTGCCTGGGCGGGCTTGGAGGACGCGGCATCCGGCTTTGGTCGGGACGCGCCCGTGACGAGCGTCTTCACCAGCGCCAGCGGCAGCGGTTATCTCCGCGCCATGCTGACGCGCGGGCCGCTCGACCCAGCGCGGCTGGACCAGGCGCTGCACGGTACCGAGCCGGACTTCATCGCCAGCCTTATCGCCTACAAGCTGGGCCTGACCGGCGCCGCCATCGCTGTACAGACCGCCTGCTCGTCCGGTCTGGTGGCGGTTCACCTCGCGGTGCAGGCGTTGCTCAACGGGGAATGCGACCAGGCGGTCGTCGTGGCCGCCGGCATCGGCTATCCGCAGGGTGGCCACCTGTATCTGCCCGGTGGCGTCTTGTCGCGGACGGGCGTCTGCCGCCCCTTCGACGCGGCGGCGGACGGCGTCGTTCCTGGCGCGGGCGTCGCCTGCGTGGTGCTCCGGCGGCTCGCGGACTCGCTGGGCGACGGCCCGCCGCCGCACGGCGTGATCGTGGCCAGTGCGGTGAACAACGACGGTGCCGCCAGGGCGGGATACTTCGCGCCCTCGCCTGAGGGCCAGGAGAGCGTGATCCGGGCCGCCTACGCGACGGCCGGCATTGACGCCACGCAGACCGGCTATCTGGAGACCCACGGCACGGGGACGCGGATCGGTGATCCGATCGAATGGTCGGCCGCCTCTGCGGCGCTGTCCGGCCTGGATGCGGCCCCAGGAACGGTGGCCGTCGGTGCGCTCAAGGCCAACATCGGTCACCTGGACGCCGCTGCCGGGATCGCGGGGCTCATCAAAGCGCTCCGGGTCGTGCGGGAGGCCACGGTGCCCCCCGTGGCAGGATTCCAGCGGCTCAATCCACTGCTGCAGACCGACGGCTCGCCCCTGTACGTGCCGGACGCACCGAAGGCGTGGGGCGGCCCGGGACCGCGCCGGGCGGGCGTCAGCTCGTTCGGCATCGGCGGTACCAACGCTCACGTCATCGTGGAGGAGGCGCCAGCGCCGTCACGACCGCGCCACCCGTCGGCCGGTCCGCGGCTACTGGCACTGTCCGCCATGGACGCCCGGAGTCTGCACGGCGCGGCCCGGCGCCTGAGCGATCACCTGAACACCACCCCGGTCGCGATCGAAGACGTGGCGTACACGCTGGCGCGCGGGCGTGCCGAACTGCCAGTTCGGATGGTGGCGGTCGCCGATGATCCGATCGGTGCCGCGGCCACGCTGTCCGCTGAGGCGGACCTCGCCGGTGAACGGTCACCGGGGTACGCTCCGTCACCCCTGGTGTTCCTTTTTCCGGGGCAGGGTGCCCAGCGGCCCGGCATGGCGCTGACCTTCGCCGAGGCGCTACCCGGTTACCGAGCGGCGCTGGAGGGATGCATCGAGGCATTCGCCGAGCCGTTAGCGGGCCGGCTGCGTCGGGCCCTGTTCGATCCATCGTCCTGCGCCGACGACATGCGAGACACAGGTCTTGCCCAGCCTGCCCTCTTCGCTACCGAGTACGCCTTGGCCCGCACCATCGTCGACGATCTGGGGCTCGTTCCCACTGCCGTCGCGGGGCACAGCCTCGGCGAGGTCACTGCCGCTTGCATCGCGGGGATGCTCGACGTCGCCACGGCGGCGGCGTTCGTCACCGCGCGCGCGGAGGCCATGCGGGACTGCGCGCCGGGTGGCATGCTCTGGCTGGAATGCGACGAGCAGACGGCACTCGCGCTCGCGGAGCAGGCGGCGCTGCCACTCGAACTGGCAGCGGTGAACGGCTCGGCGATGTGTGTCATGGCGGGACCGGCCGGAGCGGTGGCCGAGCTGCGCCAGGCGATCGACGGTAAGGTCCGGTCTGGGATCCTGCGAACAAGTCATGCCTTCCACACCACGATGATGGAGCCGGCCGTCCGAGCGCTCGAAACAGCGCTGGCACCTGGTGACCTCCTGCCCAGCCGGATGGCGTTCGCCTCCGGCTTCACCGGGACACTGCTGCCGGCGGGTGCGCGACTGCCTGCCGGCGCGCTCGTCGAACAGATTCGGCGTCCCGTGCTGTTCGCCGGTGCGCTCGGCAGCCTGGCCGAGCACTTCGGTGCGGTGACGGCCATCGAGGTGGGGCCGGGCTCCGCGTTGACCACCATGGCGCAGTACTCCGGCATAGCGGCGATTCCGCTCGACGACAACCGCGGCGGCGCGGCACTCGGGCCGCTCGGTGCCATCGGAACGCTGTGGGTCGCCGGCCACCCCGTCCGGTTGGCCGGCCTGGTCGGGCAGGGAAGGGCGGTCCATCTTCCCGGTTACCATTTCGCCGGGGACAGGTTCCTGACGCCGGAGCTCGCCGCGCCGGTCGGGCCGGACGGTCGGCGCCCGAAACCGTCCACGGACAAAGGTTCGGAAGGCGAAACCGTCGCCGAGGCGTCCGCTTTGGCCGCGCCGCACACCGTCGGCGCTGAGACTCTCGACGCCGCGAGCCTGGTCCGAGACCTGTGGTCCAGCCTCCTCGGACCAGACAACTACCCGGGCACCGCGGATTTCTTCGACCGTGGCGGGGACTCGATGCTCGTGACTCATCTGGCCCGTCGTATCAAGGCAACGACCGGCGTCACGCTGCCGCTGCGCGGCCTTCTCGCGGCGCGGACGCTGGACGGACACATCGCGCTCGTTACCGAGGCGCTGAACCGCCAGGGCGAGTGAGGTTGGTGGTTCGACGTACGGTCGCGCAGCGGCCGCGCGCCGATAAGATATCCACATGGATCTACGTTCAACAGATCAGTGCGTCCGGGAAAAGTCGCACAACACAATCGACGTCTGGTGGCTGGTGCGGCCGGAGGAACTGCGCGGGGTGACCGAGGGCGGTTATCTGGAGTACGTCACCGAGTTCGAGGTCGCCGGCGGCGACCTGGTGGAGCCCCACCAACACCCGTCGGTCGAGTTCTACTACGTGCTGCACGGCCGGGGACGAATGAGGGTCGGGGACGACGAACGTATCGTCGTCCCCGGCGATCTCGTCCACATTCCGTCTGATGTGGTGCACAGTCTTGAACCGGTGAGCGAGCACGACTCCGTGCGCTGCTTCACGTTCGCCATCGCCGATCGCGGTAAGGCCAGTCATTACCGCTGACCGCTGCCGTTGCCCCGCCAGCACGATGATTGGGAGTAGCTAGCGCCATGGTCATTGACTCCGCTTTTCCTGCACATATCGAACGGTTTCCGACCGACGAGAACTGGGTGGTTCAGAACGGCCTGAAAATCCCTGCCCGGAAACTGGCGGCGGAGGGCTGTGAGGTTGTCTTCGCCACTTACCCCGCCGGCCTCACCCTGGCACCGCACCGTCACGACGACCTGGACATCGCCGGTGTGGTGACCAAGGGTCTGGTGCGGCTGACCATCGACGGCGATGAGCGGCACTACGGGCCCGGCGACTGGTTCCATGTGCCGACGTCAGTGGAGCATTCGGCCACCTACGAGCAAGAGACGTCTCAGGTGGAGCTCATCTTCCCGCCTAGCGCACACACGACGGCCACCCAGCCGTAGCTCGCGGCCGTGGACCGGCTGGTCGTGGCGGCGCTGACCGTCACGACCAGCCGGGCCCGCCTCAGTGGCGGGCAGCGGAAAGACGGGGACTAACCGACAGACCAGATGAGCTCTCGCTGCATGGCACCCGGATAGCCGAGCAGAGCACCCATGTGCCGCACCTCGCCCATCGCGCCGACGAGGCTGAGCTGCGAGGCGTAGCAGAGCACAGCATCGCGTTTCCGCGACCACTCGGACGGGCCGAGCGTGATGCTGTGCGAGATTCTCAGGTCGTAGCGTGCCAGAAGGGCACGATAGCCGGCGTCGTGGGCCGCCAACTCCGACGCGAGCGCCTCCGCGGGCGCGGAGGCCCAGTCGGTGACGAGCGCGGCGGCGTACGGCAGGTCTGCGTACATCCCCACACGACGATGGCCGGTGCTGTCGAGCGCCGCGAGGGCCGCGTCCCGCGCGACGCCGTGATCCGGTTGGTTGATGCCCAGCGGCAGCAGCACCTGCACGTCCGCGTCCAGGCTCGCGAAAAGCTCGCGTAGGCCGATCAGCGGCCCGCCGGATCGGTACGGGTTGTCGGGGTTGTTCAGAGCCACCTGGTCGGCGCCCAGGAT
The DNA here is from genome assembly GCF_004348325.1 of Micromonospora sp. KC213. Taxonomy (GTDB): domain Bacteria; phylum Actinomycetota; class Actinomycetes; order Mycobacteriales; family Micromonosporaceae; genus Micromonospora. The sequence continues at coordinate 65,329 of NZ_SMKF01000001.1, read as the reverse complement.
CGCGCACGCCCGGTCGTCCTCCGCCAGGCGCGTGGCGTGGGCCTCTGTCGCCGTGGTGAAGCCGCAGTCCCGGTCCCAGCTGGCGAGCTGTGTCCCGGATTCCGGTGCGCCGCCGTGCACGGTCACGACGGCCTTGGGTACCGTGATCCCGAGGAGAAAACCGCCAAGGGACAGGGCGGCGTCATCGAAATGGGTGGAGATCACCACGACTCGCCAACGGCGGTCGATCAGCGGCGATACGGTGCCGGACATGGCTGGCTGCCTCCAGATGTTTACTCGTGACGTCTCGCGGTCGAGGCGGTGGCTGTCCCGTCAGGCCGCCGCGTCGAGCAGACTGCGCATCGCGCGATGCAGTTGGGGCCCGGCAGCCAGCACGCCAGCGCCGAGCTCCGTGACGATCCCGCCAGCCTCCTCCACGATCAGGCGTCCGGCGGCCCAGTCCCAGCGGGACAGCTCGTCCTCGTAGTAGCCGTCGAGCCGGCCAGCCGCGGTCCAGCAGAGGTCGAGTGCGGAACTCCCCGTGGCGCGGACGTCACCGACCAGCGGCGCGACGCGGGCGAGGGTGGCCGCCTGGCGCTGCCGGCTCTCCGACGAGTAACCGAACTCGGTCGCCACCAACGCCTGCCCGGTCGGCACCGGATCAGTGACGCCGATCGGCCTGTCGTCGAGCCGGCTACCACCGCCTCGCACCGCGGTGAACAGCTCGCCACGGGCGACGTCCAGTACGACGGCGACGGCGGCCGACCAGACCCGGCCGACGTACGCCTCGCAGGCGATGCTCACCGAGATGTGCGGAACACCGTGCACATGGTTGACCGTGCCGTCGAGCGAGTCCACCACCCAGCGCAGCCCGGTGGCGGACTCGATGTCGTCGCCGTCCTCGCAGAGGATTCCGTCGCGCGGGCGCCTCCCGGCGAGCCCGGCCCGGATGGCGGCGTCGCTGGCCAGATCCGCGGCGGTGACATGGTCGGTCGGGGTGGACTTCACCCGAAGGCTGCGCCGACCATCGTGCTCCGCGCCGATCGCTTCGCCCGCCCGCACGGCGAGGTCGATCCCGAGTGCGAGCAACTCGTTGAGGTCCGCGTTGGCCAACGGAGGAGCCGGCAGCGTCATCGCGCCCCCTCGGCGTCCGCGCCGACCAGGCGCCGGGCGGTGGCCCGGACCTTGGCCACATACTTGGCGGGCAGGCGGTCGATCGTGGGCAGGACGCGGCAGTTCGCCGCGCTACCGTCTTCGTACGGCACAGCCAGCCCGGCCAGCGGCAGGATCTCCACCGAGGCTGCCGACCGCGTGACGTCGCGGACCTCGGCGTCGAGAATGTGATGCTCGCGATCGAGGGGCACGCCGAGAAACAGCGACGCGGTGCCATCCGTCACGACGCGCACCGTGCCCAGCAGGTCTGCGCCGTCCCGGAGGACGGCTCGCACTGCGGCGAGGTAGTCCAGGTAGAGGCCGTTCGCTTCGTAGTCGCTGAACGCCGCCGCGAGCTCCACGTCCGGGCCTGGCCACTTGCGGAGGAACTGGCGGTACGTGATCGCCTCGGTGACGAAGTTGGCGGCACTGTCCCGGACGTGGGGGAGATGTATGGCGTACGCGTCCGGACGCAACAGGATCGGTGTACCGGTGGCCGCGATGCGATAGCCCCACTCGATGTCGTCGACGCCCCATCCGATGAACGACTCGTCGAAGTAGAGGTCGTGCTTCCTGACCAACCCGGCCGGCAGCGCCACGAGGCCCGTCCAGGCGAAGCTCCACGGTATGACGTGCTCGACTTGGAACCGCGGATCACGTGGTCGCTCCACGATGCCGTGCAGGTCCTCCAGGCGCTTCTGCCAGATCTCGAACGGCTCCGGTACGACGTGCGAGACATCGCCGTCGTAGTTGTTGCCGTACCCCACGACCTGCCCCACGACGCACGCGTTCTGTCCGAAGGCGTAGTGCCGCTCGTAAAGGTGCTGCAGGCCGTGGGGCGGCAGCAGGGTGTCGGCGTCGATGTTGACGATAACGTCTCCGGTGGCCTGTCGCATGGCCAGGTTCCGGGCTCGCGGGATCTCGAACCGCTCGTCGGACATGACGGTCACCAGGTTGATCCGGTCGACCACCTCCCGGCAGGTGGCGACGTAGTCGTCGTCGTACTTCGTGGTGCCGACGACGACTTCGAAGTCCGCCGGTGACATCGTCTGCCGGGCGAGGCCCTGCAGGGCGAGCCGCAGATTGTCCAGCCGTCTCTCGTACGGGATGATCAGACTTAGCTTGGGTTGACGCATCGGGCCTCCTCGTGGAGCCGTTCTCATCCTGTCTGGTTGAGGAGCCGGCGGAGCCAGGAGAGCCGGGCCGCCTCTGCCGCCCGGGACACCTCCGCCTCGGGCACCCACTGGTCGAAGCTGTGGAACGCGCCAGACCACACGTGCAGCTCGGTGGCGACCCCCGCCTGGCACAGACGCATGGCGAACAGCATCGCCTCGTCCCGCAACGACTCCACTGCGCCGACGTCGACGAACGTCGGTGGAAGACCGCGCAGATCGGATGCGCGGGCAGGCGCCGCATAGCAGGACACGTTGGCGCCGCCCTGCCGGTCCCCGAGCAGCGCCCGCCAGCCGGTCCGGTTGGATCCGGTGTGCCAGAGGCCCACGGACTCCATCTGGCGCGCCGACTCGGTGTCGCACCGGTCGTCGAGCATCGGGCATTGGAGCATCTGCCCCAGCGGCCGTGCGGTGCGCCGGTCTCGGGCGAGCAGCGACACCCCGGCAGCGAGACCCCCACCGGCGCTGTTACCGCTGACGACGATGCGGCGGGGGTCGATGCCCAGCTCGTCGGCGTGCTCCACGATCCACCGCAGCGCGGCGTGGCAGTCCTCCACCGGGGCCGGATCGGGATGCTCCGGGGCCAGACGGTACTCGATGGCGAGGACCGACAGCCGCAGTGCCTCGGCCCGCCGCAACTCGCCACCGAGGTCGGCGCACCGCGCATCGCCGGCCACCATGCCGCCGCCGTGAATGTTGAAGATCGCGGGATGTGGCTCGCGCGCGGCCGTGTTCCGGCAGACCAGCAGCCTCATCGTGCCGTCGCCGCCGGCCGCCGGCAGGTCGAGCCATCGCACTTCGAAGGCGCCGCCACGACGGATCTCGTCGTCGGTCATCCCGGTCGCTGCGGTTCGGGCCCGCCGGTCGGGGATGCTCTCGAGCGTCAGGGGCGGTAGGTCGGCCAAGATGGCCCGCAGCGGATTGGCCAGTTCCGCGTCCAACGGAGGAGGGCTACCGACCGTCATCGCCGGAACGGTCCACGCGGGGATGACGCAGGTGAAGGCTGCGCAGGAGACATCGGCGTCGACCGGGCCCGTCGCGATAGGCGTCGCGTCCGTGCGAGATCCGGGTGTTGTCCATGACGAGGGCCTGGCCGGCCGCGAGGTCGAAGCGCCGGATGAACGTGCTGCCGACCTGTCGCGCCTGGTGCAGGAACTCGGCACCGCGCGCGATGGCGGCGGCGTCGCTACCCTTCGGCACCGCCCAGCGGTCGGTTGCATCGACGCAGTACCGGCAGATCAACTGTTCGCCGTCCACCGCGAACACCGGAGTCTCCTTGATTTCCGAGGATCCGTTGAACGTGGCCTGGCGGACGAGGACTCCATGCGCTGTCAGCGCCCGAGCCGCCTCGGGATCGACGTCGAGGAGCTTGGTGAACGCGCCATGGGCATTGAAGAGGGTCGTTGTGCCGCCGTCAAGCCCCTGCGACTGGCACAGCAGGATCACCGACTTCACCTCGCCGATGTCCTGGAGGGTTCCATCGCAGTGCAGCTCCTGCCCGACGGTCGTTTCGAAGTGCGGATGAAGCGTGCCTGAGGTGTCGTCGACTGCGGGCGCACCTATCCGGGACACCGGGGGTGAGGAGTACCCGCCCCTGCTGTACAGCGGTGGGACGAACGGCTCACCCAGATCGAGCGCCACCGCCAGTCGCTCAACGGTTTGCTCCGTCCACGGCCCCGGTGCGAACTGGGCGACCGCGAAGCCGTGGCGACGGTATCGCCGGACGATCTCCGCGACCGTGTCTGGCGAGATCCGGTCCGGGTTGGCCGGTACCGGGGCCGGCGGGATGGAGTCGAACGTGATCGGCCGCGCGGCCGTTCCGGTGCGTAGCCTCTCCAGCGGGGTCAGTGTCGGCATACCAAGTCCCTTCCGCTCAGAAGATCTGATGCACCGCGGGCGGTACGGCGCAGTCACCGTCCCCGACGACGAACGCCTCCGCCAGAAGGGCCCGCGCGCCGTCGGCGTCACCGCTGTCGTAGTGCAGTTCCGCGAGCACGTCGCCACGGCCGACGCGGTCACCGACCCGGTGGTGCAGTACCACGCCCGCGCCGTAGTCCAGCGAAGCGTCGTGCGTGAGCCGTCCGGCCCCGACGAGCAACGTGGCGCGCCCGACCGCCCGCGGTTCGATTCCGAGGACGACACCGGACTCGGTCGCGGTGACCAGATGTCGACGGCGAGCTGTCGGGAGCCGGGCCGGGTCGGCGAGTACCGTGGCGTCGGCACCCTGCGCCACGGCCCACCGTACGAACATCTCCCGGGCAGAGCCGTCGTCCACCACGCGTTCGACCATCGCGTCAGCGGCCGCGTCGGACAGCCCGGGGTCGACGCTCTGGAGCATGAGCCGGCTGATTGCCGCGCACAAATCCCAGAGGCCGGGGCTGCGCCGGCCACCGAGGACATCGAGCGCCTGCCTGATCTCCAGCGCGTTGCCGACGGCGGGACCCAGGGGCTGGCTCATGTCGCTGAGCACCGCACGGCTGGGCAACCCGAAGGATGCGGCGAGAGCCATCATCGTCTGGGTGAGCAGCACTGCGTCGGGCCGGTCGGGAATCAGCGCGCCGGCACCGGTCTTGATGTCCAGCACGAGGCCGTCCGCGCGGACGGCGATCTTCTTGCTGATGATGCTGGCGGCGATCAACGGAATGCTCTCGACAGTGCCGGTGACATCCCGCAGGGCGTACGTCGCACCGTCTCCCGGGGTGAGGTCGGCGCTCTGCCCGGTGATGACCATGCCCACCTTGCGAATCATCGGCACCAGTTCGTCGGTATCGAGATGCAGGCGTAGGCCCGGTATCGAACTGAGCTTGTCCAGCGTGCCGCCGGCGAAGCCGAGCGCCCGTCCGGTCATCTTCGCCACCGGCACGCCGCAGGCGGCCACGACCGGAACCACGATGAGGGTGGTGGTGTCGCCGACGCCGCCGGTGCTGTGCTTGTCCACGACGGGTGCGCCGATACCGGTGAGATCCAGCCGCCGGCCGTCGCGGATGTAGGCGCGGGTCAGGGCGGTCAGCTCGGATGTGGCCATGCTGCGGCAGGCGACGGTGGCCAGCCAGGCGGACATCTGGTAGCTGGGGATGCGTCCGGCGACGTAGTCGGTGACGACGCCCTCGATTTCCTCGTCGGTCAGGGAGGCGCCCCTGCGCTTGCGGTTGATCGCCTCCAGGACCCGCGCAGACGACCGGGCCGCCGTCGGATCCGCCGCCCGATCGGTGGCCGGTGTCGGGCTCATGCGGCCTGCTCCACCGCACGCCGCAGGCGTTCGAGAAGCGCCGTTGCGTCCGCGTCCTGCAGTGTGAGCGGCGGGACGGCCATGACCACCGCACCCTGGCGACGCAGCAGCAAACCGTGCTCCGCGGCGGCGGTGACGGCGTTCGTCGCCGCGTTCTGGTCCTCGAACTCCAGCGACACGAAAAGTCCCAGTCCCCGTACGTCGGTGACGCGTCCGGTGCCGACCAGCCCACGGACTGACGCCAGGAGGCTCTCACCGAGATGCGCGGCGCGCTCGACGAGTTTTTCCCGCTCGATGAGCTCGAGGGTGGCGAGTGCCGCGGCACAGGCGATCGCGTGGCCCGACGTGGTCTGTCCGAAGCGCAGCCCACCCATGAACGGATCACGATCGAAGGTCGCGTAGATCGATTCCCGCACGCTGACCGCGGCGATGGGCGCGTAACCGGCGGCGAGCCCTTTGCTGGACACGACGATGTCAGGTAGCACGCTGTCGTGCTCGAAGCCGAACATGCGCCCGGTACGGCCGTACCCGGTGGATACCTCGTCGAGGATGAGCAAGGCGCCGTGGTCGTCGCACAGACGCCGCAACTCGGTGAGGAACGTGGCGGGCAGTACCACTCCGCCGCCGACGTTGAGCAGCGGCTCGACTAGCACCGCGAGTGGTGGCAGATCCGGGTCGTCCGCCAGCGCGGCCCGGAAAGCGGACAGCAGCGGCTCCAACGCCTCCGGAACTCGCATGTGCCGGGGCGCGAGCGGTAGGTCGACCCGGCTGACCGGCAGAGGGCTGTTGAACGGGTGCGCGAGGTGCGGTAGGCCCGACAGACTCCTGGAGATAACGGTGGAGCCGTGGTAGCCAGCCGAGAACGTGATCACCCGCGTCCGTGGCTGGCCCACGTTCTGCGCGTACATGGCGGCGATGAGCAGCGCCGCCTCGCACGCCTCCGTGCCGCTGTTGGTCAGCAGGGTCCGCGACAGCGCGGTGGGCATCAGCTTCGCCACGCCCTCGGCCACGGCGCCGGCGAGATCGTGCGTCGCCACGGACAGGTCGTAGCCGTGCAGGCGGGATGCCTGCGCGCTGATCGCGCGCGTGATGTCGGGCGCCGCGTATCCGCAGGTGAGATTCAGTGAGGATGCGTCGAGGAACTCGTGGCCGTCGACATCCGTGACATATGCGCCGGTGCCCTTGACCAGCATGGTGCGGGTGAGATCGGCGGCTAGCGGCGACCAGATGTGCCACAGGTGGCGACGGTCGCGCTGCCGCTTCGTCGTAGCGCTCACGATGCGTACCGGCTTTCAGGGGAGTCGGATCCGAAGGGTTGCCTGTCGACGAGCGCCGGCCGTACCGCGTTCAGCACGTCGTACGGCGGCTCGTCGACGAGGTAGAAGTGGTCGCCGGGGACCATGTGACGCGCCACCGGCGCCACCGTCAGGGTGCCCCACGGTCGCAGGTCCGCATGGTCGTCCCGGTCACCGGTCAGCACCGTCACCGGAGAGTGCAGGATCGGGTCGGTGGACATCCGGTAGGCGTGGAACATCCGGCTGTCGGCGATGACGTAGGGCAGCACCAGTTCGCGAAACATGGGATCCTCCAGCATCTCGCGGCTGGTGCCACCGATGCTGGCGAGTTGCTCGATGGTCGCGCGCTCGTCGGTGTCTGCGCTGTCCGCCGGATCGGCTGGATCCGGCAGCGGTGCGTCGCGCGAACCGGATGCGAACAAGTGCCGGATCCTGGTTCCCGCGGCTTCGAGGGCGCGTGCCGTCTCCAGGGCCACCGCGGCACCCATGCTGTGGCCGAACAGCGCGATGGGCAGGTCCGTCCACGGTGCGAGCGCCTCCGCGATGTCGCGTGCCAGCCGCTTCAGGTCAGCCGGCGGCGGCTCCTCGATTCGTTCGGCCCGTCCCGGATAGCGGACCGCGAGCACCTCGGCGCCTGGCAGATGCGCGGCCCAGCCGCGATAGAAAGTCGCCGACCCACCCGCATGTGGGAAGCACACGAGGCGGTAGGTCGGCGTCAGGCCCGACGCCCATCGTTGGAACCAGATCTCCGGATCATTCATCCGCTGCGGCCTCCTTTGGCCCGCTGTATCCGCGCGGTTCGTGCGGCCCGGGCGCGCTCCTGCGTGGTCGCGGTGCCGGCCGGGCCCGGAGGGCCCCCGTCGATGTAGGAGGCCTGCTCGGCGACGGTGGTGTGGCGAAACAAGGCCACGATGGATGGGCGTGTGCCCGTGTGGTGTTCCAGCGCATCTTGTAGCTGGAACATCGCCAGCGAGTGTCCGCCAAGGTCGAAGAAATTCACATCCGCGGGAACGTTGTCGATTCTCAACACCTGCGCCCAGGCCGCGCTCACCCGCGCGACCGTTCCGTCCATCGCCGTGGGGCCGACCTGGGCCAGGTGGTCGTCGGCTGGCCCCGCACCGGCGGACCGGAGCGTCTCCGCGAGCCGGTCGCGGTCCACCTTGCCGTTGGGGGTGAGCGGGAACTGGGGCACCGTGTGGAAGGTGGCCGGCACCATGACGGGCGGGAGACGCTCGGCGAGATGCTGCCGTAGCGCGGTCTTCGAGGTCGGCTCCGCGGTGGTCACGAATGCCGTCAACTGTGTGGCCGCGGGATTGGGCAGCACGACAGCGTCCTTGACGCGCGGCACACGGCGCAGCTCGGCCTCGACAGCACCCAGTTCTACCCGGTGGCCGCGGATCTTCACCTGGTGGTCGCGGCGGCCGAGGAAGCACAGCTCGCCGTCCGCGGTCCAGCGGACCATGTCGCCGGTGCGAAACATTCGGGCGCCGGCCTGTGGTGCGAACGGGTCGGGCAGGAAGGCCCGTGCCGTGGCGTCCGGCCGGCCCAGGTAACCGTCCGCGACGCCCGCCCCGCCGATGTACAACTCGCCCTCTACACCGGGTTCGGCGGGTCGTCCCTGTTCGTCGAGTACATAGAGGCGGGCGCCCGGAATGGGGTGGCCGATCGTGACCGGGCCCGGCGAGAGGTACCGCCGGTAGGTCGCGAAGACGGTTGCCTCGGTGGGGCCGTACTCGTTGACGAGCGCCACACCGGCGCGGTGGATGGCGAAATGGCGCCGCAGAACCCGCTCTGGTAGTGGCTCACCGGCCACGATGACGGTGTCCAGGGTCGACAGCGGGCCGGCCGGGTCACTCTCGACAAGGTCCAGGATCTGTCCGTAGAGCGAAGGGATGCACAGCGTTCGGGTGACGCCGTGCTGGGCGATCAGGCCCACCAGTTGCTCGACGTCGCGCGTCTGCTCGGCCGACGCGACGATGAGGCGGCCACCCGTCGTCAGCGTCCCCCAGATACCGGCGACCGACGAGTCGAAAGCCAGCGGGGAGACCAGCAGGAACGTCGACGTGCCGGGATAGATCAGCTCGCGAGCTGTGGTGGACGCGGTTAGTTGGGCGTGGCCGACCACGACCCCCTTGGGCTCACCGGTGGTTCCCGAGGTGTAGATGACATACGCTGCGTCGCCCGTCGCGGCTGTCGCCGGTGCGTCTTCGGCGTGCAGTGTGGCGACGGCGAGGTCCTCGGTCGCGGCATGCCACGGCAACGCGCTGCCAAGCACCTCCCGCCCGCGGCCGTCGGCGACCACGGCGGACACGCTTGCGTCTGACAGGATCGCCTGGATACGCGTGTGGGGAAGCGACAGGTCGACCGGAACGTATGCGGCGTCGGCCTCCAGGACCCCGAGCAACGCCACGACCATGGCGATGGAGGGTTCGCAGACGACCGCCACCCGTCCGCCGGGATGGCATCCGAGGGTGGTCAGCTGGGCGGCCAGCCGGTGGGCACCGGGCCGAAGATCACCGTAGGTGAGTTCTCCGTCGCCGTCCTGCACGGCAACCGAGGCCGGTTCTCGATCCGCAACGGCCCACACCTGCCGGTGGACGGGTGCGGCGGCGTCCGGCAACGCGGGACCAATGCCGCGGGCCTCCGTGTTTTGTCCGGAACCGACGTGCGTCGACGTGCCGATCACTCGACACCCCGTCCGACCGGCGCCAGCCTTGCGCTGGCCTGCTGGGCTCGGCGTTCCGCGAGGTATCCGGCGATCTTGTCGGTGACCTTACCGACCGCCTCCACGTATCGGTCGTCCTCGTCCTCGAAGGTCCGCGGCGCGCAGGGCACCGAGATCTTGAACGTGTGGGCGGCCAGGTGCTCCGCGACCGGGTACGCGGCCCGCACACACGGCCGGTCGTAGGACGTCACGGGCGAGGTCGGTGCCTGGAACAGGTGCAGGGTGTGCAGCGGCGAGGTGGCCTTCGGCACGTCCATGTCCTCGAGGCCCTCGGCGTTACAGGCGGCCACCAGCCAGTCCCGCCCGCCCGGCAGGACCTTCGGATCCACCTCGAACAGCAGCGCGTAGTGCGCCGACACCCGGCCGTCGCGAGACAGAGTGACCGCGGTGACACCGTCGATGCGGTGGAACAGTTCGGCCAGCCGCCGCGCGTAGCGTTGCTTGGCGTCGATCCAGTCCGTCAGCTCCGCTACCTGCGGCAGGGCGAAAGCGATGCCGAGTGGGTGCGCGCGGTACTTCAGGCCGTGGCCGGTGACCGCGTACGGGTACAGCGGCCCCTCGGGGTCCATCTCCTTCATGGCACGCTTGTTGAAGTGGCCGAGTAGTTGCGCCCGGTCGTACACATCCCGCCGGTCGGTGGCGAGCACGCCGCCCTCACCTGCCGCGATGAGCTTCTGGGTTTGCAGGCTCCACGCCCCCGCCGCGCCGAAGGTGCCGACCCGACGACCGGCGTAGGTGGCACCGTGCGCGTGCGAGCAGTCCTCGATCAGGTCGAGGCCGTGCCGGGACGCGAACGACACGACGTCGTCCATCTCGCACGGCAGACCCCACATGTGGGTGACGACGACCGCCTTGGTCCGCTCGGTGACCAGCGCGGCCGCGTGGTTGGTGTCGAAGGCTCCGTCGGGCCGGCAGTCCACGAGCACGGGGAGGGCGCCGAGCTGGAACAGGGAGGCGGCGGTGGCGAAGAACGTATACGTCGGACACAGCACCTCGTCGCCCGGGCCCAGCCCGATGCCGTAGAACGCGGAGTGCAGCGCGGCGGTGCCGGAGTTCGTCACCAGGGAGTACGGCAGCGAGTGCCCCTCCGACCAGGCATCCTCGAACTCGGCGACCACGCCGGATCGGTCGTAGATCGACAGTCGACCGCTGGCCAACTGCTGGCTGACAGCCTCACACCAGTCCGGTCGAAGCTTGGGCCAGGGATACGCCGTCGGCTGGCCGAGAACCGGAATCCCGCCATCCAAGGCGAGCGTTGTAGCAGACACTGCACATCTCCTGGCACATCGGTTTGACGGGGGCTTGCTGGGCGATCGAGTGGTAGAGCGACTCGATGGTGGCGGTGATGTCCACGGCGGCGGCGAGCTCCTGCGCCACCACGGCTCGGTCTTGCAGACGCGCGACCGTGTCGACTAGGACATCCGCCGCGGATGCCCAGCCGCGGTCACCGGTGAGGTGCTCAACCCGGTTGTTCGACCTGTCGAAGCGTTCGAAGAGGTCTCGCCTCAGCGTGATGTGGCCCTTGGTGCCGTAGACCCGGATGGCCTCCTCCTTGGCGGCCTCGCACAGCGAGAGGCGGAAGGTCCCTGTCGTTCCGGTGTCGTACGTCAGGTTCGCAAGGACGGTTTCTTCGATTGTGTAACCTGCCGTCGGAATGAGCTTGGGTGCGGTGGTCGCGTATACGACGGAAGGAACTCCGAAGAACCAGTGCAGGAGATCGACGATGTGATAACCCATGTCGATGATGGCACCGCCGCCCGCCGTTTCCGGGCTCGCTCGCCAGCCATCTTGGTAGGCGTCGGCGTTCAGTTGGTATGACGCATCGAAGTGCCTTATCTGGCCGAGCGCTGCCAACGCCTGCTTGGCGTGGAGATAGAGCGGATGATAGCGTCTCTGCACGCAGATGCGCACGTGGCCGTCGCGCTGCCAGATCAGATGGGCGAGTTCGTGCGCCTCAGCCAACGAGATGGCGAAGGGTTTTTCTTTCAACACCGGGATTCCGCGTAGGACCAGATCCTTGGTGACCTCGAAATGGGTGTGGTGCGGTGTGGCGACCACCGCCAGGTCGGGGTGTGACGCGTCCAGCGCCGCTGTCCGGTCGGTGAAGAAGGGCGGGCACGCGCGGCCATGCTTGCCCAACTCCTCGGCGAGCCGTCCCTGCGCCATAGGATCGACGTCGCAGGCGGCTACGAACTCGATGTTCTCCGAGAGGTCGACCAGCGCTGGGACGTAATCCTCCAACGCCCGCCGGCCGATGCCTACGAGGATGCACCGGACCTTCGGTGAACTACTCAATTGATCCTCCCCATGGACCGCGACGTTCACCGCAAGAATGCTTCGACATCCCCGTCGCCTATGACGCCAGGCTGACGACCGCCGAGCGGTAATAGATGTGGGTGCGCGACATATCCGGAGGTGCAAACCGTCAGGTGCCAACCACCTCGCCTGTCGCCAGAGGCTACCACCGTTCTTCGTAGATGGACGCCGATGGACTTCCGTCGTGCTCCCGCATGCTGCCGGGCCGCTGGAGGCGATGGGTGGTTGTTCGACTGTGCAAGGTGCGCAGTTGCGCGAGGTGTGGACCGTCCTTGGCCCGAGGCGTGACGTGAACGCCTTGGTGATGTGCGGCAGAAGTTGCAGCCCCGTCGATCTGCTGATATGGCGAGCAAGCCGAGATCGCTTGCCTGACGGTATGGGATCGTCAAAGATGGTAGGGATGCGACCGGGACGAGAAGCTGGGCCTTGCCGTGGTGAGTCTTTGGTGGCGGGGTGCCGCGTGACCACGCGCAGCTCGTGAAGAGCCAGAGCCTCGGAATTCTGGCGCACGTCGACGCCGGAAAGACCAGCCTCAGCGAGGCGCTCCTTCATGAGGCCGGCGTGCTCGAGAAGGTCGGCAGCGTGGACGAGGGCACCACGCAAACGGACTCGTTGGCGCTGGAGCGCCAGCGTGGCATCACCATCCGGGCGGCCGTCGTGGCGTTCTCCGTCAAGGACGTGACCGTCAACTTGATCGACACCCCGGGCCACCCCGACTTCATCGCCGAGGTGAACCGATCGCTTGCCGTCCTCGACGGAGCGGTACTCGTCGTTTCCGCCGTCGAGGGCGTTCAGAGCCAGACAATCGTTCTCATGCGCGCGCTGCGCCGGCTCGCGATCCCCACCCTCATCTTCGTCAACAAGATCGACCGCGCGGGCGCCGATCCTGATCTGGTCCTGAACAGGATCCGCGAACGGCTTACGCCGGCCGTGGTGCCCATGGGCGTGACCCACGCCGCCGGGACAAGGGACGCGTCATTCGTTCCGTTCGACCGTGCCGACGAGCGCTTCGTCGATGTCCTTGTCGACACACTGTCCGACCACGACGAGTCTCTTCTCGAAGCGGTCGTGGACGAACGTCCTGGTCCCATGACGCCGGGCGCCCTGTACGCCAACCTCGCCGCACAGACCAGGCGCGGTCAGGTCTTTCCGGTGTTTTTTGGCTCTGCCATCACCGGCACCGGCGTCGGTCCGCTGATGGCGGCACTGCCGGAACTCCTTCCCGCCGTACCGGCCGACAGCGGTGAGCCGGCCTCGGGGCTTGTCTTCAAGGTCGAGCGGGAGCGACAGGGCGACAAGGTCGCGTACGTGCGGATGTTCTCCGGGGCCGTGCACCGCCGCCAACGGCTGCCCTTCGGGGCCGGCAACGAGGCGAGTGTGACCTCTGTCAAGACCTTCCAGCCCGGCGGCGCCGTAGACAGTAGCTCCGTCGTGGCGGGTCAGATCGCGAAACTCTCCGGACTGACGGGCGCCAGGGTCGGCGACCCCGTCGGCACCACCCTGAGCCGACCGACCGTTGATCTGTTCGCCCCACCAACTCTGGACACCGCCGTGGCACCGTGCGATCCGGCCCAGAAAGCCGCGCTGCACGCCGCGCTCACCCAGCTCGCCGAGCAGGATCCGTTTATCAACCTCCGTCAGGACGACTCACGGCAGGAGCTGTTCCTCTCGCTCTACGGCGAGGTGCAGAAGGAGGTCATCGAGCAGACGCTCGCCGCCGACTTCGGGCTGCGCATCGAGTTTCGTGAGACGACGACCATCTGCGTCGAGCGGCCAACGGGCAGCGGCAGTGCGGTGGAGCGGCTCGGTGGTGCCGACAACCCGTTCCCTGCCACCGTCGGCATCACGGTCGCGCCGGGAGCGGTGGGCAGCGGGACAGATTTCCGCCTCGCGGTCGATGTCTCGGCGATCCCACTCTTCGTCTACAAGACGGTTGACGCGTTCCGGGAGGCGATGGCCCGGTATGTCGCGGAAACCCTGCAACAGGGACTCGCCGGCTGGCAGGTCACCGACTGCATCGTGACCATGGATGACTGTGCCTACACGGCTCCGGGCACGTCTGCCTCAGATTTCCGCAAACTCACACCGCTCGTATTGATGGACGCGCTGCGACGGGCCGGCACGGTGGTGTGTGAGCCCATCCACCGGTTCCACGTCGAAGCGCCCGCGGACACATTCTCGGCTGTGCTGCGCCTGCTCGCTCAGCATCGCGCGATTCCCGAAGCGCCGCTGATGTCCGACACGTGGGTCTCCGTGCGCGGCAGTATCCCTGCCGCGGAGGTGACCGGCGTGCAGATCCAGCTTCCCGGTCGGACCCACGGTGAGGGAGTAATCGAGCTCCAGTTTGACCGATACGACCCCGTCACGGGCCCGGCACCGACGCGCCGCCGCTCAGACAAGAATCCGCTCAACCGCAAGGAGTACCTGTTGCGTGTCAGCGGGCGAATCTAGGTTCATTGGCGGATTGCCGCGGTTGAATTGACGCCTGTCGCTGCACCGTCTTAACTGGCCGGATGCCTCAATTCACCGCAGACGCCAGTCTGGACAGCCGTGCGGGTAGTGGCCCGTCTTGGTCGCGGTACGCGCACCTGCGTGCCGCAGCGGCCGCGGCGCTGACCACGTCCGAAATCACGACCGAGCTGTACGAGCGGCTGTGCAGCCTGGAGCAGACCGTCTCAGACGTCGCCGCGGTGCTTGGTGAGGCAGGTGCCGGAGAGTGGTGGCGGCGACGGGGTGAGCCCCTGCGCGCTGCGTCGGTCGACGCCGCCGGCGCGCTGTGGTTCGACCGGGCGGTCGACGCCTCGTGGGCGGATGGCGTTCGACGTCTGATCACCGACCTCCCAACGGTGGACGATCTGAATACACAGTGGCGGCGGCACGTGGCGAACAGCGGGCGGCTGCCCATTTTCGAGTACCTGGACACGTGGCCCATCTGGCCCGAGTGCCTGAGCACCGAGCCGATCGACTGGCGCTCGTACGCGCGTCAGGTCGCGGCCCTGGTCCGCACGGCTGCGCCGGAGCCCCGAGCCGTCATAGGTTTGCGCACCAGCGGAAGCTACCTCGGACCCATCTGGGCGGCCGCCATCCGTGCCGAGCACACGACGGCGGAGTTCCTCACCGTCCGACCCGTCCACGCCTCGCTTCGCGCCCGCATACCCGCGCTGCCGGCCATGCTGGACCACAAGCTGGATACCAACCGGCTGCGGGGCCGACGCGTCGTTGTCGTCGACGATCTCGCGGGTACCGGCAGAACGGTCAGATCCGTACTGGACTTTCTCGCGTCCGAGGGCACTCCGCGGCACGAGATTCTTGTGTCGCTCTACCGCTGCTCATCTATGGCTGAACTAACCGGGAAACTCGACATCGCCGCACCGAATGTCCTCGTCGTTCGTGGAGGCCACATGCGTTGGCCTCAGGCCACTCACAAGGCGCCTCCGACGAAAACGGTGCATGGCTACTTCGAACGGCACCTGTCCCGACGGTCGCAGCCGGCCGACGTGCTGGATGTCCGGCCGCTGGATTACGGCTACGCGCTGCGGTACGCGGCGACCATAACTGGCGCGGCGCCGGCAGACGTGGCGCCTTACGTGCACGGAGTGGTCCGGCACCGCCGTTACCTGCTGCGGATACGGTCGGAGGAGGGGGAGTCAGCTCTGGTGGCCAAGCCGCTCGGATTCGGCTACTTCGCTGACGAGGAGCTGCGTCGGCTCTCGGTACTGCCACACTATCCGCGCCCCTACGGCATCGTCGGCGGATATCTCCTGTACGCCTGGGAGCCCGGCTCCCCGCTGCCGTTCCGCGACCGCTCCGGGCCGGGCCGCATCCATACGGCAGACCTCGACGCGGTTGCGGCGGTGGCGGCGTTCGCTGGCCAGCACGCTCCCGGTGGGACCTATCTGCCGCGGGAAGGTGCGGCGCTGCGGATCCGCGCCGTCGTCGAGGAGCTGCGCGGGCGAGGTGTTCGCGGCCTCCCGACCGCGGCCGAAATCATCGCCGCCGTCAACGAGGCGTGGGTGCCCGTGGTCGCGGCAGCGCCGAACAACGGGCATTGGCATTATCTGCGGCGGCCAGACGGCGGGCTCCTGAAGCTGCATCGGGAGGTTGGCAACGTCCTGCGGCGCAGCGATCCCGCCGAGGACATCGGCGCGGCAGCCGTGGAACTGGACCTCACTCCGGCCGAGGTCGACCACATCGCGGACCGGTATGCCGTGTACTGCGGTGACCGCCCGTCCCGCGGGCGGCTGGCCTTCGGGATGCTGCAGCACGTCAGCCGGGCGTTGCGCGAGTTCGGATACTACCGCGACCACGTGGCCCGATGGATGGGCCGCCAGGTCCGAAACGGTGATGACGGCTTCACCCACCGGGAGCGCGAACTCGGAGGTGTGGCAAGTCTCGCCCGGCATCTGCTAGACG
The DNA here is from genome assembly GCF_004348325.1 of Micromonospora sp. KC213. Lineage (GTDB taxonomy): Bacteria > Actinomycetota > Actinomycetes > Mycobacteriales > Micromonosporaceae > Micromonospora. Next base: position 49,048 of record NZ_SMKF01000001.1, on the reverse strand, counting down.
CAGCCTGATCGGCCGATCCCGGCCTGCTTACGACGCCGCAGCACTGCCGAGCAGCAGTGCGCTGAGCTGAGCCAGCGACGTCACCTCGACGTCGGGACAACGGTCGACCGGAGTCGGCCGCCCCGTGCGGTTCAGCCAGACGGCTACGAGCCCGGCCGCACGGGCCCCGCCGACGTCGTTGGTGAGTCCGTCACCCACGTGCCAGACCTCGCGGTGATCGGCGCCGATCCGATGCAGGGCCGCGACGAACAGGGCCGGGTCGGGCTTGGCGGAGCCGATCTCGCCAGAGATCGCGACGGCGTCGAACGTCGACCCGAGACCCAGGGCGCGGAGCTTGTCCCGCTGCACATCCGAGGGCCCGTTCGTCACCAGAACCACCGGGATCTGCATCCGAGCCGTCGTCGCGAACAAGCCAGGAACGTCCGGAAACAGACGGTACGCCGAGCGCGCGATGGCCTGGTATCGCTCCACCGCGAACTCGGCTGCCCGTTCATCGGCGAGACCGGCCCGGCGCAGCGCCCGGCGCCAGGTCTCCCGGAGCGCTGCCTCGCCATTCATCTGGCCGAGCCAGCAGGGCAGCTCCACCTCCGGTCGTAGTGCGGTCCACACGGCCGAGTACGCCTCGCGCAGTTGCGCCTTCTCGAGGGCGAAAGACGACGCGAGCGCGGCGCAGGTGCCGTCGATCGCCAGAGCGGTGTGGGCGCCGTCGAGGAGGGTGTCATCGAGGTCGACCAGAAGCGCACGTGGGCGCACCAGGGGTGGCCGGCGTCGTGCGGCAGCCGACGTCGTGGGCTCATGGGGAAGTGGGATCGTGATCATCCTGATGGCTACCTTCCACGCCGGGACCGGCTGACTGCCATGTCTGGCATGGTCGGTCAGGAGCGGTCGACGGGAAGGGCCTGTTGCGGTGGGAACTCGTGTGCCGACCGATGCAGCACGAACGATGCCAGCCGCGCAGGTGCCGAGAACACCAGATAGAGGTCGTGCCGGCCCTCGGCTGGGGCGAGCGGAGCTTCGACCGTGGCCCATCCGCGCAGGTCCGGCTCGACCACGCCGACGCCGCCGAGCAGCCGACCGTTCACCGGATGGTCGAGCCGAACCTCGATCCGCGCGCCGGGTTCACCGCCGCCCAGCCTGGCGACCACGCGGTCTGCGCCTGCGCCGAGGTCCGCGTCGCGGAACAGTAGCCAGGCGCCCGGCTGGCTGGCGAGCACCGCCTCGCCTTGTCGCGGCGTCTCATCGATGATCCGCACTGCCTCGTAGTCGTCGAAGTCGACCGCGCGCACGAGCGCCGTGCTGAGGTCGCGCGGTGGCAGCTCGGGTGCCTGGACTGTGAGGATCGCAGTGCACTCGATCGCTGTCGCGCTTCGGCCGAGCATGAACTCGTAGCGGCCGGGGGCGATCGCGAACCGGCCGCGACCGACGTCCCAGAAGCTGAGGCGGTCTACGGCCAGCGAAAACTCGACCTGCCGCTTGGCGTTGACGGGCACCATGATCCGATCGAAGGCAACCAGTTCGCGCCGGGGGCGCGGCACCGGCGAGTCGAGCGCGCGAACGTAGAGTTGGACGACATCGTCGGAGTCGGCGGGGCCGACGTTGTCGATGACCCCGGTGATGGTCACCCGGCCACCGGGGGCGGCGACCGACGGCTCGACGGCCAGGTCGCGGTAGCGGAACTCGGCATAGGTGAGGCCGTGGCCGAAGGCGAACAGCGGGTCGCGGTCCGAGTAGAGGTATGTCAGCCGGCTCTTGATGATGTCGTAGTCACGAATGTCGGGAAGGTCCTCGACGTCGCGCGGCCAGGTCTGGGGCAGCCGTCCCGCGGGACTACACACCCCCAAAAGCACATCCGCCAGGCCGTTGCCGAACTCCTGACCGCCGTGCGACGACCAAAGCAGGGCACGGGCACGCTCGGCGATCCGCGGCACGGCGACCGGATGCCCGGCTACGAGGACGACCGCAGTGTGCGGGTTCGCATCGATGACGGCATGTGTCAGCTCCTCCTGCGCCGCCGGGAGGTTGAGGTCGTCGCGGTCCTTCATCTCTCTGCCGTTGATGTGCGGATAGGTTCCGACCAGGACGATCACGACGTCTGCTGCCCGGGCAGCCTCGGCAGCCGTTTCCGTGCCCCGGTGCACGACTTCCAGGTCCAGCCTGCTCGCCGCATCCGCGTCCGGGACCACGACCGCTACGCCGTCATCGCCGATCGCCGCGTAGCGCCCGGTGAAATGATTCTGCAGCAGCCAGGAGGACCCGTCCCGGACGAGCCGGAAGGTCTCCATGATGTTCCAGTCGTACGGCTCCAGCTTGTCGCAGCGCAGTTGCTCTGTGCTGGCCAGAGACAGAAACTGGCCGTTGCCCACGGAGCGTAGACAGAGGCCGCCCTCGCCCCAGTCGAACACGTCGAAGCAGGCGGCGTCAGTGAGCTTCCCAGCGGCCACCCGCAGCGCGTCATCGCCGGATGCCACGGCGAGGTAGTCGCCGCCTGCCGCCAGCCGCAGGGCGATGCGGTCCAGGCCCGAGTCGAACACCACCCGGGAGTCACCCACCTGAGACCGGAGGCCATCAAGCGGCGTGACCCGGTAGGGGGGGATGCCTCCGTACCAGTCACGACAGACCCGGTCGGCCAGCGGCCCGACGACGGCCACCTTGCGGCCGTCCTCGGGGTGTAGCGGCAGCAGCCCGTCGTTCTGGAGCAGCACGATGGACTGGCGCACCGCCTCCCGCGCCAGGCGCTCGTGATCCGGGGTGTTCAGCCTGTTCGTCCCGGTCGGGGCGGGCGTCTGAAAAGCGTCGGTAAGCCGCAACCGCATCCGCAGTATCCGCCCGACGGCGGGGTCGATGTCCTCTTCGCTCAGCAGGCCGAGCCGGAAGGCGTCGTAGAGAGCGGTCATGGTGATTTTCAGGTCGTCGGTGAAGCTGTCGAGACCTGCCCGAAGGGCTGCCGCGAACCCCAGCGTGAAGTTCTCGTAGAAGTGACTTTTCTTGACTATGTCCGCCGACGCGTGGCCGTCCGCGACAATCACCACATCCGGATCTTCTTCACGGAGAAGCCGTAGGTGCGGGCTGACGTGGTTGGGTCGACCATTTACCACGTTGTATGAGGGCATGACGGAGGCCACGACGCCGGCGCGGATCGGCTCCAGGAACGGCGGCAGGTCGTATTCGTGCAGCACCCGCGGCCGTACACTGACGGACTCGCCGAACTTGTCGTTCTCGTGGTTGCTCGCGGTGAAATGCTTGAGGGTCGGTGCGACCCGCCACTGTGACGCGTCACCGCGCAGGCTGCGGCAGTACGCGACGGCCAGCGCGACCGTCAGGTGCGGATCTTCGCTGTACCCTTCCTCGTTGCGGCCCCAGCGGGGATCGCGGAGCAGATTGACCACGGGTGCCCAAAGGTTGCGGCCCAACCGCGGATCCGGCGGGTCGGCGGGCAGCAGGGCTTCCAGTTCCGCCAGGATGACCGAGCCGATGGCGCCCATCAGGTCTGGGTTCCAGGTTGCGGCGAGGCCCACCGCCTGCGGAAACACGGTGGTGGGTGAGGACGCCACCAGGCCGTGCACCGCCTCGCCGCCGGTGTGGAACTCGGTCAGTCCGAGCCGGTCCACCGCGGGCATCTGGCCATACAACATGGCGATCTTCTCGTCCAGAGTGAGCTGCGCCAGGATTTCCTGGGCCCGGCTTTCAACGCTGGTCATACCTCACCTGTCTTCTCGACTCGTGCGGACTGGTCGACTGCCTGGCCTTCGCGCAACGGGCGCGCGTCACCGCCCGACTAGGCGGTCGATCCGAGCTTGCGTTCGACTATCGAGGCGAATTCCAGCCACTGGGCGCCACAGTTACGGGCGGCCTTGGCGACGAGGTACCCGCAGTGTGGCGGCAACCCGCTCATCGCCTCTTCCCATCCCGCGGGTCCGGCGGCTCGCGCGTAGAGCCAGCGCAGCATCATGCGGCCTGATTCGCTGAACCTCAGCGACGGGTCCCTGGAAAGGCTCCGCAGCAGGCCGGTCTGGTCCTGGACCGGTTCGGCGCAGCCGTCGGCGCATGTGCATCCCGCCGCTGCGGGGCTCTGGCTCGACTGGGGTTCCCTAGGCATGCGGCGGACCGGGGCGGGTGCGCGGTCGTCCCCGACAGGCTCGCCGCCGCGACGCATCTTCGCGGGGACCGGGTCGTCGCCGCGACGCACGCGTTCACGTACGTCTCGGGCGGTGGCAAGTGAGATTCCGGCGCTCCGCGCGATCTCTCGAAGAGTCGCCTCGGGCCGCCTGGCGATCTGTTCGCTCGCCATCCGCCGGCCCTCTGCGCTGTTCAACGGTCGCACCCTGCCGTCCCGGCCGACCCGGGCAACCCCGTCCACGTCCCCGACGGCGGTGCGGCGACGGATCGCCGCCACCGTGCCGGGCGCCAGCCCGGTGATGGCGGCCACGGCCCGGTCTGATCGCTGAGGGCTGGACTGCAGGATGCGCGTCGCGGCGGCCTCACGGTCTGCCAGCGACATCGGCAGGCCGTGTGCCTGGTTGGCGCGGACGGCCTCGATGAAAGCACGCTCGTCGTCGCCTTCGAAGAAGCGAACCGCGATGGTGACCTGTCCCCGGCGCTCGGCGGCCCTTAGTCGGTGATTTCCGTCGATGACGCGCATAGTGCGGCGATGTACGAGGATCGGCGGGAGCGGCATCTCCGTCTGCGTAAAGAACTCGATGTGGTCTTCGTTCTCTCCCGCTAAGCGAGGAGATTCGCCGCGTCGAAGCGCTTCGACAGGCACCAAAAAAACGTCCTGCTGCGAATAGTTTGATTCCTCCGAGCTCATTCGGCGATCCGATTGAGTGAGGCTGACTAAATGCCGCGGGCCATGTGCCGTCAATCCGCACCCCCATGTGTGTGCTGATCTGAACATGCGGAACGCATCGCGAGCCGCGACTCGTTCGTATTTGGATGATATACGTCCATCTGTCGTTGTCCAACCTCTCGATCATCGAAGGTTGCGGCCCGCAACGTTCACGCACAGTGATTTCTGAGGGCTCGCCGCTCGTCAACGAGACCGCCCGCATGGCCGTGTGGGGCGAACCCTCAACAGGTCCCGGCTGGTGGGGTGACCAGCGCGGAACGTATGGCGGTCACCAGGCTGATGTCAGATGGTGGGGACGACAGGAAAACTGCCGAGAGTAATGACGACACCGAACATGCGCCCGGAGCAACGGCCACCTGGAACTGGTCGGTGTATGGTCGTGTCGGGCCGCGGTTTCACCTCGGCCAAGAGCCGTTGGCGCGGCTGGTCGCGTGCGCGGGGTGATACGGCGGTGGAGACCGACTGCTAAGGGTTGTCCCGTTGCCCCGGCGCCTGTTCGGTCGGGCGATCGTCGAAGACGCCTGGGTGCGGGTGATTTCCGCAGCCCGCCCGGAGTGGATCTTTTCGTGCACCGGGGCTGATGCCCGCCCGGTTCCGAGAGCCCTTCTGGTATCGCCGACCTGCACCACACTGCCCGGCAGGGTGACCGGCAGCACTGTTACCAGGTAGGACCTTCACCGAGCTTCGAGACGTCCTTCAGTGATCTCTTCAGTCGGCCAGGGCGGCGTGTAGACGTTCGTGCGCGGCGGGCAGGGCGCCGAACCAGTCGAGGGCGTACAGAGCGGCGCCGAGCACCGGCGGGCTGTGCACAACGGTCATTGTCGTTGTCGCCGGAAGCCCATCCCGGATGAGTTCGAGCAACATTGGATGACGTGGTCGTATGACGCCGCCGCCGAGCGCGACGGTGTGCGGCGAGTCCAAGATGCTCAGCCGCCGGCCAGCCACCGTCACCAGCGTGACGATCTCCTCGGCGAGCCGAGACACGAGCGAGGCGCAGACGGCATCCCCGTCCGCCGCGTGTGTGAAGATCAGCGGGGTCAGCTCCTGACGCCGTTCGCTGGCGATCTGGCCGAAGTGAAACGCGGCGACCACCGCGTCCATGTCCGGCAGACCGAAGTGAGCCGGAACCGCGGTACCCAGCACCGTCGACGGCCCGCGGCCGTCGTGCTCGCGCATGGCATGCCACAACGCCAGACTGCCCAGGCTCCACCCGCTGCCCCAGTCACCGGAGATTTCTCCGACCGACCAGAATCCGGTGGTACGCCCGTCCGCAGCTCGCGCCACGCAGTTGATGCCGGTGCCACAGACGATGCCGATCGCGTTCGGTGCCGCCGTCCCGGCACGGAGCACGGCGTAGGTGTCGTTGGCGACGCGGATCGAGCGCGCCCAACCGAGGCTGGTGACCGCCGAGGTCAACATCGTGACCTCGGGCGGGAAATCGGCGCCCGACAGGTAGCACTCGGCCCGGTCGAACACCGTGGTATCCGGTAGCCCGGAGCGAGCGAGCGCCGAGAAGACGAGCTTCCGCAGGCGCCGCAGCGCCTCCGGCAGGCCGATCATCTGATGGCAGGTGGACGGGCCCTGCGTGACGGCCAACAAACGCCCGGCTTCGTCGCCGATGACCACGTCGGTCTTCGACCCGCCGCCGTCGACCGCGAGGTAGAGCCTCACCGCGCCCACGCGAGGTAGTCGGCGTTGGCGGCTACCAGGCGGTCGGTGAGGGCGTCGGCGATGTCGTGCTGGCCCACGAGCGGGTGTGCGAGCAGCGCCCGGTAGACGCGGTCGCGTCCGCCATGGACCGCCGCGGACAGCGCCAGTTCCTCGTAGCCAGCGACGTGGCTGATGAGCCCTGACATCTCGGGCGGCAGTGGCCGGATGCGCCGCAGTCGGGGTCCGCCGCTGTCGACGTCGCAGGTGCCCTCGACGACGGCCTCGTCCGGCAGGTGCGGGACCGTGCCGTTATTGCGGACGTTGGCCACGTGTGGCCCCGGCGAGTTGCCGTTGAGCGCGGCGATCAGACCCACAGCCGCCTCGGAGTAATACGCGCCACCGCGCTGGGCCAGCAGATCCGGCTTGGTGCTGACGCTCGGGTCGGCGTAGATCTCGAGCAGGGACTGTTCGATGGCGGCTACTTGGGCGCCGCGGGTGGGAGCACCGCGCTCCGCCTCGACCACGGCGTCGTGAAAGTAGAAGTAGCGCAGATAGGACGAGGGAACCGAGCCGAAGAACGTCAGGAGTTCCGCCGGCAGCCCCACCTCGGCGGCCAGCGCGTGCGGGTGTGCCGAGAGCAGCTCGGGCAACCGGTCCTCGTCGCTGACAAACGCCGCACGGGTCCAGGTGAGGTGGTTCAGCCCGATGTGGTCGAGGACCACCTTCTCCGGTGCGACGCCGAGCAGGTTCGCGCAGCGGCGCTGTAGCTGGATGGCGACGTTGCACAGTCCGACAGCCCGGTGGCCGGCGTCGAGCAGTGCCCGGGTGACGATGCCGACCGGGTTGGTGAAGTCGATGATCCATGCATCGGCCGCAGCCCGCCTCGCGGCGCGCTCCGCGACCCGCAACACCGCGGGCACGGTCCGCAGCGCCATGGCCAAACCGCCCGCACCGGTCGTCTCCTGGCCGACGCAGCCGCACTCCATCGGAAAGGTCTCGTCGGACATCCGCGCCCGCTGTCCTCCAACACGGAGCTGGATCAGGACCACGTCGGCGGCGTCCAAGCCCTCATCCGCCACCGTTGTCCAGGTGACCTTGCCCGGATGATCATGCTGCGCGAAGATCCTTGCCGCGAACCGGCCGACGACGCCGAGCCGGTCTGCCGCCGGGTCGACGAGGGCCAGCTCGGTCACCGGGAGGACGCTTCGGAGCCGGGCGAGCCCGTCCACCAACTCGGGTGTGTAGGTCGACCCGCCCCCGACCACCGCAATCTTCATCGTTCACCTCACTGGGGAACCAAATGGCTTGCCCCGGTCCGCGTGTAGGAGCGAACCGGGCGGTACAGGAACACCGTGTTGCCGTTGCCTGACGATAGGCGATCCGCGGACCTGCCAGAGCGCGGAGGGGAAGCGATTGTGCTGTCCCGCGGTGTTTTAGCGCTGATACAGTGGCGCCGATGGACAGTGCGGGGGTTTCGCGTGGCGTCAGGCTCGTATCGAGGGTTTCGGCTACTGATCTTCAGGTTCGACCGCTGCTGCCCGATGTTGCGCATGACGGCTCGCAGGCCGTGCTGATCGACGTCCTGCGCCATTTCAGCGAAACCGGTGTTCGAGTGACGGTGTATTGCGGCACGCAACCGGGACTGCCGGAAGTGTTCAACATCTTTTCCGGCGTCGCGGTGCGACCGGTCCTCGGTTTCAATAGCGGTACGGGTGGTCCGTACTGGACGCCCCCCGTTTCGGCTGACCGCCATGGTCGACCTGCTGACTGAGGAGGTGAGGCGCCACGACGGGTTGTATGTGCACGATCTGAACCTGCGCTTCGACTTCGTGCGCGCCGACAGGCCGCTTGTCGGTGGCGTCTACGACTTTGTCTATCCGCACACCCTGGCTGGCACCATCGCGTTCGGTGGAGACCGTCTCGGGACGAACTCCGACTACATGGGCGCCTGGATCCGCGAGACTCTTCGTCGGCGTTGTTCGCTACCCGACCACGCGATCCGCGTGGTCAATACTGGGTTCGACACGACACGGTACCGGCCAGGCCTGCGCTCAATGCGTGAACGGCTCGCTCTCGCCCCGGAGGCCATCGCGGTTCTGTTCCCACATTGCCCTGAGGAGAGCAAGGGCCTGCACGACGCGATCCGGGTCATCGCCGCCCTGCGAGAGCGTTTGTCGGCGGAAATGTTCGCGCGCGTCCGACTGCTCGTGCCAGTGTGGCCCGACAGGCCCGGAGGAGCTTGTCCGCAAGGTCGATCCGGGCGACGTCGACGCCGCCGCGGACCATCTGGCCGAGGTTATTGGCCGGCGCGAACGATGGGTGAGGATCTGCTCGACCAGCTACGCGGCCGTTATCCGCTCAGCACTGCGCTGCAAGAAACGCGGACGCGATTTTGGGATGCGGGCGCGATTCGGGCCCGACTTTCGCGACGCAGGGTGTGCTGAGCGCCGACGCCGTGCTGCGCATCCCGCCCTGGGCTGCCTGGCTGCGTAGCGGCTACTACAACGACTACACCGGCTACTGCACCGACGCCGCGCTTCTGTCGTGCCTTGACGACATCGCGGGCGGCGTCAGCGTCGGCGAGCTCATCAGGGCCCACGGCATAGCCGAGGCGGATATTGCGCGCTGGACGGCGGACGGCCTCGTCGTCGGCGAGCATCCGACTGCGCTGACGTCCGCCGCGTAACTGGCGCTCGATTCTCACCCTCACCGGATTCGGACTGCTCGTCACCGCGCCGTCCTCGCCGCCTGATTCAACCCGGACGCTGCGGTGACGACGTCGCGTTCGCCATGTCTCCGTCACCGCACCCGACCGCCGTCTCCTCCGGCAAGGCCGTCCGCTACCGACTCAACCGCGGGAGTTGGCGGGGTGTCGAGGGCCGCGCGGTGGCGAGCAAACGCCTCAGCGGATCTGCACCGTCGTCAGCCGGACGGCGCCGGTCGAGACGATGAAGATGTCTCCGCGCTCGACGTTTGCGGCCAGCGGAACATCGATGACGTCGTCGTCGGCATCCGCAACGACCGCAACGACGGCCAGGAGGTCACCCTCCGGCCCGTTCATCCGGATCTCAACCGCGGCCCAACCAGTCGTCGGACGGACGGCACGCATGCGAAGGCGTTGCCCGCGGACGACGACATCGCGGAACACCAGCCAGGCGCCGGCGTCAGCGCAGATCATGGTGGTCAGGCCGGTTTCGGCGTCATCCTCCGGCCAGAAAGCGTGGTAGTCGTCGAAGTCGGACAGCCGGACTGGTTCGAGGTCCAGACGACGCGGCCCGACGGGGTCGGCACGCACCGTCAGGAGCCGCGTCGCCACGATGTCGGTCGACGATCGTCCGAGCATGATGTCGTAGTCTCCAGGCTCCACGACGAACTCGTGCCGTTCGACGTCCCACATGGCTAGCTCCTGCAGCGGGATGGTGAACTGTGCAGAGAGCGCGGTGCCCGCCGGCACGTGGACGCGGCGGAACGCGAGTAACTGGCGCAGTGCACGCGGATGGCGGGATTGCCGTGCCCTTGCGTACAGCTGGAGCACCTCGTTGCTGTCCACCGGCCCCGGGTTACCCACCTCGACCGACACCTCAATCGGGTTTTCGACACACAGGATCGGACGCAGCAGGCTCATGTCGTACCAGAACCGGGTGTATGTCAGCCCGTGTCCGAAGGAAAAGAGCGGCTCGGTGTCCGAGTACAGGTATGTTTTGCGGCCCTTGATGATGTCGTACTCGTACATGTCGCCGAGGTCGGTCACGCGGCGCGGCCACGTCTGCGGGAGACGTCCGGCCGGCGCTCGAACCCCGAAGATGGCATCGGTCAGTGAGGTGCCCAACTCGGGCCCGGCGTGGCTGCTCCAGAGCATGGCCGGCGCCGCGGCGGCGATGTCCTCCACCGCCAGCGGATAGCTGCTGACCAGCGCCACGACGGTGGCGGGATTCGCGGCTGCGGCCGCGTGGACGACCCTCTCCTGGGCCGGCGCCAGCCCGATCTCGGTGCGGTCCTCCGCCTCACGACCGTTGATCAACGGATGATTTCCCACGAACGCGACGACGGCATCCGCGTCGGCAGCCGCCTCACCGACTGCGGTCGCCCCGTCGGTGATCAGCTCTACGTGGAGAACGGCGGCGGTGTCGGCAGTGGCGGCCGCCACGCGCAGCACGCCGTCAGCGGCCGGCGGTGCCACGTAGTGGCCGGTGGACACGTCGAGCAGCACGGAACCGGTGCCGTGTGGCTCGAGCCGGAACCGTTCGCGGACCTGCCACCCTTCTGGCGCGAGCCGGTCGTTGACCACTGTCCGATTTGATCGGCTTCTCAGGAATCGTCCGTTGCTCTCCGCGCGCAGGCACAGCACATCGGAGCCCCAGTCGAACACGGCGAAGGCATGGGGGGCCTCGACGGCCGTCGCGGACTGCCATGTCAGCTCACCCCCCTTGGGCGTTGCGGGGGCCGCGATGTAGCGGTCCTGGCACCGCAGCGCGATCACGTCGACACCCTCAACCAGACTGACGCGGTCCTGGCCCAGCAGTGAGGTGACCGCCGCCACCGGTGTCCGGGCGCCGTCGAACTGCGGGCTGTACCAGTCGCGACACACCATGGCGGCGAGCTGACCGACAACCACCACCCGACGGACTGCGGCGGGGTCCAGGGGGAGCAGGTCGTCCCGGTTCGTGAGCAGGACGATCGCCTCCGCCGCGGCACGTGCGGCGAGCTGACGGTGTGCTTGGGCGTCCACGACCTGCGACTCGCAGTCCGCGTCGTCGTTCTCCCGCGCGTCGAACTGGCCCCACCGCATGCGCATCCGCAGTAACCGGCCCACTGCGGCGTCGAGCATCCCCTCGGAGATCAGGCCGTCCGCCAACGCCTGGCGGAGGTTGTCGGTGATGATGTCGCTACGGTCGCCTTGGTCGACGAACAAATCCAGACCAGCCCGTACAGCGGCGGCGTACGCCTGGAGTCGGCTCTGGTACGACGGACTCTCGTCCATCGCGAGGAAGCTCGGTGCCCACGCGTCGGACATCACGACGCTGTCCGGATTCCAGGCGCGGATCTGACCGCGGATGTGTGGGCTCAGATGGTTGGGTACACCGTTGACGCGGCTGTAGGCGAGCATGACGCCGTCCGCGACACCGTCGACAATCGGTGTTCTGAACGCTCGCAGGTCGTACTCGTGCAGCACGCGTGGGCGAAGATATGCCGACCGGCTGCCGCGGCCGTTCTCGTGATTGTAGGCAAGGAAGTGCTGGAGAACCGGTGTGGTCGCCCGGTGTTGCCCCCCGGACGAGTCCGCATGCCCGGACAGTCCGCGGCACATCGCCGTGGCCAGCGCGGACGTTAGCACGGGGCACTCCGAGTAGCCCTCTTCGTTACGGCCCCAGCGAGGATCACGCAGCAGGTTGGTGACCGGACCCCAGATCGCCAACCCGACCTCTGGCCGCTGGTGGTGGTAAGCGCGGATCTCGGCCGCGATAGCGGCGCCAATGCGGGTGATCAGGTTTGGATTCCAGGTGGCTCCGAGGCCGACCGCCTGCGGGAAGACGGTCGCGCCTGGCACTGGGTCGGCCCCCCTGCGAACGGCGATTCCCCAGACGAGCGGCGGAATGCCGAGTCGCGGTATGCCGGGGGAGTACTGGTGCATCATCGCCAGCTTCTCGTCCAGCGTCAGCTGGTTAAGAAGGCTGCGGACACGCTCGGCGACCGGTAACGCGGGATTGGTGAATTCCGCTTCCGCGCTCACCGGCTGTGCTTCGAATTTCACATTGATGGCCGATTCGCGTAGACGACATAGGTCACGATCGCAGTGGGAATCATCGGAGCCTGCATCACGGTTGGTCGCAGGCCATGCTGGATGAGCAGGTCACACATGTCCTCGAGACGCCCCGCGAGATCCTGCACCTCGATGATGACCTGGTCGATGAGGTCCCAGTGGGGCGGGTCGATACCGAGCAGGATGTCGAGCTCGGCTCCCTCGACGTCAATCTTCAACAGGTCGACGCGGCGGTCGTGCGGCAGGAACGAGGAGAGTCGGCGAACATCGGTGCGTACCTCGTATCCGCTGTGCAGGCGGTCGATGTAGGCGGCCGGCTCAAAGTCGTACAGCACGCGTTTCTGTAGTTCCTTCTGTTTGGGATATCTGGTCGAGTTCCCGGGTAGCAGTGGATAGTAGGTGAACGGAACGTCCTCCTCATCTTCCCGGCCGAGCGCGCACTGGTGCAGCGCGACCTTCGTCCACCCGTAGTTTTCCACGTTGTGGAGCAGTGCCTTCGCTGGTTCGGGCATTGGCTCGAAGGCGAGGATCTCGGCCGATTCCTGACGTTGTCGGATGAAGAGCATGAAGAGGCCGATATTTGCGCCCACGTCGACGACGAACGGCTGGTCTGGAAGCTGAATCCCGTCATAGCAGCCATGTTCGAAGATCTCGTTGTACTGCCACATGATCTCCTTTACGCTCGGTCCCACCCAGGTCAGGTTGTCCTTGAGCTGTGCCACCTTCATGTCCGGCACCTTCTTACCTCTCGTCGCCGCTTATCATGCGGTAGTGCTGCCACAGTTCATAGTAAGGAAGTGTTCCACCCTCGGTGCGAATTCGTTGCCACTCCCCGGCCCAATGGACCAGTAGGACCCGGTTCACCTGGGATGGGATGAGCCGGCCCGCGTCGACCCGACCGATATCGTGGCCGGCCCACTGTTCCTGCGGGATATCTGGGTCGTTCTTCTCTGCGGCGATGGTCCACAGACTCGAGTACGGCCGTCCCGACGTCACAATGAGAAAGTTCAACAGGGGTTGCTCGCGGCAGAGTAGTTCCATGTGCGGCGCCAGGGACAGCGGTGCGGAGAGATCCCGCCAGACCGCCTCGGGATCGAGCAACCCGGCACGCGACACCACGAACCCGGTGTTGGCGGCGTACTCTATCTGTTCGCGCCGCAGGGCGTTGGTCTGGAAAATCGAATCACGCCAAACCCAGTGTCGTATGCGGGGAATGTCGGAGTGGGAGGTCACGAAGTCGTATCGCGACAGGTGATCGAAGGCAAAGTCTATCGATTCGAGCACGATTGTGTCGGAGTCGATGTAGACGAACTCCTCGAACGGTCCCTTCCACATCGCCAGCTTTCGGTACTGGCCCATCGTGCTGCCGTCGTGGAACTGCTCGCTGATGGCGTCGCAGCGTTGTAGCGTGTCGTTGTCGCGCCAGATCGTGAAGTTGTACCGGTCGGCCAGTCCGCCGATGCGCGCGAAATTATCCGCGAACGGCACCAGGCAAAGCGGGATCGTCGGATTGTGGATCCGGAAACTGTTGAGGAATCCGATGACCTGTTCCAGGATGTCGTCGTTGGCGAGGAAATAGGCGCCGCGCTGCATGTTGCCTCCGGGAGAAGTGGACCACAGGGGGTCGGCCCCGAACTCATCTGGCTGCGTCGGAATCGTCGGCTGCTGGCCGTCGAGATGCAGGGCGGTGACGGACGGGAATTCGCTTCACCTCACCTGAAACAGCGTTCCTGGCCCACCCAGTTTGCTGTTGACGGCGTGAGCGTCGATTTGCGGACAATGTTCGCGCTCATTGTCAGCGATCATACGCGGTGCTCGGGTACGGGCAAACGCGATGACGGACTGAGTCGCGATGGTGGTGGCCGGAACCCTTCGGTGGTGGTAGTCGGCTGAGCCTGGGGGCCGAGCGTTTGATCTGCAGAGGGTGCCTGACGAGTTGTGGCAGGGGTCGGATCCGTTGGTCCTGCCGCACTGACATCGGCCAGGGTGGGTGCGCTGCCGTTCACGGCCTGGATCGCCGCCGGGCCCTGGCGTAGGTGGCACGTCGGGACGGTAGGGGCTCCGGTGGATAGTCCGGTCTGATTCAGCACGAGACATGTTCAACTGTCCGTCCTGCGCAGTTGAGCACGAACCGGCAGGGACGCCCCGCGACCTTCAACGCCTGGCCCTGCTGACGTCCGAGTGAGTTTCTGACCTGCGGGTGTCACCAGGCAGCGGGTGCGAGGCCAGGCAACCACCGGCAGCCGTAGCAGGTGCGGGGTCTCGGTTCCGTCGCCGTCCGGTACGGCCGAGCCGAATCGCTGTACCCTTCCGGGCAGCGCTGCGTGGTCGCGCAGCCCTCCATTCCGCTTAACGATGATGTCATACGGCACTCACCAGTCTCTATTTGACGATGGACGGCTCCGTGGATCGGTCCGTACGGATCGGGTGCGGGCTATGGTTCAGTACGCCTGCCGGTAGTACATGTTGTCTGTGTGGTGGCCTTGGGGTCTGTCACGATGGTGACTTGGGAGCAGCATATGCCGTATCACCCTCCGCTGGTAAAACGCGAGTACTTCGTCGCGCCTCCGCCTGAGCTTCCGGTGCGCGATTATGGAGAGGAGGGGTTGTCGGCTGTGCAGGAGGCTCAGGTCGTCGCGCAGGGAGCTGCTTCGGTCACCCTGGTGGCGACGACATCTGCTGGCGAGGAGCTCTATGTCGACCTGACCGCCGCGGCGGAAGGTGTCGTCAGGATGCGTCTGTCGGCGGAGCCGGCGGCGCGGCCCACGGTGACCCGTATTCTCGAGTTGGTCCATGCCGACAGCTATGAGCACGCGAAAGTGTCGGTCGAATGCGGGACAGTGGTGGTAGACGCCGGTCCGGTCCGTGCGGTGGCCACGCTCAGCCCTTGGTCGCTGCGCTACACGGACGCGACCGCCAAGACCCTGGTGAGCCAGAATCGAGGCGAGAGAGATATCTCCACCAGGCTGCGGACCTTGCCGTTCGGTCGCTCTCTGGTCAACGGCGAGCCGGTGGCCTACCACGAGTCCTTCACCTGTACCCCGGACGAGGCATTCGCGGGATTCGGGGAACGCTTTGCTCAATTGAACGCGCGCGGTCAGCGCCCGCTGATGTGGAACTTTGACGCGTTCGGCGCGGACTCGATCCGTGCCTACAAGAACGTTCCGCTTTACCTGTCCAGCCGCGGTTACGGAGTCCTGGTCAACTCCGGTGCGCCTGTCGAGTTCGACATGGCTCAGTCCACGCATGGCGTGGTCGAGATCGTCGTTCCCGACGACGTGCTGGAGTACTTCATCCTCGCGGGAGAGCCGGTCGAGATCCTGGACCGCTACAACCGTCTGACCTCACCTCCCGTCCTGCCCCCCAAGTGGGCCTTCGGCACCTGGATCTCCTCGGGCTTCGCTCGCGACAACCAGCAACGGTTCACGGCGCGCGGTGCCACGATCCGCGAGCGGGGGATTCCCTGCGACGTCCTCCACCTCGACACCTATTGGCAGGTGGGCGGAAGTTGGTCGGACATGCGGTGGGATGACGCCAGCTTCCCCGAGCCCGACAAGATGTTCGACGATCTCCAGCAGCAAGGTTTCAAGGTTTGCCTGTGGATGAACCCCTACATCTCACATGAGTCGCCGGTGTTCGCCGAGGGTGACGAGCGTGGCTACTTCCTCAGAAATGGTGTGGGGGAGACGTATGTCGCTGATGTTTGGCATGGGTATCAGCCGGATAGCGGCATCGTGGACTTCACCAATCCCGAGGCCAGGGAGTGGTGGAAGGAGCTGTTGCGTCCTCCGCTGCGTGCTGGCGCCGCGCTGTACAAGACCGATTTCGGCGAAGGAGTGCCGGCCGACGCGGTCGCTCACAACGGGATGACCGGTACCGAACTGCACAACGTCTACGCGCTGCTGTTCAATGACGCGGTGTGCGAGGTTACCCGCGAGGTGCGCGGCTATGACTTTGTGTGGACGCGTTCGTCGTTCGTCGGCGGACAGCGGCACTCGGCCCAGTGGTCGGGCGATGTCCAGACTTCCTGGGCTGGGCTCGGATCGACCATTCGGGCTGGGGCCAGCCATGGCCTCTCGGGTGTGCCGTTCTGGTCGCACGACGCCGGTGGCTTCAATGGCAGGCCGAGCGACGACTTGTACGTCCGCTGGGCCCAGTTCGGCGCGTTCTCACCCCTGCTGAGGTTCCACGGCACGAAGACCCGGAACCTGTGGGAGTTCAGTGACGAGGTCGAACGACTGATCACTGAGGCATTGAGGCTTCGCTACCACTTTGCTCCCTACCTCTACTCGGCGGCGGTGCGCTCGTCGCGTTCCGGCGAGCCGATGCTCCGTGCGCTCAACGTCGACAACCCCGAGGACCCGGTCGCGTGGAGCGCTGACCAGGAGTATCGGTTCGGGCGAGACCTTCTGGTCGCTCCCGTCAACGATCCGTCGGGCGAACGTATGGTCTATCTGCCGGTCGGAAAGTGGGTTGACTACTGGACCAAGGCCGTTGTCGAGGGCGGCCGTTACATCAAGACAAAGCACGGACTGGAGACCTTTCCACTGTTCGTCCGCCATGGCGCGATCATTCCCACGGTGGAACCGGGCGAGCGCATCGGCGACGGCCGGTTCACCGCGATCACCCTTCAGGTCTGGGGTCGGCCCGATCGCGGGATCACGATCTCCGACGTCGACGGCGACACAGTTGTGGATGTTTCCGGCGACTCGCCTGTGACGCTGGTCGCTGCGGGGCCCGCTGACATCATTGGTGTCGAAGCAGTGGATGTGGATGGTACCCCGTCAGAGATCAGATTCGTGAGAACGTGAGCTGTGAGGCTGCATCTGCAACGGCAATAGCGGGTGCCCGCACCGAGACGGGTCATCGGTCCACGATGCCGGGAGATCAGCTGTCGGTCAATCCACCAGTGCCCGTCGCCGAGGTCCGACTACGCCGGTCGTCTCTTCGGTCAGCAGGCGCGCTGGCGGAACGGCGGTAGGCCACCGTGTTGTCGGGACGGGATCCGGAGCCAGGGCTGGTGGACCACGCGCTGGTGGCGTCGACGCGGGGTGAAGGCGTCCTTTCCCCAGATCACGCCGGGTTCACCGGTTCCCGCCAACAGGGCTGGTCCGCCGCGCGGCGGTTGTCGCGACCCCGGTCTCGGCCAGTGCCACGGCGAGGGCCAGCAGCAGCACGATCCCGCCGACCAGCGCGGTGGCGCGCACCCCGAGCGCGGGGAGGACGATGCCGCCAAGGAGCGAGCCGGCGGCGATGCCGACGTTGTAGGCCGCCGAGTTGCCGGCCGAGGCGACGTCGGTGCGTCCGGGCGCCACCTCCATGACTCGGTTGGACAGGGCCGGTGTGAGCGCCCCCATCGCAAATCCTGTCAGCGAGAGCAGCACCGCGACTGGCAGCGTCGCCTCGGCGAGCCAGAACATGCCCAGGTGGGCGGCGGCCAGCAGCGCCAGCGGGACGATGACCGCCAGCCGTTGGTGACGGTCGGTGGCCCACCCGCCCGCGCTGATGCCGATGAAGTCGGCGACGCCGCGGGCCAGCAGCACCGCGCTGAGCGCCGCCGCCGGCAGACCGCTGACGGTGGTGAGGAAGACCGACGTGTATGTGAAGGCGGTGAAGAGTCCGGCGACCGACAGTGCCGTCGTGATGATCACGATGGCGTAGCGGTGCGCCTCGGGATTGGTGCCGGTGGCTGCGTGCTCCTGCTCGGGTGGCACCGACGGCATCAGCATGACGATGGCCAGGAAGGCGACCAACGCCAGGCTGGCCAGCGCGAGGAAGGCGACCCGCCAACCCGCCTGCTGTCCCAGCCAGGTGCCGGCCGGCACCCCGAGCATGGGGCCGAGCGCGGCCCCGGAGAACACCACCGACATCACCCGTCCCCGCACGTGGACGGGGAACATCCCGGCTGCGGCGGGGGCCGCGACCGCCCAGAACAACGCCTGGGTGATCGCGATCACGACCCTGGCCCCGAGCAGCACCCCGTAGGTGGGTGCGGTCGCCGAGACCACCGTCGCGACCACCAGCAATGCCAGCAGGGTGCTCATCAGCCGGCGACGCGGGATGCGCCGGGTGGCGTAGGTCAACGGCAGCGACACCACCGCGACCACGACGGCGTACCCGGTAACCAGCGTGCCGGCCATGGACATGGAGACATTGAGATCGGCCGAAACGAGCGGCAGGATCCCGATGGGCAGGGTCTCCATCGCGACGTAGCAGAACGCGGTGACGGCCAGGGAGACCAGCGCGCCGGCTCGGCGTAGCCGCATCGACGACGTTTCGGTGACTACCGGAGCGGTCATGCCGCCCACCCGTCTCGTGCCCGGACCCGGTCCAGCGCGGCCAGGATCATCTTGTCCGGCACCAGCGTCAGCGGCAGCCCACCCGGGCCCGTCACAGTCGTCCCCGGCGCCTGCAACAGCACCATCGGAACGTCACCGGCGCCGCCCGCCAGGTAGCCTCGCTTGTTGTCCGTGGCAAGCCGCGCCCGCAGTGCGGCCGGGTCGACCCAGTCGAGCGCGGTCGTCGGCGCGGGTAGGCGGAGCGGGCCGACGACCTCGTAGTGCGCCTCCGTGCCCGCCTCGTCGAGATAGCCGAGCATGGTGCTGACCTCGGCGGCTACCAGCATCCCCCACGCCACCGCCTCGCCGTGGCCCATCACGCCCCCGGACATGAACTCCAGCGCGTGACCCACGGTGTGGCCATACTCGAAGACAAGGGCCTCGCGTCGCTCGTGTGGATCGCGGGCGAGCAGTGGTTTCTTGGCGGTGAAGCCGATCCGCCACAGCGCCTGCAGGGCCGCCGCGGGCCTGGTGTCCAGCTGCGCCACCGCGGTCACGAACCTGCCGCGCTCATCGGGCACCACGGCCAACACGTTCTTGGCCATCTCGGCGACCCCGGTGAGCATCTCCCGTGGGGGAATGGTGGTGAGCCAGGTCAGATCGCAGGCGATGAGCGCCGGCTGGAAGTAGGCACCAGCCAGGTTCTTCCCCGCCGCGAGATTGACCGCCTGCTTCAGTGACAGCACGGCGTCGAATGCCGCGATAGGGGTGGTGGGCAGGTGGATCAGCCGCACCCCGCGGTACAGCAGGGCCGCCGCCAGCCCGGCGATGTTGGCCACCAGACCGCCGCCCATGGCGACTACCGTGCCGCCGCGGTCGAAGCCGCGCTCCACGGCGTACTCCGACAGGGTCTCCACCAGCGAAAGCCTCTTCTGCTGCTCGACGGCCTCCACCACGAACGGGTGCACCGGCACCTTCCGGCGCAGCCGGTCGATGACCGGCTGTGCGTGCCGGCGCAGCACCGCACGGTCGACAACGAAGAGCACCGGCCCTCCGGCCACCTCGTCCAGCACCGTGTCGAGCAGCGCGGTGCCGCAGTCAAACCCGTAGTGGTACGGCACCCCTCGTGTGCCGAACACCAGGTTCTCCGTGTGCAACAGGACGTCCTCCCCAGGACCTATGCGGCCGGGTCGCGGTCGGGCGACCGGAAGCCGGTGAACAACAGGACCGGTCGGCGCAGGCGGACCGCCTCCGCGACCGCCCCGAGGTCGAAGACCCACTCCAGCATCGTGCGCGCCGCCGCATGGCTGAGCCGGCGCGGCGGCTCATCATCGGCGTACCGGAGGACGGCGCCCAGGCCGACCGCGGTGGCGCCTGCGACGGGCAGCAGCAGCAGGCTCCGTCCCCGGGAACGGTGTGCCGTGACCACGGCGATCCCGGCGGTCAGGCCGAGGGCGACGATCGGCATCAACCGGGGCCGGCGCAGGTGCGGGTAGACCGTGGACAGCCACTGCTCGGATCGGCCGTACCCGTACAGCCGCCGGCACACCGAGCGGACCGTGTCGGTGCTCATCCGGTCGTGGGTCACCAGCGCGTCCGGGTCGGACCGGATGATCCAGCCCCGGCCGGTGAGCCGGAGTCCCAGGTCGACATCCTCGCCGCCGGTGGCCCCGACGGTCCGCTCCGCGAAACCGCCCACGGCCCGCAGGGCTGACCGGCGCAGGAAGAGGTTGCTGGTGGTGGCCCAGGCCAGCGGCCGGCCGGCGCCCGGCATCTCCAGGTCGCCGTTGAGCAGGTGCGAGCGTCGCATGATCTCGAACACCCGGGTCTTGCTGTGCTCAACCACCGTCGGGCCAGCGATGCCCACCACCTCCGGCGGGGCGGCGCGCATCCCGGCAACGTACCGGCGCAGCAGGTCGGGCGAGGCGCGGCAGTCCGAGTCGATGAACAACAGCAGGTCGTGCACGGCCAGCTCGGCGCCGCGATTGCGTTTTGCGCCCACATGGCGCGGGCCGCGCACGTAGCGGGCGCCGTACCGGTCGCAGTTGATCTGGTGCTGGCGGGCGTCCTGGGGCGTCGAGTCGTCGACCAGGATCGTCTCGACCGTTTCCGGGCACTGTGCCGCCGCCACCATGATGCTCTGGAGCATGCGCCGGGTCTCGGCGACCCGCCCCTTCACCGGGACGATCACCGAGACACCCGGTCGGTCGGTCCCGGCCGTCATGCCGCACCCGCCACCTTGGCGACAGCCGCCGCCACGTCCGCCATGTCCTGCTCGTCGCCGAGGAACGCGCTGTGGTGCAGCAGCACACTGTGGCTGGCGAGGTGGTCCGCGCCGGGAAACGTTCGGCCGCGGTGGCGGGCGACGAACCGCTCGGTGAGCGGCGCGAGCGCCGGTTTCGTCCACGGCCGCAACAGCGGGCTGCGCGGCAACGGCGGCCGGGGTGGATAGGCACGCATGCCCAGCTCGGCGGTGAGCGCGGCGGCGGCCCAGGCGTTGTCCATGCCCGCGGGCAGCCGGTCGAAGACGATCGGCACCTCGTACAGCGACAGCTGGTCCTGCTCGGGGCGCCGCCGCAGCAGCCGTACCGAGGGCACGTCGGCGAGAAACTCGGCGAGCCGGTCGTAGTTGCGGTTGCGTACCGCGTGCTGCTCGTCCAGCAGCGGCAGCTGGGCGCAGAGCAGCGCGGCGGCGAACTCGCTCAGGCAGAAGTTCGCACCCATCACCGTGGCCGTCTCCCGCAGGTCGAGTTCGCCCTCGCGGGGGTCGTCGCGGTACCGGCGGGAGTCGGCGCGTAGCTCCTCCAGGCGACCGGCCAGGGCGTCGTCGTCGGTCACCACGGCGCCACCCTCACCGCTGGTGAGCACCTTCGAATGCTGCATGCTGAAACAGCCGAGCCGGCCGAGGGTGCCCGCGGCGCGACCGAGCCAGCGTGCGCCGTGCGCCTGCGCGGCGTCCTCGATGACCGCGCAACCCCGGCCGTCGGCGACTGCGGAGATCGCCGGCACGTCAGCCATCGTGGCGGCCCAGTGCACCACCACGACCGCCCGCACGTCCGGTTCGTCGCGAACGGCGGCGGCGTCGAGGCACCCGGTCTCCGGATCGACGTCGGCCAGCACCGGCAGCAGCCCGGCCCGCAGCACGGCGGTCGCCGACGCGGCCCAGGTCAACGCCGGCACCAACACCGGGTCGCCGTGCTCCAGGCCAAGCGACTCCAGCGCCACCACGAGGGCGCTGGACCCGTGGTCGGTGGGCACACAGTGCCGGGCACCCAGGTAGTCGGCGAACTCGCGAGCGAAGCGGCGTTCGAACAGGTCGCCGTGGTGCGGGCTGCTGATCGCCCACCGTCGGCTGTGCAGCACCTCCTGGAGGTACCGGCCGGCCTCAGGCGCGGGTACCGGCCATACCGGCCAGGGGCGGTCCGCCGGACGGACGGCCGGTCCACCGTTGACGGCCAGCCGCCCGGTATCCACCGCCGTGCCCATCAGGACTCCAGCCCTGGCGCGCGGACCTCACGGCCGATTCGGCGGGCCTCACGGACGAGGTCCAGCCCCCAGCGGTCGAACATTCCGCGCAGCCGCGACGTGATCAGCACGACGTCCACCGAGTGGTCGGGAAGTGGCGTGCGTAGCCCGAGCGCGTGGTGACCGGTGTACGCGGTGTTGGCGAGAGCGCGCTCCAACAGGTCGCGGTCGAAGTCGAACAGGACCGCCGACGACAGGCCGGCAGGCACCTGCGGGCCGCAGCCGAGCACGGCGACCCGGTCACCCGGTTGCAGCCCCTCGACCGCCTCCTGCAGTTCCTTGGCGACGTCGAGGTCGCGCGCCTCGGCAGCCCAGTCGAGCAGGGCGCGGTAGTCGTTCTCCCAGGACCAGTATTGGTCCTTTGTGAGCAGGGCGAATCCGATTTCGTTGACCGGCTCCGGGTGTTTGTTCAGCAACATCTCGATGTTGTGGTGGTTGCTGTCCATGTTGCTTTCCCACTCACGCTCGTGTGGCCCTTCGATGACCCAGGCGGAGCGGCTCAGTGTGAACGGAATGTTGCGCTGGAAGAGCCGAAAACCCAGTTCCATGTCCTCGACGCCCCATCGCTGGAAATCCTCGTCGAAGCCTCCGACAGCCCAGTAGTCCTCGGTGCGGACGGAACAGTTGGTGGCCCAGAACAGCATCCACGGCACCACCCGGCGGCCCGGATCGAAGTCGCACGCGAGAAACTCGCCGTGCCGGTTGTCCCAAAAGGACGGATCGCCGCTGTAGATGTCGACCACCCGCTCTGGCAGCGCCCGATCGACCATCGCGGCGAGACCCGGGGTCGGGTCCTCCGGCCGGTAGGCGTACGCGTAGCCGATGACCGCCCTCGGGGTGGCCGGATCGGCGTGTGCGGCCAGGTGGTGTCGCAGGTAGTCGGGGCCAACCAGGGCGCCGGTGTCGAGGAAAACCAGCAGCGGTGCGTCGGCCAGCCGTACCCCGGCGTTGCGGGCGGCGGAGACGCGGAATCCCAGGTCCTCCTGGAAGTGGTACTTCAGGCGTAACCGGTCGGCGAAGGACTTCACCACGTCGGGCGTGGCGTCCGAGGAGCCGTCGTCGGCGACGATGACCTCGAACTCGTCGGTGGGCAGGTTCTGGCGGGCCAGTCCGCGAAGGGTCTCGGCGAGCAGGGCGCACCGGTTGTACGTGGGGATGACGACGGAAACTTTTGCAACCTTCGATGACATGGTGGAGGTGGTGACCCTTCCAGGTAGCCGATCGGGGCCGGAGGTGGGCGCGCCCAGGGGATCGTGAGGCCACAGCTGGGATGCCGATGCTTGGGTGGCAGCCGTGTCGAACTCGGCGTGCCGCAACGCCTCCAGCACCATCCGCATCCCGGTGTCGCGATCGACATGGGCTATTGCGGTGAGCATATGTTCCGCCTCGGTATCAGTCGAGAGTCGCGCGTCGCATCCGAATGGCCCATGCGCTTTCCCGCATCCGCCTGACGCACAGACCGCGCAGCGGGTGCGGGACGCTCAAGGCGCGCCCGCCGGGACCCGACGGGGCGCTGGTCGCCGGGGGCCGGGACGGGCCGTCGGCGGGCGTACTCATCGGGCGTGGCACGCCGCGAGTTGGCCCAAGTGTCGGCCACCGGGCGTGCCGCAGCGACGTCGCCGTACCGTACTGTCGTCGCTGGACTGACCGGCGCTGCCCGCAAGCGTGCGGTCGGTGTTCAAGTGCGAGTCGGAAACAGTTGCACTCGTCATCCAGTGCTCCGGACGGTCGCCAGGCTGGCGGCTGTCCGACATCGCGATGGCGCCGACAGGCGACGGGGGAGCACGCGGGTGGCTCGGTGGATTTAGCCCTGACCGGGGTCGGCGCATTTCAGCCGTCGAGCGGGTCTGGTTCTCCTTTTACCCAGAGATCGACGACATGACGTCCGTCAAGCCTGCGGTCGGTCGTCGTGCGGCCGGTCGCCCTGCCCGCCCCGCGTGGTGAGCCAGTCGAACACCTCCTCGGCCCGGAATCCCGACATCCCGTACGGGATCAGCAGATCAGCGGATCGGTACACCGGATCCAGCGGGTCGTCGGGAAGGTACGGGACGGCGACACACCGCATCCCGGCGGCGAGCGCGGCTCGCACCCCCGGCGCGGAATCCTCCAGTACCACGCACCCTTCGGGGGGCACCCCCAACTGGTTCGCGGCGGCGAGGAAGAGGTCCGGCGCCGGCTTGCCACGCGGTACGGCGTCTGCCGAGACCACCACGTTGAACAGCTTGCGCAGCCCGGCGGCGTTGAGAACGACCTCGATGACCTCCGGTGACGAGCCGGATGCCAGGGCCACCGGGTACCCCCGCTCGTGCAGGAGCGTCAGCAGGCGGCTGGTCTGCGGGTACACGGTGGTGGCTCGGGAGGCCAGCTCCAGGTAGTGGGCGTTCTTCCGCTCGATCAGGACGTCGACCGGCTCTGGCAGCCCGAACCGGCGTACCAGATCGACGATCACCTCGCGGGTGCTCATTCCGATGTACGGGCGCTTCATCTCGACCGTGAAGTCGACGCCGTGGTCCGCGAGCAGCCGCCGCTCGGCGGCGAAGTAGTTGGGCTCACTGTCGACGAGAACGCCGTCGAGGTCGAAGATGACCCCTCGGACGGTCGGGTCGTATGCTCCGTGTCGCACGTCACCCCCCCGAAGGCTCGTCCCGCAGGCCAGCCGAACCTGCGGGACGACCATTCTAGCCAGCAGTCGACTACGCTACGGCGTCGGCGACGAGCACGGTGGACCCCGGTACGCCCAACCGGACGGGTACGTGCGGCAACCCGGCGAGCGCCTCGCGCACCGCCGCCTGATGGTGGTTCGGCTCCGAGCGCGGTCTCGGCGGGGATGGTGTCGACCAGTTCCGGTTCGCCGAGGGCGGCCCGGACGAGGCCTTCCATCTCAAGGGTTGGTAGGTGCCACTGCCCTTACCGACCACTTCGCAGGCGGGTCACCAGGTGGTGGCACCACCTGGTGACGCCTGATTCACGGTGTTTTCTCCGCTGAAAAAGGTTGGGTGTTGCCGCCTCCCGGTGGGCGCCGGTGTTCGTAGGCGGCGGCGAGAACGAGGTAGGCGCTGGCCGTCCAGGTGTAGGCGCGGTCGCGTAGCCCGGCGCCGGTGAGGGCGTCGAAGTTCTCGGCGAAGCCGGATTGTTCACACAGGGCCCGGAACCGGCTGCTCACCTCGTCGGCCAGTCCGGTGAAGCCGCTGCGCCGCAGCCCGTCCTCGATCAGGACCGTGGCGGGGGCCCAGATCGGGCCACGCCAGTATCCGTCGGCCTGGTAATCAGGTGAGGTCGGCAGTTCGGTGGCCAGCCCGTGCGGGGTCAGGTGTGCCTTGATCCGGTCGGCCAGGGCCTGTCGGACCGCTTCGGGCAGCTCGTCGCCGAGCACGACGGGCATCAGGTCCAGCAGGCTCGCGCTGGTCCAGGTGCGCCGGGTGCCGGCGGACCGGATGACGAACTCCTGCCCGGTCCACAGCTCCAGCAGCGCCGCCCGCATCTGGTCGGCCTCCTCGGTCCAGGAGGTGGCCTGCTCGGCCAGTCCCAGCTGGCCGGCCAGGTCGGCCAGCTCACGCATCTGCAGTACGAGGAACGCGGCCAGGTCGGCGGACTCGACCACCCGTTCCGGGTCGAACGTCGTGGCGTTGTCCCAGCCGCTGTCGTTGCCGTGCTGGTAGTGCGCCAGCGCCTGCCCGGGCACCCGGCGAGCGGTCAGCCAGAAGCGGGTCCAGCACTCCAACCGCCGGTACGCCTCGACCAGCTCGTCCCGAGCCAGGCTGGGGATGCGCTGGCGGAGCCGGCGCAGCGCCCAGCCGTGGATGGGTGGTTTGACGAAGTTGTACAGCACCTCGGAGTGCGTGACGGAATCCGGCAGGGCGCCGGAGGTGTCCTGGTGCTCGAACGGCAGCTGGAACTGGTCCCATGCCAGGTCCGCGAGGCCGGACGCCAGGGCGAGCGCGTTGAAGCAGTGATCCCAGCTCCACACCTTGTCCATCCAGTGTTTGGACATCAGCACAGCCGGCCGGGTGACGAACCCGGCGGGGCGTACGGTGGCCGACCACAACACGTAGGCGGCCAGCTCGGCGGCGGGCGTGCGGTCGGTGCGCCAGGGCGCCACCGCCGCCACGAACTCGGCGAACGCGGTGGTGGCCGTCTCGGCGACCTGGTCGAAGGCCAGCGTCGGGCGGTAGGGGGGCCGGGCGTTGTCGTACTCCTCGATCGCCACCTCCCAGGTGTCCGTGTCGGCGAGGACGACACCCCGCTGCGCGGTACCGAGCTGCTGCGCGCCCTCGACGGCCACGGCAGGACCGGAGAGCACTGTGAGGCGGTAGCGCCGGCCGGTCTCGTAGAGGGTGAACAGGTACGAGCCGTCGACCGGGTCACGCAGGAAGTACGCCCCGGAGAACGGGGTCAGCACCGGCGCGGCGGCGACGATGCGCAGGCCCAGTCCGGTGCCGCGCACCCGTACGGTGTCGGTGGACTCGTAGGCCAGCTCGATCCGACCGGCGTCGTGGGTCCACGTCAGCCGGGACGGCACTGCCGTGACACTGGTGTCCACCCGGCTGCCGTCGAGGTGCGGGACGAGCCGTAGCACCGGGTGCAGCCCGTTCTGGTGGGACACGAGGTGTACGTCGTCCGCGTAGGTCCTCTCCGCGATGACCGGGGAGAAGTCGAACCAGGATCCGCAGTGGCTGAACGGGATCTCCCGTACCGAGAACTGGGGACCGGGTGGGGCGACGGGCATGCTGATGCTCGCTTTCGCTGGTTGCGGTGGGGTCAGTCCTTCACGGCACCGGTGGTGACGCCGGCCGCGATGTAACGCTGGGCGACGACCAGCAGCACGGCCGCGGGAATCGACGCCACGACCGCCGTTGCCATGATCGCATTCCACTGCTGATTGTTGTTGCCGATGTAGTTGTAGATGCCGAGGGTGATTGGCCGAAGGGTGCCGCCGCCGTTGAGGGTGGAGGCGAAGATGAAGTCCGACCACGCCCAGAGGAACGCGAAGAGCGCGACGGTGATGCCGGCGTTTCGACTGACCGGCAGGATGACCGACCAGAACGTCCGCAGCGGCCCGGCGCCGTCGACCGTGGCCGCCTGCGTGATCTCCTCGGGGATGCCGGACATGAACGCCTGGAAGATGAGCACCCCGAACGGGACGGCGATCGTCGCGTCGGCGACAATCAGCCCGGGCAGGGTGTTGAGCACGCCCAGGTTCAGGTAGATGGCGTAGAAGCCCATCGCCATGATGATGCCCGGGATCATCTGGGCGACGAGGAGCACGAAGCTCAGCAGGCGACCGCCGGCGGGTCGCAGCTTGGCCAGGGAGTAGCCGGCCGGCGCCGCGATGAGCAGCGTGAGAGCGACCGTCCCGAACCCGACGAGCAGGCTGGTCCCGAGGTGGGGCAGTTGCTGGTCGACGACCGCGCGGTACCCCTCGACCGTGCCGTGGAACGGGAACAGGTCCGGCGGGGTCTTGCGCATGTCCTCGTCCCGGGTGAACGAGACGTTGACCATCCAGTAGACCGGGAACAGCATCAGGGCGGTCAGCACCAGGCCGATTCCGGTCTTCCACCAGGTGGTGGCCCGCTTCATGCCGTACCTCCCTGCCGACGTTGTACGCGGATGTAGACCAGCCCGAACGCCAGCGCCGCCACGATGAGCAGGTTGCCCACCGCGGCGCCTGGCCCGAACTGCGGCAGCAGACTGCCGAAGCCGAGCTGGTACGACCAGGTGGCGAGGGTGGTGGAGGAGTCGGCCGGGCCGCCCTTGGTCATGATCCAGATGATGTCGAAGACCTTGAGCGTGTAGACCAGGCCGAGCAACAGGGTGATCGCGGAGACCGGGCGCAGCAGGGGGAACGTCAGCCGCCAGAACCGTTGCCAGCCGGTGGTCCCGTCCAGCGCGGCGGCCTCGTAGATCTGTTGCGGTATGCCCTGCAGGCCGCTGTAGAGCAGCACCAGGTTGAACGGAATCCCGATCCACACGTTGGCGATGATCACGGAGGCGAGCGACCAGTCCGGCGAGGTGAGCCAGTTCACCGGGTCGATGCCGAGCACCCCGAGGAACGTGTTCACCACGCCGGCCTCGCTGTTGAGCATCCAGGACCAGGTGGACGCCGACACGATCAACGGCAGCAACCACGGCACGAGAAAGAGCGCCCGGAGGGTGGCGGACAGGCGGAAGTGCTGGTGGAAGAAGACCGCCAGCGCCATGCCGATCCCGAACTGGAGCACCAGCGAGGCGGTGGTGAACACGACCGTGTGCGTCAGCGCCGGCACGAACGTCGGGTTGTCGGCCACCTCGCGGTAGTTCGCCAGGCCGATGAAGGGCGCGTCGCCCTGCACGAACGAGCGCACCGTGTAGTCGCGCAGGCTGAGGTCCAGGTTGCGGTAGAGCGGGTAGGCGTAGAAGGCGAGCAGGTAGGCCAGCAGCGGAAGCAGGAAGGCCCAGGCTGCCCACCGTCCCGTGCCGCCCCCCGCCGGCCGGCGGGACGGGCGTGCCCGTGGCCGGGCGGGCTCCTGCGCCGCCAGGCCACGGGACGCCGTGTGCGTCGAGGAAGCCATTCGTCCGCGCTACTTCGTCGCTGCGGCGGCTGCCGACTGCGCTTCCGTCAGCGCGGCCTGCGGAGTCTTCGACCCGCTCAGCGCCGCCTGCACGGCCTTCCACAACTGCTCGGAGATCTTCGGGTACTTCGTGCCGAGGTCGTCGCCGGTGCGCCCCTTGGCGGCCTTGACCGCCTCGACCCACACCTTCAGTTCGGGGTTCTGGGCGACCTGCTTGTCCTGCACCGTCACGGTGGGTGCGATGTACGACAGCGTCGTGTCGGTGGCCAGCAGGTTGTCGCTGCTGGTCAGGCAGGCGACCAGCTTCTGTGAGGTGGTGTAGCGGTCGGTCCTCTTCTGCACCGGGATCGTGACGAACTCCCCGCCGGTCGGCGCGGGCGCGGGACCACCCGCCTTGGCCGGGATCGCGATGATGCCGTACTCGAAGCCGAGCTTCTTCGCGTTGCCCAACTGCCAGGTGCCGTTCTCGGCGAAGGCGAAGTCGCCGCTGGCGAACTCCTGCCAGCTCGTCGTCTGCGTGTTGTTGATGACCGAGTTGGGGGCGTGGCCCTTCTTGAGCCAGTCGGTCCACAGGGAGACCGCCGCGGTGCCCTCGGGGGAGTCCAGCTTGGTCAGTTGCGCGCCACTGCCCCAGAACCACGGCAGGAACTGGAAGCTGCCCTCTTCGGTGCCGATGGCGGAGAAGGTGATTCCCTTCTTGCCGGCGGCGGTCACCTTCGCCAGGGCGGCGTTCAGCGCGGCCCAGTCCTCGACCGTCGTCGGGTCCACGCCGGCGGCGTCCAGCACCTTTTTGTTGTAGTAGAGGGCGAGTGTGTTGGCACCGATCGGCACGCCGTACGTCTTGCCGCCGCTCTGACCGGCGCCGAGCAGGTTCGCCTCCATCACGGAGGTGTCGAGCTTGGTCTCCTCGGTCGTGGTCAGGGTTCCGGCCTCGGCCAGCGTGGACACCACCGGGTTGTCCACGATGAGCACGTCGGGCGAGTTGCCCTGTTGCGCCGCGAGCAGCGCCTTGTTCGTCAGGTCGGTGGTGTCGTAGCCGGTCCGGGTCACGGTCACCCCGGCGTCGGTGCCGCACTTGGTGAGCAGCGTGACCCAGTCCGAGCTGTCGTCGAACTGCGGGTACGGGTCCCAGATGGTGTACGTCCGGCCGGCCGCGTCGCCCGAGCTGTCGCTCCGCGACGAACATGCGACGGTGCCGCCGGCCGCGACCAGGGCCGCCAGCGCCACCCCGAGGGCTCGCTGGCTCCTGCCAAACGATGTCATGACGTGTCCCCTTGTCTGTGTTCGGTCGGGAGGCTGCTCCCCGGGGAGGCAGCAGGCTTACGTGCTTTGGGTTGATCATCGAATCGGTTCGCCGAATCGGTTCGACAGAACATAGGTCCGACCGAACCCCCGGTCAAGAGGCGACGGCAGGTTCAGTATCCTCGGCTGAGGTCGGCTCGCAGCCCTCGGCTCGTCCCGTTGACACCGGCTGTCGATCAAACCTAGGCTGGTCGAATCGGTTCGCTGCACGCGACACCTGATAGCGACGGCCGGGCCGGACGGTGCGCGAAACTGACCACGCGCGTCACAGCAGCGACGCGACGGGCGAGGAGTGAGATGAACATCGGGGAGATCGCCCGTCGGGCCGGCGTGTCGCGCAGCACCGTCTCGTACGCGCTCAGCGGCAAGCGAGCGGTCTCCGACGAGACCCGGCGGCGCATCCAGGCCGTCATCGACGAGCTGGACTACCGCCCCAACGCCGCGGCCCGCGCGCTGAAGGAGGGCCGTACCCGCACCCTCGGGCTGGTGATACCGCCAGCCAGCCTCCGGCTGACGGACATGCAGCTCGGCTTCGTGGCCAGCGTGGTCGAGGCAGCCGCCCGCGCCGACCTCGATGTGCTGCTGTCTCCCTCCGGTGGCGACCACGACCGGTCCTTCGAACGGATCGTCAGCGGTCGCCGGGTCGACGGCGTCATTCTCATGGAGATCCGCCTCGAAGACGAACGTGTCACCCGCCTGCGGCAGACCGGCCTACCGTTCGTCACCATCGGCCACACCGCCAACCCGGAAGGCACCTGCTGGGTGGACGTCGACTACGCCACCCTGGTTGCCCGCTGCGTACATCACCTGACTGACCTCGGTCACCGCCACATCGCACTGGTCAACCGGTCCGCCGAGCTGGTCGCCTCCGGTTACGGTCCCGCCCAGCGTGCGCTGGTCGGCTTCACCGAAGCCATCGCCCAGCGTGGCCTGACCGGAGTCGACCTCTGCTGCGCTGACGACGCCACGGCAGGCGAGGAGTGCCTGCGACGGCTCCGCGACGAACACCCGGACGTAACCGCGATCGTCACCATCAACGAAGCGGCCCTCCCGGGCATCCAACGCGCCCTGGAACAGGCCCGCATCGCGGTGCCCGCAGACCTTTCCATCACCGGCGTTCTGGCCCGCCACTGGGCCGAGGACTTCCGCCCGCCGCTGACCGCCGCGGACGTGCCGACCGAGATGGGCACGCGCGCCGTCGACCTGCTCCTCGAACGCATCGCGACCCCCGACGAGCAGCCCCGGCACCTGTTGTTCACCCCGCCGATCTCGCTGCGCGGCAGCACCGGTCCTGCTCCGCGCCGGTAGGCCCGCCGTACCCGCAACCTGGACGGGCCCGGTAGGCAGGCAAGACAAATGGAAACGTGATCAAAGACAGGCTTCGGACCACGCATCGTGACAGTGACCGCCGTAGACCGCGGACCTGGACAACACCTTGATCGCCAGCGTGAACCGTTCGGCGCACCTCATCCGACGAAGGGGTGTGACGAGGACGCCCGGTACCACACCGCCGCCGGGGCCAGCGCCAGTGCGGGGAGGGCTCCTGGCACGCCCGCGGGGATGGTGACGGTCATGGCGCTTGCCCGCAAGGGCGGTGGGAGCATCACCGGCCGGGTCTACGGTTGACCAAGGCCCTCAGCACCCTGATCCTCGCCTACGGCGACCGGATCACCATCCAACAACCTTGATCACACCCGCCCAACCACGGAAATCGACACACACCCGACGAAAACTCGGCAAGGTCAATGTCTCGTGTATCCCGTTGCGGGTTGCCGGAGGGATCTGCAGTTGCTGTAGGTCACGCTGAGCCCTCGGTCGGAGTTGCGTCCAGCGGAGTGGTGGTAGCTGACAGCCGCAAGGCGTTGACATCGATTGCACATCCCGGCAGGCTTTGTGTTCCGAGTAACGTTGATCGATGTGTCCCCTCCCCGATGGTGGCGAATGCGTAGAGCCTCGTAGCACACCTGGACGTCGACGGTCCCTTTCGCCTGCCGGGCGCTCTCGCCTGTCCGGGGGGGTTCTGCCGTTCGTGCGTCGCCGTCTCGACTCGTTTCTGCAGCCAGGGGATGTCGCGGTCGTGGCTGCTGTGGTGCATCCAGGGCCAGCTCTTGGGTCGGCCTGGTCGTCTTCTTCCGATGGATCGGAGATCTGATGCGCGTCGCCCTCCTCACCACGACTCAGCATGGTCACCTGAACCCGTATGTTCCGGTGGTCAATGCGCTCCAGAATGCCGGCAGTGAGGTTGCACTGCTGTTGTTGTCCGCCGACGGTGGCGCGCTCGACGAGCAGCGTCGCCAGGTCTTGGGAAAGGCGCAGGTCCACGCGATCGGGCAGGTCGAGATGGCGCCGTGGAGCGGCGATCCGGCGAAGATCGGCCCGATGCTCCGGTCGTCGCCGGTGGCAGACCAGACAGCTGACGCGCTCCGTGCGACGGCACCGGACTTCGTGCTCGTCGATTCGCTGCCGGTCACGGCGTCGGCCATGGTCGGCGCACAGGCGTCCGGCGTGCCGTACGGGATGATCTGGGCCAACCTGGGCGGAGTATGCCCGAGCGAGCATCGACGAGGTCGCTGGCCGTACGACGAGCAGGTCGGCGACTATCTGACCAGGCACGGGGTGTTGTGGTCGACCCGGACTCATTCGGCGCGTTCGCCGATTCTCAATCTGATGCCGACGATTCCTGCTCTCGTCGGAGACGACGCGGTCACCGACGACGGTGTGCAACTGGTCGGGTTGCCGGGTGCGGCGGGCACCCGCGGCGACGAGGTCGCCTTCTCGGGCCTGGATCGGATCGACCCCGACCGCCCGGTGGTGTACGTCTCCTTCGGCACGATCTTCTACCGGCGGCCGGACCTGCTACGCACGGTGATCACCGGGGCGGCGGCGACAGGTGCACAGGTGATCGCTGCGGTAGGAGATCTCGGCGAGGAGCTCGCGCTGCCCGACGACGTGCTCAGCGCCCCGTATCTGCCGCAACGTGAGGTGCTCGAGCGCGCCGACGTGTTCATCACCCATGGCGGATACAACTCCGTGGCGGAGTCGATCCGGGCGGCGACCCCGATGCTGGTGATCCCGCTGGCTGTGGATCAGCCTGTGCAGGCGTACTTCGTGGGTAGCGCGGGCTTCGGGACGGCGTTGGAGCCGGCCGGCGTCACCGAGCAGGCGGTCGCCGACGCTGTCACCGATCTGCTCGATCCCGCCCGGGACTACCGGGCCCGGCTGCGCGCTGCGCAGCCGGAGTGCGGCGATTCTGCCGTGCGCACGGCCGAGCTGGTCATCAGCACGGTCGAGACGCTACAGCGCAAGGGGGAGCAGTGACGATCGAACCGCAGCGGCCGGTCGGCGACCCGATCGTGGTCGATGATTTTGAGCGCCTCTCGTTCCGGGTGGATCGCCGCGCCTACACCGACGACGACCTGGCCGCACGGGAAACGACCATGATCTTCGATCGCTGCTGGTTGTACGTCGGGCACGAATCGGAGGTGCCCGGGCCGGGCTCCTACGTGGCACGCGACGTCGGCGGGCGCCCGGTCGTCATGGCGCGCGGGTCCGACGGGGTGATCCGGGTGTTTGCGAACAGCTGCACCCACCGCGGGGCGCTGATCTGCTCGCAGCCGGCCGGGCGGGCCAGATCGTTCCGGTGCCCGTATCACGACTGGACGTTCTCCATCCAGGGCGACCTGGTCGGGGTCCCGATCCCGGACGGGTACGGGCCGGGCTTCCGGAAGGCGGACTTCGGCCTGGCGCGGCACCGCAGTGACAGTTACCGCGGTTTCGTGTTCGTCACCTTCGATCCGGAGCAGCCGCGCACCTTGACCGAGTACCTGGCGGGTGCGACGGAGTACCTCGATCTGATCGACGACCAGTCCGAGGTCGGGATGGAGGTGATCCAGGGTGCGCAACTGCACGGAGCTCGGGCCAACTGGAAGCTCATGATGGAGAACAGCGTCGACATCTACCACTTCCGGGCCCTGCACAAGCGTTACGTCGGCTACATGGAGTCGCTGGGGTCGGTGCCACCACGACGACGAGGCGGCTTCGGCCGCGCCCTCGGACTGGGGCACGGAGCCAACGAGCTGCCACCGGCGGCGGCCCGCCCGCTGGCCTACTGGACGCCGATGTTCGGCGCCGAGGTCCGGCCGCGGATCGAGGCGACGGCCGCACGGTTCGTCGACCGGTTCGGCGCCGAACGCGCCGAACGGATCACCGGCACCAATCGTGCGGTGCTGATCTTCCCCAACTTGATGATCATCGACGCGATCGCGATCACGATCCGCAAGATCGACCCGGTCGGCGCCGGCCAGATGGCCATCACCTCGGTCGCCCTGGCCCCCAAGGACGAGGATCCGGACATCCGGGAACTGCGCAAGAGTCACTACCTGACGTTCCTCGGCCCCGCCGGCTTCGCCACCCCGGACGACATCGAGATCGTCGAGTCGTGCCAGCGGGGTTATCTCAACCGCACGGTCCGCTACTCGGATCTGTCACGGGGTATGAACAAGGAGGTCCCGGAGACGACCGACGAGCTTCCCGCCCGCGAGTTCTGGCGGCAGTGGGACCGGCTGATGCACGGCGACGACGGTCACCTCGAGGTCGCTCACCGGGGCGAGATGCAAGGGGCAGAAGCACGATGACCACCGAGCTGACGGTCGACGAAGCGGCCCAGGTGCGGTTGTGGCACCGGGTGAGCCAGTTCCTCTTCCGTGAGGCGCGGCTGCTCGACGAGTGGCGCCTGCGCGAGTGGTACGACGAGATGCTGACCCACGACATCCGCTACTCGGTGCCGGCCACCGACGTCCGCGGCGAGACGGCCGATGCGCTCGGGCTCATCGACGACGATGCTGCCCGGCTACGCCAGCGGATCGAACAACTCCTCAACGGTGAGGTGTGGTGTGAGAACCCTCGGTCGCGGACGAATCGGATGATCAGCAACGTGGAGATCCTGACCGACCGGGGCACGCACCTCGACGTGGCGGCGAATGTCATCGTGTACCGGTTCGGGCACGGACGCTCTGACGCTTACGTCGGCAAGTGCCGGTTCGAACTCGTCGTCGAGGGCGAGTCGTTCCGGGTCCGCAGACGGGTCGTGGTGCTCGACCACGAGACGTTGTACGAGCACGCAAAGCTCAGCATCATCCTTTGACTTCCTTCCCACCCCTCAAGGGCGGGGATCGCCTGGGTCACCCCGGGGGTCCTGTTTCCCAGCCGACCGCAGAAGGGAGGACCCTTGCTGTCTCCCATCAGCTCCGCAGGTATCGCCAGGGTTCTCCCTGGCTCCGGCTCGACCAGCCACAACGATGTTCGTCGCCGCGCTGACGTCCCGATCGTGTCGGGTGCGGCAGACCGGGCACGTCCAGTGGCGTGTGCCGAAGGAGATTGCGGCGAGCAGACGCCCCCGCGCCGAGCAGGTCTTGGACGACGAGTACCAGCGGTCGAGTCCGACCAGGACCCGGCCGGCACCCGCGGCCTTGTATTCGAGCTGGGTACGGAACTCGCCCCAACCGCAGTCGGAGATGACCCGGGCCAGCCGCCGGTTACGGATCATGTTCTTGG
Organism: Micromonospora sp. KC213; assembly: GCF_004348325.1. Classification (GTDB taxonomy): domain Bacteria; phylum Actinomycetota; class Actinomycetes; order Mycobacteriales; family Micromonosporaceae; genus Micromonospora. Next base: position 13,585 of record NZ_SMKF01000001.1, on the reverse strand, counting down.
CGGAAAGGCATCCTCCGCAGGTACCTGTGATCGGACATGACGGCGACCGACCCTGGCAGCGGCCCACCCGTTGCCGTCGCCCAGCAGAGTCTCCCTCGCGAGGTCTACGTCCTCAGTGTCGTTGGTGGCTGCGTCATGCTGGGCCTGGGACTGGTGCTCCCGGTGCTCCCGGTGTACGCGGCGACGTTCGGGGCCGGGCCCACCCAGATCGGAGCGCTCGTCGCCCTGTTCGCGTTGATGCGACTGGCCACCAGTCCGTTCTGCGGCCGGCTCGGAGTTCGCTTCGGGGAGCGGCGAGTCCTGGTCGCCGGCCTGCTGCTGTGTGCGGTCTCCTCGGTCCTGACGGCGTTCGCCGGGTCCTACGGGCAGCTGCTCGTGTTCCGCAGCCTCGGCGGCGTCGGCTCAGTGCTGTTCTCGGTGTCCGCACTGGCGACACTCCTGGCGATCGCGCCGGCCGACCAGCGGGGCCGGGCCAGCGCCGTGTTCGAAGCGGGCTTCCTGCTCGGCGGGATCTGCGGACCAGCACTGGGCGGACTCCTCGCTCTGATCGCCCTGTCCGCGCCGTTCGTGGCCTACGCCGTGCTGTTGCTAGCCGCCGCGGCGCTGACACTGGCGGTGCTGCGCACCGGCCGAACTGCCGGCGCGGGGCCTGGCCGCGACGTGGTCCGGCTACCGGTCCTACTGCGGGACCGACGCTACGTGGTGGCTTGCCTCGCAGCGTTGGCGCAGGGATGGGTCTTGTTCGGGCTGCGCAGCGCGCTGGTCCCCACGGTGGTTGTGGCGTGGCGACATGACGTGACGTGGGTCGGGTGGGCGTTCACGATATCCGCCGTCGTCCAGGCGCTGCTGATCATGCCGGCCGGCCGGGTTGTCGATCGGGCCGGCCGCCGGTCCGCCATGATCGCCGGCACCGGTGTGGCCGCGGTGGCGATCACAGGCCTGGTGTTCGTGGACAGGTACGCCTGGCTCGTCGTCCTGCTCAGTGTGTACGCGGCGGGATCGGCGCTGCTCAACGCCGCACCGGCCGCGCTGATCGGTGACGTCGTCGCCGGCCGGGCCGGCAGTGGCGTCGCCGTCTTCTCGATGTGCACCGATGTCGGCGCCGTCGTCGGACCGGTCGTCGTTGGGCTCATCGCCGAGCGGGTGAGTGTTCCGGCCGCCTTCGGCAGCGGCGCCGCGCTGCTGGTCGTCGCCTTCGTGGCGTCGGGGACGTTGACAACTGTTCGGCCAACACGAAGGAGTTGATCGATGAATCAGCCGTCTGCCCGTCATGAGCGGGGTGAGGCCATGTTCCAGCAGGTCTTCGGCCGCGTACCGCGCCCGGGTTCCTACCCGGAGTTCCTGCAGATCACCGTCGACCACCTGTTCGGTGAGATCTGGACCCGCCCGCACCTGAGCGTCGAGGAGCGCGAACTGGTCGCGCTGACCGCGGTCACCCTGGCGCGGACCGATTGGGAGTTGCGCGGCCACATCGGTGCCGCCCTGCACCTCGGGATGTCGCGAGAGAAGATCGTCGAAGTCATCATTCAGCTCGCCTACTACGGTGGCTGGCCGGTCGCCAACAACGGGCTGCGCGTCGCCCAGGAGGTCTTCGCCGAGCTGGACGGTGCCACCGGGAGGGACGCGGACCATGACCAGTGAACCGTCTCCCCTCGACCCGGACGAGAAGGTCGACCTGTGGCGCCAGCGGTTCTTCGAGGCCCAGGCGGCCGCAGAGGAGTTCATCCTGGGAGAGCACGGCGAGGAAGGCCTGGCTGCGTGGATCCAGGCAAACTCCCGCATCACCGCGGAACTACTGCGGGCGCAACGGCCCGCCGGGATATCCACCACCGATCACTTCATGACGCGGCTGCAGCGTCAGCTGTTGCTGTACGACTCGGCAGTGACCAGTGAGCCCCAGCCCTCGGGCACCGTCCTGCGCAACGCCGACTGTGGGATCCTCCGGTACCGCAAACGGGCCGCCCGCGCCGGCGTCGTCCTGACGTTCTCGTCACCGTGCCCGTACTGCCAGGAACTCAACACCGCCATCGCCGCCCGCTACGTGGAACCGGACGTCACGGTGTCGTGCGAACAGGTGGGCGACGGGTGCACCTGGCGCGCGGAGTCTTCTCAGGCTCCAGGAGAGGACGCGGCCGGGTCACCGCAGCGCGGACGAGCCGGTGACTGAACCAACGGCAGTGCCCTGCGGTCGTTGGCCGGCGACCGGTTGCCGTCGAGCGTCATGCCGAGTTGCCGGCCCACGGCCACACACAGGTCGAGCGCCGCGGTGCGGGTCAGGTCCTGATGACCGTTCTGGGTGAGGCACGCCGACGCCACGTTCTTGTTCCGTAGGCGCAGGTACCACGGGAACAACGATCCCAGTGCAGGCTCGGTCAGCATCGTGCGCGAATGCACGATCGTCCCCACCAGCAGGTTGCCGAACGGGCGTTGGCTGGCGTTCATGAAGCTCTTCAAGCGTTCCTGGAAGATCTTCAGCACCGCGGGTACGTTCCCCGCGTACACCGGCATGGCGAGCAGCATCGCCTGCGCACCCTCGGCCAGATCGACGACATGCTCGAAGTCGTCGTCGAGCGTGCACCGGCCCACCTCGGGATCAAGGCAGGTGTCCTCGCCCTCACACATCGCGATGCGATGGTCGATCAACCGAATCCGCTGGATCTCCGCGTCACTGACCTCCCGGACGACGCCGGTGATCGCCGCCTCGAGCAGCGCGTCGGTCAGCGACGGGAGACGCTTCTGCGTACAGGACAACGCAACGATCTTCATCCGAAGGGCCTCCCCTGTCCGCTCAGCGCCACCCAAGACCGGCCATCTGACGAGGCTCCCCGTGGCCGCGCACTGAGGCAGCCTGAACCTACCCACAATCGAGCACCATCGAAAGGTATCGAAAGGGGTCTGTCTCGCTGGAGGTGAGTCGTCCCGGCTGCGAACCCGGACTCCGAACCGCCCCGGCCGGAATCTCCTTCACCCGCAGCCACCGCGGCGAAGCCGGAGCGGTTTCCAGGACTACCCGACCTCAGGTCGCCTATGGTGGGAGCGAGGAGGCGGACACGAGTCGCCAATCGCCGCCGAGGATGGCGAACGAGCAGCATGCCGCGCTTCCTGACGGCTGCCCGGACGGCAGCAGCGTGAGCGCACCCGCGCGGGTGCATCCGCGCCATGTCGGAGTGGGTTGAGCTGTCGGGCCGCTTCCCGGTGCCGGTCCGCGCCGCCCGTCAGGTGAAGGACGCCGCCCGTCAGGTGGCGGACCAGTCACCGGGGGAGTGCTCGCCGCGTCCGCCCGGGCAGCGGAGAGGGGGCAAGGTGCGTCCCGAGCGGGTACGTCTGCTGTGGCTGCTGGTGCTGGCGGCGATACCGCCAGCGGCTGTGGCGGGTGTGCTCCTGGCGGTCGACTTCACCTCCGCGCTCGGTCTGGCACCCCAGGTCAGCGCGATCTCGCCGTACGCCACGTTCTTCGATCTGCGCTGGGTGCTGGTGTATCACGACTCCTGGGCGATGTTCGCCGTCCTGTTGCCGGGTGTCATCGTGCTGCGCGGACTGTACGCGTCCGTGCTGGTCGCTCTCGCCTGGCCGGCGCAGCGGCCGAGACCGTCGTATCGCCGGCTGGCCGGCCGTAACCTGGTCTACTCGGCAGTGGCCCACCTGGTTCTCCTGCCGTGGGCGGCGATGGCCGTCGTGGCGGCGGACGTGTCGCTGGCCTGGTACCAGTTCATGGAGCTGGTGCCGCTGTTGATCCTGGCGCCGTGGCTGCAACGCGGCGGTATCGTGCCGCGCTGGTGGTATGGCCTGCCGTCGGCCGGCCTGGTCGGCTGGTCACTGCTCAACTTCGTGACCCTCGCGCTGGGCGCCGTGCTCGTCTGGTCCGTTCCGCACCGGTGGACGGTGCTGGCGGCCGCGGCGACCGGCGTGGTCAACGGCCTGCTGTGGCAGCGCAAGGTGCGCGCGGCGGTGCTGCCCGAGCGGGTGCGATGGAGCCGGGTGCCGGTGGTCCCGTTGGTGTTGGCCCTGACCCTGGCCCCGCTGTTCCTCGTCGACGAGATCGAGGCCGGCGGCGCACGTGGTGCGACGTTGGCGACCGCGCCGATCGAGCGCCTACCGGAGTTCGGGGACCTCCGACACACGGTGATCTTCCTCGGTGGGTACGACTCCGGGTACCGGGGCGACGAGCCGGGATGGGCCGAGCCGCCCGTGGTGCGCTTCTCGTACCGGGGCACCGATGAGCGGGGTCGCCCGCGGCCCTACACGCCGGCCGACACGCACCAGTCCGTGCCCACCAGCGCCCGACTGCTCGCCCAGCAGGTGGAGCGGCTGTACGCCGGTACCGGTCGACCGGTGGCGTTGGTGGGAGACAGTGAGGGAGCACTGATCGTCCGCTACTACCTGGAACGCATGCGGCACCCGGCGGTCGACTCGGCGGTCATGCTCAGCCATGTGCTGCGAGCCGGTCGGATCTACTATCCACCACCGCAGGCGAGCAGTGGTTGGGGCGTCGCCACGGGTTGGTTCCTGCGGAACATGTTCGCGGTGATCGGCGTCGGGGCCCCCCTACGCGACGATCCCGAGGAGCCGTTCATCCGCTCGCTGTTGGACGAGGCCCCGTTCTACCGCAACGAGATGCTCTGCCCGGTGCGAGGCGTACGGCTGATCGCGATCCTGCCGTTGAACGACGCCATCGCGGTCCCGGCGGAACTCAACGCCGAGATCCCCGTGGTCGAGGTCGCCGGCCTGCACGGCCAGCTACTCCGACAGCGGCGTGTGCTGGCCACCGTGGCCGACCACATCGCCGGCAAACCGGTTCCCGAGCAGACCCGCTGGGACTACGCCATCCTCGAACGAGCCGCGGGGGCGTGGCAGGCGCCGCCGCTTCCGCTGGCACTCAACCCGGCCTGGCACGCCGAAGACCAACCCGACCGGGCCCTGCGCCCGGAACCCTGCCCGCCAACCTGAGCCGCCGTCGCCTTCTCGCTTCCGATGATCGCGGCTCAGCGCTAGGCTGGGCCACAGCGTCGCGTGCCGATGGCAGACCGTGCCAGGCATGGAGGCGCCGGACCGAAGGATGCACGACGATGATGATCGTTGTCCCTTCGCCCTCCACCCGTGGGTGAGGGCGAGAAGACCAGGCTGGTTGCCTGGAGCCGAGAGCTGCGCGGCGTCCACGACAGACTGCGCGAAGCACTGACCGTGACCCGGCAGGCCCTCGCCGCCGGCGAGCCGGTTGAGCCGGCGACCAGGGATCTGCTGTTGTTCTGCCACGGGTTCTGCATCGCGCTCACGGCTCACCACGAGGGCGAGGACCGTCACCTCTTTCCGGCGATCGCCGAGCAGTACCCGTGGCTGCGCGACACGCTGTACTACCTACGGCAGGACCACTCGATGATCGCTCACCTGTTGCTCGGACTGCAGGAGGCGGTAGCCCGGGCCGCCCCGCCGCCGGAACTGCACCAGCACGTGGAGGGCGTGGCGGCGATCATGGAATCGCACTTCAGGTACGAGGAACGCCAGCTGCTGACAGTTCTGGAGACACTGGCACTGGGCACCGACCCCGACGTAGTGCTGGGTCCTTTGTGACCGTCCGAGCCGCAGGGTGCCGACCCGACGATCTGCCGGGTGGTCGACGGATACCCTCTGGCCACCTCGTCGTTCGAGTACTGTCCCGAGGGCTCGTTGTCTGACAGCCAGCGCCCCGGTACATTCCTGGCTGTTGATTAATTCCGGTGCTGAGGCGAGGTGCGCGGTGCGGTCACCCGTGACGAGGTATCGAACTATATTGATGGATACCGAGCGATGGGACCATGTTCCGTTCCGTGCCGGAGACATCGTGATCTCTTCACCGCCGAAATGCGGTACGACGTGGACGCAGATGATCTGCGCTCTGCTGATTTTCCAGACACCCGAACTTCCTCGTGCCCTGGATGCCATATCCCGCTGGCCCGATGCGCTGACCCACCGCCTCGACGACGTGCTGGCCGATCTGGAAGCGCAGCCGCACCGACGCTTCATGAAGACCCACACGCCCCTCGACGGCCTGCCCTTCGACGACCGGGTGACCTACATCTGCGTGGCCCGGGACCCGCGAGACGTCGCGATCTCCTGGGACAACCACAGCGAGAACGCCGATCTCGATGTGGCGATGGCGATGCGTGCGGCCGCCGTTGGCCTCGATGATCTTGACCCCTCGGCGCCCACCGGGGTGCCGGAGCGGTCGGCGTCGGCGCGTGACCGGTTCTGGGCGTGGATCGACAACGACGACACGTTGATCGGCCTTCCGGCGCTGTGCCATCACCTGTCCACGTTCTGGCAGGCGAGGGACGAGCCGAATGTCCTGTTGCTTCACTACGACGACTTGAAGGCCGATCTTCAAGGGCAGATGCGCGGGCTCGCGGCCCGCCTTGGCATCGAGGTTCCTGAGCAGCGGTGGCCGGAACTGCTGAACGCCGCGAGCTTCGACGCGATGCGCACCCGCGCGGACGAGCTGGCGCCGGAGATCACGCTGTGGCGGGAGCCGCACCGCTTCTTCCATCGGGGCACCAGCGGCCAGTGGCGTGATCTGCTCGACTCCGACGACCTGCGGCGCTACGAAAGGCGCGTCCACGAACTCTTCGAACCGGACCTGGCCCGGTGGGTCCACCGCGGGCCGGTGGTCACCTGAGGCGTCGCCCCGACAGGCCCGGCAGCCCGGCCTACCGTCGTCGGCCCTCGGCGTCGAGCAGTTCGTCGAGCGTGACGGCCGTGGTGATGAGGGAGAGGTGGCTGAACGCCTGCGGGAAGTTGCCGATCTGCTGACCGGTGAGGGCGATTTCCTCGGCGTACAGGCGCAGGTGGTTGCTGAACGTGAACATCTTCTCGAAGGTGAGACGGGCGTCCTCCAGCCGCCCGGAACAGGCGAGGGCGGCCACGTACCAGAAGGTGCACATGTTGAAGGTGCCCTCGTCGCCGGGCAGTCCGTCCGGGGCCTCCGATGGCTTGTACCGGTGGACCAGGCTGTCGGAGACGAGGTCCTTGTCGATGGCGCGTAGGGTCGACTGCCACAGCGGGTCGTTCGGCGTGACGAACCCGACTGACGGCATGATGAGCAGCGAGGCGTCGAGGACGCTCTCGCCGTATGCCTGGACGAAGGATCGGCGGTTCCAGTCGTAGCCCCTGGCCATGATTTGGTTGTAGGTGGCGTCGCGGTGGTGGACCCAGCGGCTGACGTCGCCGGGGCGGCCGTGGCGGTCGGCGAGACGGATCGCCCGGTCGAACGCCACCCACGACATGAGCCGCCCGAAGGTGTAGTCGCGGGGGTGGCTGCGGCTCTCCCAGATGCCCGCGTCGGGCTGGTCCCAGTTGTCGCAGAGCCAGTCGACCAACCGGACGGTGCTCCGCCACACCTGGTGGGAGGCGCGGATGCCCTGCTCGTCGGCGAGGAGCATGGCGTCCAGGGCCTCGCCGTGGATGTCGAGCTGGAGCTGGTCGGCCGCGCCGTTGCCGATCCGGACCGGGCCCGACCCGCGGTACCCCTCCAGATGGGGGAGGATCTCCTCGTGCAGGTCGGACGAGCCGTCCACCCGATACATGATCTTCAGGGGCACGGCGTTGTTGCCGGCCTCCCGGATGCGCTCGTCGAGCCAGTTCGTGTACCGGGCGGCCTCCTCGGTGAAGCCCAGCCCGAGCAGGGCCCGCACCGAGAAGGACGTGTCGCGGATCCAGGTGTAGCGGTAGTCCCAGTTGCGGGTGCCACCCAACTCCTCGGGGAGTGAGGCGGTGGGTGCGGCGATCATCGCGCCGGTCGGCGCGTACGTCATGAGCTTCAACGTCATCGCGGACCGCTCGACCATCTCCCGCCACCGCCCCGTGTACCGGGAGCGGTCGAGCCACTGGCGCCAGTAGTCCCGCGTCTGTTCGAACAGCGCCTGTACCTCGGCGTACGGGACGCCCCGCGGGCCGTCCGGCGCGGCCGTCTCCATAATGATCGCGCCGGTGTCGCCCTCGTGCATGGTGGTCGAGGCGACCAGGTCCCCGTTGCGGTTCTCCAGGTTCTCGACCGGGATCAGCCGCCCGTCGGGGTGCGACAGATGCAGGGTGAGAGTGGCCGACGGCGCGCGGAAGACGGCCCCCTCGGGCTGGATGTGGAGTTCGTGCTGCTCGCGGCCGTAGTTGAACCGGGGGCGGCAGGCGGTGCGGAAGCGCATGTCGCCCCGGACCATGTTGATGGTTCGCACCAGGCGGTGCCGGTCGGTCGCCCGCTCGCCGGTGACCGGCATGAAGTCGACGATCTCACCGACTCCGTCGGCGCTGATGAAGCGGGTGATCAGAATCGGCGTGTCGGGCAGGTAGAGCTGCTTGCTCACGTACTGCACGGCGTCCGGCACCAGGGAGAAGTAACCGCCGCGGGTCCGGTCCAACAGGGCGCCGAAAATGCTCGGCGAGTCGAACCGTGGAGCGCAGAACCAGTCGATGGTGCCGTTGCGGGTGATCAGGGCCGCGGTCTGCAGGTCACCGATGAGACCGTGGTCCTCGATGGCCGGATAGTCCTCCATGCCGGCCCTTCCGTTCACGTCCGATACCCCTGGACCAGAGGCTAGACCGGCGCCAGGGGCGTGAGGGCGGAAACAGGAGCCGGGACACCCGCCCGGAGTACGCCGGACCGCCGCGCCCAGGGCAGCGGTCCGGTCAGCGACGTTGGTCGTGGGTAGAAGCAGCGGGCAAACGCACAAATGTTGACAGTCGTCGATTGAAGGGGTGGCGCATGCAGGACAAACTGTGTGATACGCCTGATCGACGGGTGCCCGGCAAGGCCAGAGGTGTGGGCAGCGGCATCCGCCAGCCGGGGCGGTGACGGGGTTTTTTGCATCGAGATCCGCCATGGCGTTTCGGCGCAGCTGACTTGAAACGTTACAGAGGTGTCGCATCCAATGGATCTTCACCACCTACGGTTCCGGCGTGTTGACTCCCCGCCACCGTCCGTCGGGGAACGGCCGACCTGCATGAACCATCACCACATCACGTAAGGAGGCACGTGCCGATGCAACGACGAACCCTTCTCCGGCTCAGCGCTGCCGCAGCGGCGGGCGCGGGCGTGTCCCTGCTCGGTTCCGGGCAGGGACACACCGCTCCCGTCAACCCTCTGGGAACGGCGCCGACCACCCCGTTCGCCGTGGGCGTGCGCCGCTACGACTGGCGGCGGGGCAGCCGCACACTGACCACCTACGTCTACTACCCGGCCACCGGCACCCCCGGCGGCAACCCCGTCACCAACGCCCCCGTCGCCGATGGGGTCTTCCCCGTCTACAACTTCATGATCACCCACGGCCTGCTCACCTCCTGGCCCGACAGCCGGATCATCTCCGCCAACCCGCAGTCCTGTGTCGACATGGGCAGCCCCGCCAGCTCGGTCAGGGCAAAGGTCCTGTTCGTCCACGGCGACCGGGACTCGACCACGCAGTACTCGTCCGCCCGGCAGGCGTACTCGCAGATGCCCGCGCCCAAGGCATTCCTCACCTTCGTCGGCGGCAGCCACACCAGCTTCTGGAGCGACAGGCGATTCCCCAACACCGCTGTCGACTGGGCGCGCTGAACCATGGACGACGACACCGCCGCCCGTGACCGTCTGCCCGCCGACGCGGGCGGCTCCGGCACCCGCTGGGAATTCGTCGCAGGTGGCGGCAATCCGGGTACGAGCTACTACAACCTGGTGGCCCAGCACAGCGGCAAGGCGTTCGACATCGACGCGCGATCCACCGCACCCGGAGCGCGTCTCATTCAGTGGACCGTCGGCAGCGGGACCAACCAGCAGTTCGAGTTCGTCGACGCCGGCGACGGCCACGTCCGGATCAGGGCCCGGCACAGCGGCCTGCTGCTCCAGGCAGCCAGTGACAGCACCGGCGCCACCATCACCCAGCAGCCCACCAGCACCTCCGCCAGTCAGCAGTGGCGCATCGTCGACCACGCAGACGGCACGGTCAGTCTCACCAACCGGCAGTCCGGCCTGGCCATGGACGTGTGGGAGGCATCCAGCGCCGACGGAGCCCGGATCTCCCAGTGGACCTACACCGGCAGCTCCAACCAACGCTTCGCGCGCCGGGCTGTCTGATCAACACAGCCGGCGAGGTCTCCGGTGTCAGGTTCTGCTGCTCGCTGAACCATCCACCGGAGACCTCGCCATATCTCGACCTCCGACGTCGAGCGGTCACGCCGGCTCAAGCACCGCCGCCGACTCGACGTAGGTCCTAGCGCACGCGTGCTCCGCGACCCACGACGTCTATGCCGTCAAGCGTGAAGGTCCCGCTGAGGACGCGTACCGTGATTCTGTGGTGGCGTTGCGGCAGGCCGCGCAGCCAGTACGAGGTCTGCCTCGTGCCGACGCTCCCGACCTGCTCAGTTCGGGGCGCCTGGTTGTCGATGCGTACCTCGAGGGTGGCCGGGCCGGTGGCCCCGAACAGGTTCAGCCCGGTGCCGGTGAAATCGAGCGCCAGCGACTGCCCGGCCGCCAGCCCATGCTGGGTGCGGTTGAAGTGCGCGAACCCGACCTGGTGGAAGGAGAACCCGTCAGGGTAGGCGATGCGGGCGTCGGCGTCATCGAGCTTTTCCGACTTCCAGGCATGGCCCTTGATCGGCGTGACCGCGAGGTTGTCGTACCGGGTGTTGTAGTACCCGCTCACCAGTGCCACCCGCCCGGCCAGCACCGGGTTGACCGAGGTGTCGACGTACGAGGTGAGCCGGTCACCGTCGAGCGTCGCGGTGATGACGTTCCCGCGAGCCTCGACGGAGAGCGTGTGCCACGCTCGGGCGTCGAACGTGGCCACGGTGCCCGAGGCGACGACGGTGTCGAGTTTGCGCAACTCCCAGCGGCCGTCCTCATGGACGCGGGCGGCGTAGGTGGCCTGGTCGCCGCCGCGGGCGTAGACCTGCCGCACGCCGAGGCCGGCGAAGTTCGCCAGCGTCGTGTCCCGGTCGACGAGGTCGAGCCGGAAGTCGATCGTCGCGGTGTAGTCGGCCCACCGGTGGTCGCCGAGCACCGTCGACGGCGCGGCCGTCGACGGCACGTTCTGCCGGCCGTCGCCCCACACGTTCCACAGGTAGCCCCGGTTGTCGGCGTGGTTCTGCTGCTGCAACACGTGGCGATGACGGCGGTCGCCGGAGGCGACCACCTCGAACGCGCCGTCCTGGTCGGCCGTGTAGCGGGGGGTGCCGGCGCGGCGCTCGAGGTAGCTCATCCGACGGCCGCCGACCACGGTGGTCGGGTAGTCGTCGTACTCGAAGTTGTCGCGGTAGGGCAAGGTGAGGATCTCGTCCCGCGCCCGCGGTGCGAAGTCGCCCGGCCGGTATGCCGCCGTGGTGCCGTGAACGCCCCGCGGCAGCGTCGACAGGGTGATGATGGAGTACGCCGGCACCCGCACGCGGTACACGTCGTGTTCGACGCCGCCGATCACCTCCGTGCGCACCGGCGCGTGGTAGCCGATGTTCTGGAAGTAGTTGGCGTCGTACGACTCGCCAGCGTCCGGGCCGCGCGTCTGCCAGACGTGCAGCGGACGACCTCGCCTGCCGAGGTCCGCCACCTTGACCTCGAAGTACCGGTCGGTCCGGGTGTTGTTGGCGTGCACCTGAGTCCACTGCGCAGCGCCCTTGCGGCCGGCAGGCGTACGCGCCGTCAGGACGGTACGGGTGGAGGTGTCGACGTTGGTGCCGCCGTCGCCCTTGGTGCCGTCGCCACCGGTGGCGCTTTCGATGTACTCCCAGCCACGGCCGATGAACTGGTGGAAGTGACGCACGGTGACGAGTCCGACGTCGCCCTCCCAGTACCCGGACCATGGGTCGGACGCGCGGATGAGGTGCTTGGGGGAGTACTGGGTGCCTTCGTACATGGCGCTGACGGCGGGCTGGAAGAGGAACGTCGTCATGTGCGCCGGGTCGTTTCCCGCCCCGCTCCACCGATAGGCGTTGATGAAGCGGTCGGCGATGTCGGCGGCGGACACGGTGCCCCCGACGCCACCCCTGGCCGGATCGGCGGCGAGGCGGTACTGCGGGTCGATCATCGGGGCGACACCCTCGGAGTACAGGATCGGCAGTCCGTACTCCTTGTTCAGCCGGGTGACATTCGGGCCACCCACGATGTCGTAGTGGAAGCCGAGGGCGTCGATGTGCGCCAGTGCTTCCGGGTTGGCGAGGATTCGCCCGGCGACGTTGTTGCCGTCCCGGTAGGAGTCGAGCGCGACGATCTTGATCCGCGAGTAGTCGTAGCGTGCGTCCGGCGCAGCGGCGTCACGCTGGAGCCACTTGGCGAACTGAACCGTCCAGTTGAGTTCGGACGCCTGGTAGGTGGCCTGCCGGACCTCGTTCTGCGCCGGGCTGATCCAGTCGAACTCGACGCCGAACACGTCGTGGGCGGCGTCGATCGTCTCCTTGTACCACTGGTACCGCTTGGTCCAGTCGTTACCGGTCCACGAAGGCTCGCCCCAGCGCAGCGCCTCGACCTCGATGTCGGGGTTGATCCTCAGCGCGTCAGCGATGAAGTGGAAACCGGCGCCGCGCAACACGTTCGCGGGCTCGTCGGCGCTGCGCTTCGTCGCCGGCTCGGCTCCGGACGAGCTGTTGCTGTCCGAGCCCAGCTCGACCTTGATGTGCGTGAGCCCCGCGCCGTCGACCGGGTCGAAGAGCAACCGCATGATCTTCCAGTAGGCGCGCGGGTTCTCCTCCTTGTAGTCCAGCAGCAGGTTCGACGTGTTGTTGCACGAGACCGAACCGAACCCACCAAAGACGTTGTACGCCGCGCCGGCCGGTCGGCGCTCGACATCGTCGCCGTCGACCACGATCTCCCGCCAGTCGATCGACGGATCATCCATGCGCAGTTCGTGCAACCCGGCTTCCGGCGCCGGCGCCGACCTCGCTTTGTGCGTGGGCTCCGCCGCGGCGGACGGGGCCAGCAGCCCGAGCGCAAGGGCCAGCACCGAAACGGTCGAGGCGGCGATGATGGGGACCCGTCGATGTCGAGGAGAGCTTGTCATAGGTGATCTCCTATCGTCACGCGGTGATCCTGTCGTAGTCGGTGCGGGCACGCAACGCCGTGTTCACCTGAGCGGAAGCCGGCGCGGGCGAGCTGAGCGAAGGGTGCCAGGACCTCCGCGACGCGGACCTTGACGCCGGCCAGTGGGTGAGGGCCGGGAATCGTCCACCGGACATTCGGCGCAAGGAAACGGCGCAGCGCGGTGAGGTCGCCGGCACCATACGCCTCGTAGTACGCGCGGATGAGCCGGACGTTCGGATGTTCATGGCGGTCGGGCGCCGCGGTCGCGGGGCTGCCGGTGGCCGCCGCCGAGATGGTGGCGCCGGCAACGCCGAGGCCGGCGGCTCGGAGCAGGTGGGCGCGGGAAACAGAGCGCTCTGACACAGGAAGTCCTCCAGATCGGTGACCGATATGGTCATCGTGCCGGTGGGACCGGCCTGGCGGCCAAGACCCGCGTTCATGCCCAACGGTTATCAAAATGTCCTGGCCCGTGCCGAGGCGGTGGGGTGAAACTGCGTGATCGAAGCGTCCCCCCACATAGCTCTCACTGGCGGGGGGACGCTTCGATCGGGAACGGGGCTACGAGGCGGTGCAGGTGGGGGC